>JBJTMY010000185.1:0-25373 GCA_046073825.1 Bacteroidota bacterium
CCTGCTTGCAAGTTAGGTAAGAGTTTAAAAGTTCCCGTCTTTCAATTTTTGAAAGAATCGCTCACACGCAAGTATGGTGAAGATTGGTACAATGAATTAACATTAGTAGCGGAGATGTGGAAAGAGGAGAAGGGAAAATAATAATATAATTTTATATTAAATCTTTCCTTTTCCCACCTAGCCAAGTGGAAAATAAAAAATCAAAATCAGACTTTCAGTCTGCAAGCAAAAAAGTTTTTGTTCACCTAAGCAAGCTTGGTTCACACAAACATTTTTTCTTGGCTTCGCCTTTTGATTTTTTGATTACTGGTGCACCCGGCGGGAATCGAACCCACAACCAACAGAATCGGAATCTGTCATTCTATCCAATTGAACTACGGGTGCATTTTAATTGAACCATCAACGTCTTAATAAAAATGTTTTTTAACAATTAATAGGACGTAAACTTACAGTTACAGAAATACACACGAATGTGTATTAATCTATCCAATGCAAAAGTAGTTATAATAAAATTTAATTTGTGAAAAGGATGGAATTATTGAATTTTGTTTTTCGAATAATCGAAAGTTATAGAGCCAATTTTACCAATCAAAGCTGCTTCTTGTGCGGTGTCTTTTCCGTTCGTAAGTACAGTAATTAAATATGGGTTTTCATTCGTATAAAAAATCGCAGTTTCATGCAATTGATTTGCATCTTGATAAAAGCGCTCTCCAAATTTATGTGCAATTTTTACATTTTTTTCAGTAATGTTCCTTAAAAGTCCGCCGTGGTAAACACTTTCACTTAATAATGATAATGCAAACTCTGAATTTTTATTGCTCAAAATCGAGGAATTAAAAAGCAATCGCAAAAAACGACTGCACTGGTCGCTTGATAATGTATAGTCACTGGCTTTTGGATCTGGTACAGGAAGTCCTATATCAGAAAAGAACAATTTATAATCATCGAAATCAATAAATGAATTAAGATGGGCAGTGGCATTGTTATTAGAATAACGAATCATAAAAGTGATTAGCTCCTTTACGGTATACTCTTTCCCTAATATTAACTGAGGTCCTTCTTCAGTTTGTATATTATTACCAATAAGACTTTTTTCAACTAATATTTTTTGATTTAACCAACCTGGTTTTATTTCATCTACGTGCAAATGATACATCATTGTTACGAGTTTCATAATACTAGCCATGCTATATTTTTCATTCCCATTGATTAAAATCCATTTACCAGAATTCAAATCACGGAAATAAACAGATGCTGAAGACACTCCACCGGAAATTGTGGCGGCATTTATTGCCTCAATAATATTACTTTTCAAATCCAAGTATTCGTTACTTTCACTAGGACTATCAGCCATTAATAATGGTCTAGTAAATTCACCATGACGACTAGATCGGTAACGAATGATACCACAATCATTATTTGTTGATAATGAATCTTGTTGCGTTTTTTTGTCTTTGAATGCGCAAATCGAAATAAATGTGCCTGTTCCTAGTCCAGCAACAATAACCAGAACAAGCCACAACGGTACTGAAGTTTTTAAAAGTTTCATAAAAATCCGTTTTTAAGGGTTAATAAATGTTATCAAAACAAATCAACTCACGAAATTTCAGAAATGTTCACAAATTAAACCGACACCTTAAATTGCCAATTTATTCAATCGCCCGAAGATTGAACATCGAAATGATAATATCGCTTAACAAAACTAAGTACCCGGGATCGGAGTCGAACCGATACGATATTGCTATCACTGGTGTTTGAGACCAGCGCGTCTACCAATTCCGCCACCCGGGCAGTTTAATAAATTGTTTCAGCGACTTTGTTTAGTTCTTAAGCACTTTATTTTTAAGAGGTTGGAGATGTAAAGGCCAACGTTAAAAATAGTTTCCAATCATTTTAACACCATTCAGAGGTTAGTGTTAAATCTCTGGAAATCAAACTAAACAATTTCACCTTATTGTTTTGGAGGTGCTAAATTACGAAAGTAATAAGGCTATTCCAAATGTTTTAAGTCATTAAATATTTAACATCTTGAATTCAAGCTGAAAAGAAAAAAGTAAAGTATTCCCCAAAATGTCGCGGATTTTAACAATTGGTTGTGAATTCTCTTTGACATAAGGTATATTTTTCTTTTCTTTGCATCCCTAAAAATCATAGCCCACATCAATTTATGGCACGTCAGGTTAAAATATTTGGTGGTACCGCATCAAAGTATCTTGCAGAACAAATAGCAAGTCATTATGGTGCTGGCCTAGGTGATCTTCAAGTGGTTAGGTTTAGCGACGGAGAGTTTTCTCCGTATTTTGATGAAAGTGTACGTGGATGTGATGTATTTATAATTCAAAGTACCTTTTCTCCAACGGATAATTTATTCGAGTTGTTGCTTTTAATTGATGCAGCAAAAAGAGCATCTGCGCATTATATTACAGCTGTTATCCCTTATTTTGGTTTTGCGAGAAGTGATCGTAAAGACAAGCCTAGGGTTGCTATTGCATCTAAATTAGTAGCTAATCTTTTAACTGCTGCTGGGGTTACGCGAATTATGACCATGGACTTACATGCTCCACAAATTCAAGGTTTTTTTGATGTTCCTGTGGATCACATGGACGCCTCGGCGATTTTTGTTCCGTATATTAAAAGTTTAGATTTACCTAACATGCTTATTTGTGCACCAGATATGGGTGGTGTTCATCGTGCTCGTACGTATGCTTCTTATTTCAATGCTGATATGGCAATTATTGATAAGCATCGAAAGAGAGCAAATGAAATTGAAAGTATGACTGTTATTGGGGATGTGAAGGGACGAGATGTCATTTTAGTAGATGACATTATCGATACCGCAGGTACTTTAACAAAAGCGGCAGGCTTGTTAATTGATTCCGGAGCTGCGTCTGTACGTGCTTTCTGTACACATCCTGTTCTTAGTGGAGCGGCATACGAGCGAGTTGAAAATTCTCATTTGACGGAGTTGGTGGTGTGCGATACAATTCCACTTAAACGAGAATCAACAAAAATTAAACAATTATCTACATCAGCTCTATTTGCTAAAGCAATTCAGCGAGTGTATGCATATGAGTCTATAAGTTCACTATTTGTAAAAGAATAATTATTACCCAAATGAAAACGATTGAAATTAATGGATCAAAGCGTACGAACATCTCTAAACAAGAGGTAAAAAGCCTTCGTAACGGCGATATGGTTCCATGCGTACTTTATGGTGGCGAAGAGCAAGTTCATTTCTCTACCGACTTGTCATCATTCAAAGGTCTTGTTTACACTCCTGATGTTCACATGGTGAAATTATCAGTTGATGGAAAAGAGTACCAATGTGTAATTCAGGATGTACAATATCATCCGGTAACTGATGTTATCATCCATGCAGACTTTCTTCAGGTGTTTGATAACAAACCGGTAACAATGAGTATCCCTGTAAAATTAACAGGTGCTTCTGAAGGTGTTAAAATGGGAGGTAAATTAGTTACTAAATATCGTCGCTTAAAGGTAAAAGCTTTACCAGCGAACTTACCTGATTTTATTTCAGTGGACATTTCATCATTAAAAATCGGGGATACTATCCGTGTTCGCGACTTGAATTTGTCTGATGTGACTTTGTTAGAGTCGCCGGCAAATGTGATTGTAGGTGTTAATATGACACGTAACGTTTCAGCTGAAGCAGCTGAAGCTTCAAAAAAATAATTTAGCTTCTAAAGTTTAGCAATAGAGGAGTGCCACAAGCGCTCCTCTATTCGTATTTTAACCAAATCATGAAATACTTAATCGCTGGTTTAGGAAATATTGGACCTGATTATGTCCATACGCGACATAACATTGGGTTTGACGTGGTAGACGCCTTGGCAAAAGCATTATCCACCGATTTTTCATCTGGAAAACGTGTTTGGATTGCCGACGGGAAGTTTAAAGGTCGTCAGGTTTATATAATTAAACCTACCACTTACATGAACCTGAGTGGAGAAGCTATCCGATATTGGTTACAAGAGCTGAAAATAAGTAAAGAAAATTTATTGGTTATTACAGATGATTTAGCACTACCATTTGGAACTTTACGCATGAAACCATCTGGTGGACCTGCTGGACACAATGGGCTAACTAACATTATCGAATGTTTGCATACAGAACAATTTGCACGACTGCGGTTTGGTATTGGAAATAATTATCCCAAAGGAAAGCAAGTTGATTACGTCCTCGGACATTGGACAAGTGCAGAGGGAATTGATTTACTTCCAAGGGTTGATATCGCAGTTGAAATGATTAAAAGTTTTGTAGGTGCAGGGCTTCAAACTACCATGAATTTATACAATAACAAATAACGGCAAGGTTATTGTTAAAAATCGAATATTAAAAAATGAAGATTATGAAAGCTAAATTTTACTTAACACTTATTCTGTTTCTGTTCATTTCAACTACAAATTTATTTGCCCAAACAGACGAAGTTTCAAAAATCAACCATACGATTAACGAGCTTTCAATTTACCCACAACCATCTAACGGAGTTATCAATATCAAATTATCTGAAACTCAAAATCAAAACCCTATAGTAGCTGTCTATGATTTATTAGGCAACAAAATAGCAGAAATTGAATCAGACCACACCAATACTGCCGTTTATACAATCAATTTAGAAGATAAAAAAGCGGGTTATTATTTTTTAAAGATTCAAACAGATGATAATCTATACTCAAGAAGGGTAACAATCAAATAATAAAAAAAGCGACATTTTAATGTCGCTTTTTTTATGTTCTTAAATTAAATTTTAGTTTAATCCCAGTTCTTTTAATTGATCGGCATGTATAAGCGATGGAGCATCAATCATCACATCACGACCACTATTATTTTTAGGGAAAGCAATGAAATCTCTGATGCTTTCGGATCCGCCGAATAAAGAACACAATCGATCAAATCCAAATGCGATACCCCCATGTGGAGGAGCGCCAAACTCAAAAGCATTCATTAAAAATCCAAATTGCTCTTGCGCTTCTTCGGAAGTGAATCCTAAAAGTGAAAACATTTTTGCTTGTAAGTCTTTATTATAAATACGGATGGAGCCGCCACCTACTTCAACACCATTAATAACCATATCATAAGCATTTGCACGAACTTGCCCTGGATTGGAATCTAAAAATGGTAAATCTTCAGGAAGAGGAGAAGTAAATGGATGATGCATTGCAAAATAGCGATTGACTTCTTCATTGTATTCCAACAAAGGAAAATCGACTACCCATAAACAGCTGTAGGTGTTTTTATCTCTTAGTCCTAAGCGTGTGCCCATTTCCAGTCGAAGTTCATTCATCGCTTTTCGCGTCTTGTTAGCAGGTCCAGCCAAAATTAAAATTAAGTCGCCGGCGACGGCATTCATTTCCTCCACCCATTTTTGTAAAGCGTCTGCATCATAAAACTTGTCTACGCTAGATTTGATACTTCCATCACTATTCACTCTGGCATATACCAAACCTGTTGCGCCTATTTGTGGTTTCTTCACAAATTCTGTTAACTCGTCTAGCTGTTTACGTGTATATTCCGCACATCCCTTTGCATTGATGCCCACTACTAATTCTGCATCATCAAATACTTTGAAATCTTTTCCTTTGACCACTTCATTCATCTCGACAAATTTCATTTCGAAACGAGTGTCAGGTTTATCACAACCATAAAATTTCATCGCATCTTCGTAGCTCATTCGTGGTAGCTGGCCAATTTCTATTCCCTTCACTTTCTTAAATAAATGTTGAACCAATCCTTCAAATGTTTGTAAAATATCTTCTCGCTCAATAAAACTCATTTCGCAATCAATCTGCGTGAATTCAGGCTGACGATCTGCTCTTAAGTCTTCATCTCTAAAGCACTTAACAATTTGATAATAACGATCGAATCCAGCAACCATTAATAATTGCTTAAAAGTTTGGGGCGATTGTGGAAGGGCATAAAACTGTCCTTGATTCATTCGAGAAGGCACAACAAAATCTCTCGCACCTTCTGGTGTTGATTTAATCAAAACAGGAGTTTCGACTTCTAAAAATAATTGACTATCCAAGTAGTTTCTAGTTTCAATAGCTAAGCGGTGACGCAATTCTAGATTAGCACGCACATTTGCTCGACGTAAATCTAAATAACGGAATTTCATTCTCAAATCATCACCTCCATCCGTTTGCTCTTCAATAGTAAAAGGCGGAGTTATTGCTTCATTTAATATTTCAAAGCGAGAAACAATTATTTCAATTTCTCCCGTAGCTATTTTGGCATTTTTACTTTCGCGCTCCTTAACGATTCCCGTAGCTTTAATTACGAACTCTCTTCCCAGTTTACGAGCCTCCCCACATAAATCTGCATTTACATCCATATTAAATGCAAGTTGCGTAATACCATAACGATCCCGTAGATCAATAAAAGTCAGTCCGCCTAAATCTCTTGATTTTTGTACCCAGCCACAAAGGGTAACTTCCATTCCTTGGTTATTCAATGCCAGCTCTCCGCAGGTATGTGATCGTAACATAATTGATATTGCATTTTGTTGCGATGCAAAATTAACTTTTTATTTCCTTTTTATTGTGGTTCTTGGAAAGTAATGAAAAGTCAAGATTAGTAGAATATGATTAATTTAGTCGGCCTATGCAAGGACGTTTAAAAACCGAATGGATTCAAAAGTATTTATTGCTATTGTTTGCGATATTTAATACGATTAGTGCAAGTGCTCAGAATTTTGAAATTGGGAATTGGAGAGAGCATTTACCATACATTCATGCGAAGAAGGTAGTTGAAGGGAATGGACGTATCTATTGTGCAACCGATGATGGCTTTTACAGTTATGATTTAACTGAAAAAGCGGTTGAAAGAAAATCAAAATTAAATGGGTTAAGTGATTTTGGAATAACAGATATTGCTTACTCAACAAGTTTCCACTTATTAGTTATTGCATATACATCGACTAATATCGATTTATTATACGATGATGGTCAAGTATTGAATATTTCCGATATAAAAAGAAAAAATATACCTGGCAATAAGCGAATCAATTCAGTGAGCATTGATGGGCGATACGCTTATATTAGTTGTGGATTTGGAATAGTGGTTTTAGACTTACAACGACAAGAAGTAAAAGACACCTATTATGTTGGTGCAGGAGGGGGGGGAGAAGTTTATCAATTAACTTACAATGATACATCATTATTTGCAGCAGCAGCTGATGGGATTTATCAGGCTAACAAGTCAAATCCATTATTAGCAAATGCAGCAAACTGGAATAAAATCTATAATGATATAAGTGGACAAGGGATTTTTAACTTGGCCGTTAATTTTAATTCAATTTTGTTTTTTAATTATTCAAAGTCTAGCGGCGATACGCTTTTGGCATTTAATGGTAATTGGGGATATGCATTGCCGTTATCATTGAAAAATTTATCTCCTTTAAAAAATCTTCAAGTTTCTCAAGGCAATTTAGTAGTTGTTACCGACGATTCAGCACTTTATTTTGACCAAACATTAGCCCCTATCAATACAATCTCATCGGGACAAATTTGGGATCCTACCCTTCGAAGTGCTATAAAAGATCATAATGGTAATTTTTGGGTAGCGGATAATAATCGTGGTTTATATTCAAATCAAGGATCCACCTATTCGACAGTAATGCCTCAAGGGCCATATAGCTCAGGAAGTAACGATATTCAATTTAATAAAGGAGTGCTGTGGATGACACACGGTCCAAAGAACAGAACTTGGGCAAATCAATATGGATACAATGGGTTTTCGAAGTTTGATAATGGTTCATGGACAACCTACGATGGATTGGCAGCGCAAACCCCCTATTTCGGCACTTATAATTTTTACGATAACGTTTCGGTAGCTATTGATCCGTCAAACAGCAATCATGTGTTTATTGGAGCATCTGGCCCCGGACTGTTAGAAATCAATAACGGACAGGCGATAACGTTATATCGTGATAATAATAGTTCACTTACACAACAAGTTGGAAATCCTGGCCAAGTGAAAGTGCATGGAATTGCATTTGATGATAATAATAATTTATGGGTATCTAACGCAGGAACATTGAATGTAATTAATGTTCGTAAATCTGATGGACAATGGAAAGGGTTTAAGTTTCCCGGAATTGTAAATAGTAGTTCAAAGTGCGGAAATATCATTATTGATCAAAACGGATATAAGTGGCTTACTTTATTTGAAAATGTAGGTGGGAAAGAGGGGATTTTAGTTTTTAATGATAATCGTACCATTGACAATACAAGCGACGATCAATATGACGTTGTTGATTTTGGATCGAACCGTGTGCGTACTATTCAGAAAGATTTAGAGGGAACAATTTGGGCGGGGACTGATCAAGGGGTGTATTTGTTTTATCCTCCTAGTATTACTCCACAACAAATACTGATAAAGCAGGATAATTCCTATCAATATTTGTTAGCAACGGACGTGGTGACCGTAATTGCTATTGATGGAGCTAATAGAAAATGGATTGGAACAGAAAGTTCTGGCTTATATCTTTTAAGTGCGGATGGTCAGAACCAGATAAAACATTTTACAATTGAGAATAGTCCGCTATTTTCAAATAACATAACCTCACTGAGCATAAACGATGTTAATGGAGAGGTGTTTATCGGTACAGAAAAAGGGCTCATCAGTTATCAAAGTGATGCAACTAATGGAGAGAAAGAAAATTGCAGTGATCTTGTGGTCTATCCCAACCCTGTAGAAAAAGGATATGATGGAGAGATAGCAATAAAAGGTGTAATTGCCAATGGTACTATTAAAATTACAGATGTTAGTGGAGGATTGGTATTTGAGGGAAAATCCTTGGGAGGCCAGGCCATTTGGGATGGAAAAAATTTGAAGGGAGAAAAAGTGAATTCAGGTGTTTATATAGTATACTCCTCCGATAGTATGGGGCAGTTTCATTGCACTACCAAGTTAATGATTCATCGATAAAAAAAACCTGTAGTAAGGTGTACTACAGGTTTTATAAAAATTTATTTTTTAAGATTATTCGCCTTTATCAGCCATATAATTTTTACCTCCACGATTTACACCCGCGTCGTACTTTAACCAATAAATTACACCCGTAGCAATTGTTAAACCGAATACCCAATTTACAATAGCACCAATTGGAGGTAATAATTTAAACATTGCTGTACACGCATCAGCGATTCCGTAAATAATTGAATTCATAGTAGTAGAATTTTGATAGGCAAATGTACAAATTCTTAGAATTAAAAAAATGTTTAATTTAGATTATTATGCTTGTTCGATTATTTAGATCCACCCAGTTTTATCCGATTGCCCTAATTGTCTTATTTTCAATAGTTATCAATATTGTTTTAGGGTTTAGCCATCCTCCTAAAATAGTTGAAGAAGGCACATTATTCTATCAAAATGTCACAAACTGGATTCATGGATGTAATACTTGGTTGATTGTAAGTTTGATATTTTTATTCATTACGAGCCAGGCACTGCATTTAAATTATGTGCTTAATAAACATGAAGTATTCTTTAAACAATCATGGTTGCCTGCTTTAATTTATTTGTTATTGTCAACTCAATTTACTGCGTTCACACAATTTTCACCGCTGCTGATTTTAAATTCTTTATTCGTTTTTGTACTAGATTTGATTTTTGCCTTATACAAAAATCAGAAGACAATGGCAGTTACCTTTGATGCTGCATTATTGATTTCTCTTATCGCTTTGATGTATGCTCCCGCCGTATTTTTTATTTTATTGTTATTTGTTGGAGTGGCCATTTTAAAATCTATTTCCTGGAGGGACATTTCAATCGGTTTGATTGGACTTATGGTTCCTTTATTAATTGTATTGGTTGGGTATTTTTTAAGTGGAACCCTTCCTATAATAATTAATCAGTATAAAAGTGGAATCGCATCGAATCCAGTATTTACCAATTATATGATTGGTGAATTTTTCTTTTCTGCCTTTTTTATTATCTTTGTTTTAGTTTTAGCATTAATGAAAATGCGTCACAACTATCTTAAAAATGTGACTAAATCAAGATTATGTCAACAAATACTTTTGTTGTTTATTTTTTTGGTGGTAATAATGATTCCATTTACAAATCGGCTCGGAATTCAAAATTATATGTTGATGATTATTCCTTTTTCGAGCGTTATCGCTTATTATTTTTTAGATGGCAAGAAGATTATTTACCAAGAACTTTTATTATGGCTTTTAATAACAAATTGGGTCTATGCAAACTTTTTTATTTAGAAAAGTTAAAGTAATTGGTGTAGTAATTCTTCAAGTCTTCGTTGGTTTCTATTTTAATTAAATCATTACCGAACTTGTTTATCGAATCAACGGTAGCAGCTAACCTTTCTTTTTCAGCGGAAGTTTCATTTAGAGCCGTTAGTATATTTTTCATATTATAAAGTCCTTGAATACAAAACATGCGTATGTATCGATCGCTGGTAGCGTTTCCAATCATGAAATATCTGTTTGCGAACTTATCAATCAACGATACTTTATTTTGCTTTTTTAAATAAGTGTTAATTTGGTTAAGACTACTATAACTCACATCGTCATTAGATGATATTATACTTAACATGAAGTCGGCATTACTTTCATCGCCATAACTTGAATAAAAAGCAGCAGCAACTTGTTGAATATTTTTGTCGGAATTGGTTTCAAGCGATTTTACCTTTGCTTTAGCAGCGAGCAAATCTTTTTGAGCAATACCATCAATTGCAGCAGACATTACATTATAAGAGCTATCATTGTAGAGTGCGTTTAATTCATTAAGGATTTTTCCGTTCAATGATAACAACGAAAGTTTTTCGATTGCCGCTACTCTAACATTTGATTTTATATTTTTATTATTGGCAATTTCAATTAATTCAGCGCCAATTTGTGCTGAATCATTAGACAGTAAGAGCTGATCAATATTTTTTATGCCTATAGCTTGTATTTTCTTGTTTTTGTCCTTCATGGCTGCCTTAAACACTGTCGCAATACTATCGTTCCAAGGCATCGTGTTTAAATGATCAAGGGCTTCTTTCTTATCTAAATATAAATTTGAATTATTAAAAAGTGTAATCCATTCTTGCATAGAATGATCATCCATTTTTGAACAAGTCAACATTTTTTCTGCATCAAAATTAACCATCAAAGGTTTTTCAGGAAAGCGGTAAGAAAACGATTGATTTTGTTCTGTGATTATAATGCGTTCTCTAATTTTAGAATTTGGAAAGTAAAAATCAACATCGACAGGGAGCTTATACAAGGGAGTTGTTTTTAAATCCTGCAGTTGACTTACTGAAATTGTTTGCGACATTGTTGAGTTGTCCCAATTATAGGTTATATTTAAGTTGGGATGACCTTGATTTAAAAACCACTGATTAAAGAACCAATTTAGATCTTCCCCTGTTACCTCTTCAAAGGCTAAACGAAGATCATGCACTTCTGCACTTTTTAAATAGTTGCGTTGCAAGTACAATTTCAAAGACGCAAAAAATGCTTCGTCACCCACGTATTTTCGAAGCATGTGCAAAATTGTTCCTCCTTTAGCATACGAATGTCTATCGAACATATCCTCTCTGTTTTCATAATAAAAACGAATTAAATGTTCTTGTTTCACTTTTGATTCGTCGAGATAGTTTTTCAAATCACTTTCAAGACCCATATCGGCCTCATCTCTTCCATATTTGTATTCGTTCCAAAGGTATTCACCATAGGTTGCGAATGATTCATTTAATGGTAAATTAGACCAAGATTCGCAAGTAGCGAGATCTCCAAACCAATGATGAAATAATTCATGCGAAATAACATCTTCGCTATTATGATCAATTAATTCACGCTTTGTTTGTTGTAAGAATTCACCATGCAATGTGGCTGAAGTATTTTCCATAGCTCCACTTACATAATCCTGAACGATAACTTGGCTATATTTCGGCCATGCATAATCGACGCCTAATTTCTTCGAGAAAAATTCCAGCATTTCTGGAGTATTACCAAATATTGCTCTTGCATCTACTTCATATTTTGGCTCTACATAATAACTAACTTCTTTATTCCTCCAGGAGTCTTTTACAATCGAAAATTCTCCTATAGCCATCATAAATAAATAAGGAGCATGAGGCATATCCATCTTCCAACAATCTGTGCGTGTTTTATTTGGATGTGGGATACTGCTTACTAATATACCGTTTGATAAGGTTTTAAAATTATCATCTACGGTGATATTAATTTCTTCTGTTGATTTCTGATTAGGCACATCAATCGTAGGAAACCAAACTGAATTGCTTTGTGTTTCGCCTTGAGTCCAGATTTGTCTAGGCTTATCTTTTATTTTTCCATCTGCATTAATAAAATATAATCCTTTGTCGCTGGTAATAGCATCACTGCCACCTACACTTTTTAATTCATCAGGTTTTGCAGTGTAATTTATATAAATTATTATTTTTTCATCACGATTTAGATTTTTCAACAGACTAATGGTGATTGTATCATTTGCATAGCCATAATTTAAATTTAAAGTGTCTTTATTATTTATACTTGCAACACGCTTTATTTCCATTCCTCTTGCATCAAGGTAAATAGTGTTGGAGGCATAAAAATGTGGCTTCATGGTGATGGTCGCTTCCCCATATAAGTAATGTTTCTCCCAATCAAAACTCACATCGAGTTTGGTATGAATAAGGTCAAAAGATTTAGTCACGCTAGCATGATAATCATTCATTGATGGAGCTTTAACTTCCACTTCAGGTAATTGTACCGCAGTAGTTTCATCTGTTAATGATTTTTGAGTTTTGCAAGCTGCAATAAGGATGATCGCACTAAACAATAGCTTTTTCATTTTGGAATTTGGATGTGTTACAATATCAAAAATAGAGAATATTATTATTGAAAAAAGGTGATCAATAAAAAACGGACATTACTGTCCGTTAGCACTAATAAAAAACACTAAAAACTTAGCGTAATGTAAATCGAATTGGAAGCACATATTCCACATTTACTTTTTGTCCATTCATTTTACCAGGTGTCCAAGCGGGCATGTTTTGAATTACACGAATGGCTTCTTCCTCGCATCCAAATCCAACAGCGCGCTTTACAGTCGGGTTAGAGATATTGCCTTCTTTATCTACTATGAAAGAAATAAGAACCGTTCCCTGTGCTTCAGCATCTTTCGCTCTTTCAGGATATTTCAAATTTCTTCCTAAATATTTCATCATTTCAGTCTCACCCCCAGGGAAAGAAGGCATTACTTCCACCCAACCATGGAAAACAAAAGCGCTATTATCATTTCCTTTTTTCGTATTATCAATTTCCGTAGTTCTATTATTCGTAGAATCAATGTTAGTGGTATGAAGCCCTGTGTTAAGATTTGATAAATCACTTTGCGTATGCGTGGTATCTGTTGTTGGATGATTTACAACAACGGGCGTAACATCTCTCACAGTATTGGATTCGTTAGGAGTAGGATTGCTTTCAGGTTTTTTAACTTCTTCGGGTTGAATGGGCGCATCAGGAGTCACCATGTCCATTACAATTTCTTTTTCTGCTAACCCAGCAATATTTGGTTCTGTAAAAAAATACGATTTTAATAATGGGATTGTCGCTAAAATTGTTCCTGCAATAAGCGTAATTGCAAAAGCCCTTAAAATAGTTTGGTCATAATCTCTTCGTAAAACATACGCACCGTAGAGTTGGTTTCTATTAGCAAAAACCGTTGAAAGTCTTGCCTCTGAGCTAGGACTTTCCCAATTGTTTTTTTGAATGTTCATCTTTTATTGTTGTTGGTTACCTGCATAACGCAACGTATAAAATCATTATTCCATTAAAAATCCTCGATAAGTCATAAGAATGTCACAAGAACTTAATCGATATTTTGGAAAGCACTTTATAGTTTTCGTATTTTTGAAGACTAAACCTCAAAATTATGGATGTATTTATTTTAAAACTTCACTCGTTTTTAAGATGGGCATTAATGCTCTTATTAGTTGTATCGGTAGTTAAAGCTGCAATGAGTTTGTCGGGCAAAAACTCTTATACCCCTGGCGATAGAAAACGTACTTTATTTACAATGATTTCAGCTCATTTACAATTGGTACTTGGAGTTGTTTTATATGTAACAAGAGGATGGTCGAATTATTTTTCAAATATGGCCGATACAATGAAAAACCCCACATTACGTTATTGGACCGTAGAACACATAACCATGATGATTCTTGCAATTGTTTTCATTACCATCGGAAATATCCGATCAAAAAAGATGGACACAGATGCTGGAACGTATAAGCAGATTTTAATTTGGTTTGGGCTAGCGCTATTGATTATTATCGTTGCAATGCCATGGCCGTTTAGATTAGAACTTGGCCGTTCGTGGTTTTAATTTTTTGAGGAGCATATAAAATTGATTTCAACTAAACCGATTACTGAACGAGTAATACTTATTGGATTAATCACGCGATTTCAGGATGCTGAAAAAGTGAATGAATATTTAGATGAATTAGCTTTTCTTGCTGAAACTGCAGGGGCGGTTACTATCAATCGATTTATTCAAAGAATGGATCAGCCAGACTCTCGCACTTTTGTTGGGAAGGGAAAGTTGGAAGAAATTGTTTCGTATATCAAAGCCAACGATATACAGATAGCGATTTTTGATGATGAATTAAGTCCATCGCAATTAAAAAACATTGAACGCGTTATTGGTTGTAGGGTATTGGACAGAACAACATTAATCCTCGATATTTTTGCTAAACGTGCTCGTACTGCTCAGGCAAAAACGCAAGTAGAGTTAGCACAATACAAGTACTTGCTTCCTCGCTTAACGCGGATGTGGACGCATCTTGAAAAGCAACGTGGTGGTATAGGTATGCGTGGGCCAGGGGAAACAGAAATTGAAACTGATCGTCGTGTAATTCGAGACAAACTAAGCAAACTACGGGAACGCCTATCCGAAATCGACAAGCAAAATTCAACGCAAAGAAAGAGTAGAGGAGAGATTATTCGTGTTGCGCTGGTAGGTTATACAAATGTTGGGAAAAGCACAATTATGAATGTGTTGAGTAAGAGTGAAGTGTTTGCTGAAAATAAATTATTTGCAACACTCGATACTACTGTTCGTAAGGTGGTATTAGATACAGTTCCTTTTCTACTTTCTGATACCGTTGGTTTTATTCGGAAGCTACCACATGATTTAGTCGAGTCGTTCAAATCGACTTTAGATGAAGTGCGCGAAGCAGACATACTAATTCATGTAGTGGATATTTCGCATAATAATTTTGAAGAGCATATACGAGTAGTGAATGAAACGCTTACTGAAATAGGTGCTATTGACAAACCGATATTAATGGTGTTTAATAAAATCGATGCGTATAAATTTGTTCCGAAAGAAGAAGATGATTTAACACCTCGACAAAGAGAAAATATTTCTTTGGACGAATTTAAATCGATGTGGATGGCAAAAGAGAATTTAACATCTGTTTTTATCTCTGCATTAAACAAGAATAATATTCAAGAGTTTAGGGCTATTTTATCAGGGCTGGTAAAGCAAATGCATTACAAACGATATCCTAATAATCTTAATTTTCAACTAGAGGATTACGGAGATTTTAATTAAACGATTGTAATTGTTTGATGTCGGATTTTTAGTAATTCGGAAGATACTTTTGTTGAATGTTTAAATTATTCAAAGAGGTTCTCGCGGATACCTTTGCTATTTTATATCCCAAATTATGTTTTGCTTGCGACGAATTATTGTATAAGGGGGAAACTACTATATGTACAGATTGTATTATTCATTTACCTCGGACAAATTTTCATGATTATCCAAATAATAAAATGGAGAAACAATTCTGGGGGAAAGTAATTGTTGAATCGGCGTTTGGATTTTTTTATTTCGAAAAGAAAGGAAAAGTGCAAAGGCTCCTTCATCGCCTTAAATACAAAAAACATCCTGAAATTGGGGAGAAGTTAGGTGCGCTTTATGCAGCTGAATTGATGGCGTCAAAAAAAATTGACTCGATAGATTGCATCATAGCCATTCCGTTGCACAGAAAAAAAATGAAGATAAGGGGATATAATCAAGCCTTATGCTTTGCCAATGGAATTGCAGATATTATTCAAAAACCTGTGCTTAAAAAAAGTCTTTATCGTGTCAAGAATACGGCTACTCAAACAAAAAAGTCGCGATTTGAACGTTACAAAAATGTATCCATGGTTTTTAAAATTCGCCATCCTAATGATTTTATTAATAAACACATTTTACTTGTGGACGATGTAATGACTACTGGTAGTACCTTAGCAGCGTGTATTCGGCTATTTAATAAAATTGAAGGATGTAAAGTGAGTGTTGCTACAATCGCCTACGCTGAATAGTAAAGATTAATATCTTTGCATCAATGGCAGAAGACCTAATAATAGCTAGTAAAGACGCAAATAAAGAGGAGCAATACCAAGTCATGCTTCCTCAGGTGGAAGCAATTGTTAAAGGAGAGACAGACTTTATCGCGAACATTTCTAATATAATGGCGATTCTTAAATCTACTTTTAATCATTTATGGGTAGGTGTTTATTTTGTAAAGGCAGAAGAATTAGTTCTTGGGCCATTTCAAGGACCTGTTGCATGCACGCGTATTTTTTACGGGAAAGGGGTTTGTGGGAAAGCATGGATGGAAGGGCGTGTGATAATCGTTCCAGATGTTGAGCAATTTCCTGGACATATCGCTTGCAGTTCCTTATCGAAGTCGGAAATAGTATTACCGATTATTGTTGATGAGCGTGTGAGAATGGTGCTCGATATTGATAGTGACACGTTAAATAGTTTTGATGAAACAGATGCGATTTATTTAAGCAAAGTAGTGAGTATTATTCAAGAATTGTATAAAATAGCTCATTCATGAAATCGATTTTTAATTGGGTAGTCGTTTTGTTTTTTATTTCGTCGTGTGCGAATAAAGTAGCTCCAACTGGTGGAGCAAAAGATGTTACGCCACCGCAATTAATCAATGTTTTCCCTGAGAACAACTCTTTAAATTTTAATGCTAATCAGATTACATTAAATTTTGATGAGTACGTACAATTGAATGATGCAGCAAATCAAATTTTAATTTCACCATTGCTAGAAAAGCAACCTGTTTTTAAGACAAGTAAAAAATCGGTTGTTATTACCTTTCAAAATCAGTTGGCAAATAACACTACCTACAGTATTAATTTTGGAAAGGCCATTGCCGATGTTCATGAGGGGAATGTAAACGATACAATTCGATATGTGTTCTCAACGGGTAATAAAATTGATTCTTTAGTTATTCAAGGAAAAGTTAAAGATGCAGAGACCTTAAAACCATGTGTAAAATATTGTATATTGTTATATGAAATTACTGATCGAAGTAATTTAGAAGAACTTTTAAAAGTGAAACCATCTTATTTTGGCAGAACAGACGAGTCGGGTTTTTTTAATATCCGAAATTTGAAAAAAGGAAGTTATTACCTTGTTGCTGTTGATGATAAAAACAATAATTATCTTGCTGATAGTGATGAGTCGGTTGGCTTTTTTAGTGGCGTACTAGATTTACCAATTAATAGCAACATCGATATTTATTCGTTCAAACAAGCACCTAAAGAAGTTCGCTTGGTAAAATCAGGTTTGCTTGATAGGACAACAGCCTTGATTGTTTATAACCTCCCGAATCAATTAACTTGTCAAGTAATTGGCAATACACGTTCTAATAAAGATTTTTATTATTTGCCAAATGTGGCAGGTGATTCATTATTTATCCATTTAAAAGATACATCTATTTCGGAAGTTCAATTTTTAATTTCAGATGGAAAAGCAATAAATGATACTTTGTCATTTGATTTCAGTGAGAAAAAATTAAATGCATTAAATTTTGAATGGAAGAATATTCAAACTATGACTGATACTTTGCGATTAATCAGTAATCATCCGTTACAAAAGCTAAATTCTCCTGCATTATTATTTAAAGATACTGTCTTGATTGATTCGATTTATTTGTTGGAAGAAGCTGCCAACAAATGGCGATTAAATAACTATTCATTTTCACGTGGCGTGCGATATCAACTCGTTTTGCCAAAAGGAATTATTCAGGATATATACGCAAATAAAAATGATAGTTTACAAATGTATATTTCATTACCAGATCGAGAACATTCTGGGAATATCATTGCGCATCTCGAATATCAAATAAATAATAATCCTTATTTAGTTCAATTGCTTAATAACGAATACAAGGTAGTTTGCCAACAGCGATTATTAAAAGGGCAATCGATAAAAGATTTTCATTTTGACTATGTGAATCCCGGAAAATACTTTATTCGTGTAGTGGATGATGAAGACAACAATCAGCAATTGTCGCAAGGGAAACTAACCAAAAAACAGCCTGAGAAAGTATGGATAACAGATTTGTTTACAGTCCGTGCTAATTGGGATTTAGATATTCAATTAAAGCTCATCAAAGAAAATGACAGACAACTCATTGAACCGAATTAATTCATCGAAGGCGCCTGAGCCAGTTGGCTTATATCCACATGCTCGCCGAGTAGGAAATTTATTGTTTTTATCAGGTGTTGGCCCTCGTGAAAGAGGCACCAAAAAAATTCCTGGAGTAGAATTAGATGAAAATGGAAACATTACATCTTATGACATCGAAGCTCAGTGCCATTCCGTATTTCGTAATATTAAATATATTTTAGAAGATGCGGGTTCAAGCTGGGACAAGATAGTAGATGTAACCGTATTTTTAACAAATATGAAAGACGATTTTAAAACTTATAATCGTATTTACGCGGAATACTTCAAAGATAATTTACCTTGTAGAACCACGTGTGAGATTAATTGTTTGCCTACGCCAATTGCCATCGAGTTAAAAGTAATTGCTACTATCGACTAATAAGCATTCGTTGTAAGAAATAATTCGATTAAATCGATTCTGTGTTTTCGCCTTCTGGATGCATGTACCTGCTAATGACGCGGTGCAATATATAAATCATTGGTATAAGAGCAACCGCAATCATTAATTTAAAGACATATCCAATAGCAGCATTTTTTAAGAAGGCATCAAAGGACCAATACCCAGGAAGTACAAAGGCAATAAACTGTACGATAAACGTATCGAACAACTGACTAATAACGGTACTAGCAGTTGCTCTGAACCAAATCATTTTTCCATTGGTCATGCGACGAAAAACCCAAAAGAAATAAACATCGACTAACTGTGAACACAAAAAGGCGATGATGCTACCAACAATGATCCATTGACTTTGTCCAAATACTTTTTTGAAAGCTGCGTCATCGACGGGACTAAATGAGGTAGCGGGCAAATTCAGCCCTATCGTAATAATAAAGTAAGTGTAAATAATTAATGCAATCGTTATAAAGGTCAGTTTTCTTACGCCGCTTTTACCGTAATATTCATTGATTAAGTCAGTCATTACGAATACTACAGGCCACAAAATAATTCCGATACTTTGTGTGAATAAACCAAAGAACTGAATTAGTTTCCCACCAATTAACTCGGCAACAATAGCATTGGTAATGAAAAATCCTGCGAGGATAACAAACACAATATCTTTTCTGCTCGATAAATTCATAATAATAATTTAATAGATGTTCACTTTTAAAATTGGAGGTTTAATATCAAGACAATCACAAACAGCACTTCTTTTACAGTTATAAATGAATAGTATCTTGATTATAATTATGATTGTCGAAATAATCGGATGTTTTATGCTCCTTATAAAAAGTTTTTGCTTTCGATAAAATGGTGATGGCAGTTGTAGAAAAGAACAAGCTCTCAGAAGATTTTAATTTGTTGGTATATTTAGATTCGTTTTTTTCTTCTAAAATGCAAAGCATTGCTAGATTAAAGTAATAATCTAGCGGATAGTAAGGGCCATCGTAATATTGATTAGCGATTTTATATTTTTCTTTCGCATCATTCCACCTATGACTTACAAAATATTTTAATGCTTCTATTTCGCATTTAGTTTGAAAACCACTTTGTTTTGTATATGAAGTGTCTTGAATAATTTTCTCGAGATCGTTGAACATGGTAGGATTGTACATTGGATCTTTATTAAAGATCATTTCTGCAAAAATGAATTTCCTCCAATAACAAAGGTTTCCCCATCCATTTTTGCGTTCAACATGCTTCCATGATGTTTTTAATATCAGGTGTTCCGCTGCATTAAAATTCTTCTTTGCATCATCAAAATCTCCGAAATGTAAATAAACCATCCCGCGACAAATTTTATTTTTCAATTTTTGCACGGTATCATCAACTGCTGTTAACTCTTCATGTTCACTTAACAGTTTAAGTCGGTAGGGACGTGAAGCTGTAGCATCATATTGCGCAATTAAATAAATAAATTCACAACGTGTAGCATTATCCATTACCTTGTTCGATTGAACTAAGCTTTCAGCTACTGTAATATATGATTTAAGAAGTAACGTAGCATCGGGTAATAGCGCCCCGCTTCTTAATATATTCAATAGCAGTTCAACCTTATTATTTTCATCTGCTTCCTCTAAAAGTGCACTTTCAAAATGTTTAAGTAATTCTTCGGCTTTAGCTGGATTTAAAACACCTTCATTTTTATCTTGTTCTAAATCATTTAATACAAAACCTAATTTTGTTCTCAAATAATTATTCTTAACCTGATTGAATAAGAGATCATATTTATTCAAAAAAGCAGATAGGTTATCTTTAGTAACTGATTTACCATAATAATCTCTATTCTTTTTAAATAAATACAAAAGAAGTTCAGGTTCGTTTTTGTTTGTAACCAAAGCTTCAAGTTCATCCGCTTCATCTAACATCGAGTATGTTGGGTGAACAGCAAGGTCTTCGGATAACTTTATTGTTTTATCTAAAATATCTTCATTATTTATTTGATGAAGATTCACTACCGATTTAAAATCCTCCTCATTTAAAATCGATTTAAGTTCTTCATCCAGCGACAACAACATTTCTTTATAATGTGTTGCTTTCATACGTTTAATACGCACCTTTGAAAGTTGCAAAGCATTAAACCCTGGACTTGTATAATAAAGTTCTAAAATTTTATTAATAAAAGAAATAGCCTCTTCAGATTTGTTCTGAGCTAGTTTAATACGTACATAATCGATGGCTTCCTTGGTTTTAGGAATACGATTCAGGTTTAAAAGCGGTTCAACGGGTGTGTTCAATGAAGCCATAGTATCTGACAAGCTACGGTTAATAGATTTTTCCTGAGCTAAATTTTGATAGGGTAAAACTATTACCTTCGTGAAGCAACTTCTAAGGTACAATGAAGAAAATACTAACATTCTTATTCACTATTGGATGTACTGTAATGCAAGTACTTGCGCAATCTACGCAACCCATACAGCCCTTATCCAATCAGCGAATTAACACGTATGCGTTCACGCATGCAGAGATTTGGCAAGATGACCAAACAATCATCAGCGATGCCACATTAATCATTCAAAAGAATAAAATTATTGCGGTCGGAAAAGGACTTCCAATCCCATCAGATGCTATCGTATATGATTTAAAGGGCAAGCGCATCATTCCTTCTTTTATTGATGCTTATACGAGTTACGGGCAACCCGAAGTGAAAAGAAATGAAGGTCAGAGAGGCCCTCAATACACAACGCAAACAAAAGGAGCCTTTTCATGGAACCAAGCCATGAAGCCCGAATACAATGCTGCATTAAATTTTGTAATAGATGATAAAAAAGCAGGAGACTTGCGAAATGCAGGATTTGGAACCGTGTTGACTTTTCAAAACGATGGTATAGCAAGAGGGACGGGTGCTGTAGTGATGCTTGGTAAAAAGGACGAAGGCGCTATGTTATTAAATGATAAAGCTGCAGCGATGTATTCATTTAACAAAGGAGTTTCTACGCAAGAATATCCATCTTCATTAATGGGTACAATTGCTTTATTACGACAAACCTATTTAGATGCTGCATGGTATAGGACAGTTAAAGAAAAAGACAATAATCTATCACTTGCGGCATGGAATGGACAACAAAATTTACCACAGATTTTCGAAGTGAATAATTATCGTTCTTTATTAAGAGCAGACCGTTTAGGAGATGAGTTTGGAGTGCAATATATCATAAAGGGGGCAGGCGATGAATACAGGCGATTAGCGGAAGTAAAAGCTACTGGAGCAAGTTTGATAGTGCCTGTTAATTTCCCCGAAGGATATGATTTATCAAATCCTTTCGATGCGATGAATGTTTCCCTTGAAGATTTGAAATCGTGGGAATATGCTCCTTATAACTTATACTGGTTAGATAGTGCTAATATTAATTATTGTATTACTACTTCAGGTTGCAAAGATTTAAAAACGTTTTTAAAGAATATTCAAAAACTAAATGCAAGTGGTTTGTCGAGCACGAAAATTCTAAAAGCACTTACCACTACACCTGCTAAATTATTAAAGGCCGATCAGCAAGTAGGAGCAATTAAAAAGGATATGCAAGCGAACTTTCTGATTTGTAACGGTGATGTATTTACGAAAGAAGGAAGTATCATTGAGAACTGGGTTGGCGGCGAACGCTATCTTGTAAACGAAGATGATTCAATCGAACTAAGAGGAACATATACATTAAAATTTAATGACGGTAAAAGTTATCAGCTTGAAATTACAGGGAATAAATCACAGCCAGAGGTAAATATTAAAGTGGACACCTTGAAAGTAAAAGTCGATTTTACAAAAGATGTTTTACAGTATACGTTCCGTTTTGAACCAATTAAGGATAAAGGATATGTTCGATTAAACGGACAATTTGATAATTCGAAACATTTATTCAGTGGGCAATATCAAACATCAATGGGTAACTGGGATACGTGGTCTGCAGGTTTGAATGCCTCCCATGTAGAGAAAAAAGACAGTGCTCAAAAAGTAAATAGTAATAATGGACCTGTATTTTCGAGTATTACTTATCCTTTTAATGGATTTGGAAGAACAAATATTCCTATTGATCATCCGGTATTAATCAAGAATATAACGGTATGGACTAACGAAAAAGAAGGTATTCTAAAAAATACAGATGTATTAATTTTTAAAGGTAAGATTACCAAAGTGGGCAGCATTGATGAAAAGATGCTTCACCTACAAGGGTTAGAGACCATTGATGGAACTAATTTACATTTAACTGCAGGCATCATCGATGAGCATTCGCATATAGCAGTAGAAGGAGATGTGAATGAAGGTACTGAGTCTATTACAGCCGAAGTACGAATTGGAGATGTGATTAATCCAGATGATATCAATATTTACCGACAGCTTTCAGGAGGGGTAACGACTTCACACTTATTACATGGCAGTGCTAATGCTATTGGAGGACAAACAGCATTAATAAAATTACGTTGGGGGAAAAATGCAGAGCAATTAAAGTTTGAGGGGGCTGACGGTTTCATCAAGTTTGCATTGGGTGAAAATGTAAAGCAAAGTAATTGGGGCGATCTGAATACGATTCGTTTTCCTCAAACACGTATGGGGGTGGAGCAAGTATATATGGATGGATTTACCCGCGCTCGTGAGTATCAAAAATCTTGGAGCGATTACAATAAATCGGGAGGTAAATTGCAAATGCCACGCAAAGATATAGAACTAGAGGCATTATCAGAAATTTTAAATAAAAAACGATTTATTACTTGTCATAGTTATCAGCAAGGCGAAATAAATATGTTGATGCATGTAGCAGATACATTCAATTTTAAAGTAAATACTTTCACACATATCCTTGAGGGTTATAAGGTGGCCGATAAAATGAAGAAGCACGGTGTAGGTGCATCTACCTTCAGCGACTGGTGGGCGTATAAGTATGAGGTGATGGAAGCAATTCCTTATAACGGAAAAATTATGCACGACATGGGAATAGTAACGGCCTTTAATAGCGATGATGCGGAAATGGCGCGACGATTAAATCAAGAAGCAGCGAAGGCGGTGAAATATGGAAATGTAAGCGAAGAAGAAGCATTGAAATTTGTCACATTAAATCCTGCAATATTATTACATATCGATAATCGTGTTGGGAGTATTAAAGAAGGGAAAGATGCAGATGTAGTTATTTGGGACAATAATCCATTAAGTGTTTATGCCAAGGTGCAGAAAACCTTTGTTGATGGTATTTGCTACTACGATGCAAACGAAGAGACGGAGATGCTTCAAACATTGAATAAAGAAAAAAATCGTTTGATGAATAAATCACTGGATGAAAAAAACAAAGGTGCATCGATGAGTAAACCATCCTTCAAGATGGAAGAATTTAATCACTGTAATAATAAAGAACAATTACCACACTGATATGATTAGAAATAGTTTTATTGCTTTGTTACTGCTAGCAACAACAATTAGTAAAGCACAAAATCCAGCACCGGCCGATAATTCAAATCAACGAATTTTATTATTGGGTGGAGTAGCTCATATTGGTAATGGAAAAGTTATTGAGCAAAGTGCAATAGGAATTGCTCAAGGGAAAATCACATTTATAATGGATGCAAAAGGATTTAAACCTGATCGCAATTCATTTGATACCATCATGAATATTTATGGCAAACAGGTTTATCCGGGATTGGTTGCGATGAATACACAGTTAGGGATTAACGAAATAGAAGCAGTTCGTGCAACACATGATTACGATGAAGTTGGTTCTGTGAATCCTTCTTCACGAGCTATTATTGCTTACAATACCGATTCGAAAGTAACACCAACCGTTCGTTCTAATGGCGTTTTGTTAGCGCAGATTGCTCCCATTGGTGGATTAATTTCTGGACAGTCATCGGCGGTTGAATTAGACGCATGGAATTACGAAGATGCTGCATATAAAACCGACGAAGGAATCTGGATGAATTTTCCATCCACACAAATTATAAAAGCATCTTGGGCTGAACCGGAGGAAGAACAAGTGAAGAAGTCTGCTAAACAAATGCAAGAACTTACGAGCTTGTTTGATAATGCAAAAGCGTATTCGAAAAAAGAAAATCCTGAAGTGAAAAATTTGAATTTTGAAGCCATGCGCGGATTGTTTAATCAAACGAAAACTTTATACGTACGATGTGATTTTGCAAAGGATATTTTAGCAGCAATTAAGTTTTGCGATTTATATAATGTAAAGATGGTTTTAGTTGGCGGTGCTGATGCATGGATGGTAGCAGATCAATTAAAGTCGCATAATATTCCTGTTATTTTAGTTCGTACGCAAAATCTCCCACGTCGTGATGATGAAGACGTAAGTTTACCTTATAAACTTCCTTCATTGCTAACAAAGTTGGGAGTAAGTGTTGCAATTACTGATGAAGGATTTTGGAAAGACAGAAATTTACCATTTGAAGCAGGACAAGCTGTAGGATATGGTTTGAAGCGCATCTTCTTTACTTAATCCATATC
>JBJTMY010000186.1:0-4333 GCA_046073825.1 Bacteroidota bacterium
CATGCAGGCGCTTGGGCATTCATTGCATTAGTAAAGAATATTACTATTGCGATAACAAGTAAAATTTTTCTCATGTTAAATGGTATTTGTAACGGGTTGTTTTTTCTGTGTTTTCCGTAAATCAAAAATAAAAAAATATTGAATAAAAAAGGCCTTATTTTTCAATAAGACCTTCTGTATTTTAAATGTGAACAGCTCTATTATCAGTTGCTGCCAGGCAGGCTTCTTTAAAGGCCTCTGTAAAGGTTGGATGCGCATGGCTCATTCTCGCAATATCTTCGGCGGATGCTCTGTATTCCATGGCGACAACAGCCTCAGCAATTAAATCAGCACATCGAGGTCCAATCATGTGAACTCCCAATATTTCGTCAGTTTCCTGATCAGCTAATACTTTAATAAAACCATCTAAATCCATACTCGCACGTGCTCTTCCACTCGCTTTGAATGGGAACACTCCCGACTTATATTTCTTTCCTTGTGCTTTCAATTCTTCCTCTGTATGTCCTACCGCCGCCACCTCTGGCCACGTATAAACTACGCCAGGAATTAAAAGATAATTGATATGAGGCTTTTGTCCTGCAATCAGTTCTGCAACATAAACACCTTCTTCTTCTGCTTTATGCGCCAACATGGCTCCTTTCACAACGTCGCCAATAGCATATACGCCTTTTGCAGCTGTTTGTAAATGCTCGTCCACGATAATTCTACCACGCTCATCTTTGGCAATCCCTGCATTCTCTAATCCTAAATTTTCGGTGTAAGGCGAACGACCAACACATACCAAGCAATAATCACCTGTTAACTCTAACTCCTTTCCATCTTTATTTGCAGTGGCTTTCAATTTCACATTCTTGCCTTTTGCCTCAACACCACTTACGGCATGTGATAAATAAAACTCCACTCCCGATTTTGCCAATACTTTTTGTAATTCTTTTCCTAAGGATTTGTCCATAGTAGGAATGATAGAATCAGCGTATTCTACCACACTCACCTTTGCGCCTAGCCGTGCATACACACTGCCTAACTCTAACCCGATAACACCTCCGCCAATAATTAATAAATGCTTCGGAATCTCTTTTAATTTTAAAGCTTCCGTAGAGGTAATAATGCGCTGCTTATCGATGGTAACGCCTTTTAAGTTGGAAGGCTTAGAACCGGTAGCAATAATGGTATTTGTTGCAGTGATGGTTTCTATGCTGCCATCTTCTTTTTTTATGTTGATGGTATTAGCATCTACGAAAGAAGCAAATCCGTGTATCACCTCCACTTTGTTTTTCTTCATTAAAAAGCGGATACCCTGTACCGTTTGTGTGATAACGTCTTCTTTACGTTGAATCATCTGCGTAAAATTCACCGTTAGGCCTTTTACATCGATGCCATGCTCTTTAAACTGATGGGCAGCCTGATAGTAATGCTCTGATGAATCTAATAATGCTTTAGAAGGAATACATCCAACATTTAAACAAGTTCCACCAAGCGAATTATACTTTTCGATTAACGCTGTTTTCTTTCCTAATTGTGCTAAACGAATTGCTGCTACATAGCCACCAGGACCTGCGCCAATTACCACTGCATCAAATGAAGCCATTTCTGTATTTTTTTAATTGCTCGCAAATTTACAAGTAATTCGAATGTAAAAGCAAAGAAAATTGATTAATTACCTTTTCTATTGCTGCTTAAAAACCCCTATCGAAAAGTAAGAGAGCAGATTAACTATCATCAATAAGCAAACAAGCAAACAAGCAATCTGTCCTAAATAATCGCCATGCTTTGTATAAAAAGTTTGTCCGTCGTGAATAATTACCTCTTTACGAATTACCGCATCTTTCCACCACTGCGTAGCATCCGAAATCTCTCCTTTTGAATCGATGAAACAAGAAATACCGGTGTTAGCCGAACGAACAATATTCTTTCGCGTCTCGATGGCACGCAGGCGCGCATACTGACAATGCTGCTTATGTCCTGGTGTATTTTCCCACCAGCCATCATTGGTCATAATGCAAATTAAATTCGCTCCTTGTCGCACATATTCTCCTACGTATTCTCCGTAAATCGATTCATAGCAAATCACCGGTGCGGTAATCACGCCATTGCCAATCGGTAGAATGGTCGGATGATCTTTCTTTCCTAAACTGCCTGCAGTTCCACCTAAATCGATTGCATATTTTTCAAAATAACCGAAGAATGCTGGGAAAGGCATTTTTTCAACTCCGGGGACTAACTTCGATTTATAATGCATCAAATAATTGGTACCATCATAAAAATCGACAGCAGCATTGTAGGCATCGTAGTAAGCATCTGCATTGGATAATTGTCGTGCAGTTGCTGATTTTTTTGTTGGGTCCATGTATAACTCCAATGCTGTTAATCCAGCTAAGAAATGAACTCCTTGATGCTTCTTGGCAAAATCCATAAAAGGTAAAACGCTTGGATGAACAGGTACATCGTTTAACCAGATGGCATCGGGAATGGCAGTTTCGGGAGCGACAATCAATTTTGTTTTTGGTGTAATTTTTTGCTCGGCAAGTTGAATGATTTTTTGAACTTGATCTGCACTCGACATTCCCGAAAATTTTTCATTATACGGATCAATATTGGGCTGTATCGCAACCACCTCAATCGATTTGCCCGTATCATCTACATTGGATTTAATGATCAATGAAATGAGGAGTGGTAATACCATTATGCACGCTGTGATTAAACTATTTTCCTTCGTTCTGAATTCCGTTTTGCTAATCCATAAAAAAAGTAAAATATTCACGACTAATATCCACAACGTTCCTCCGAGCGTACCTGTATATTCATACCACTGCACCATATTTGCCCAGGCAGCAAAACCATTTCCCATATTCAACCATGGCCACGATAAATCCCAGTCCATGTGTAAATGCTCAAACGCCACCCAGCCTACTAACAGCATGGCATATCCGAAGAAATCGCCTAAGCGCTTATGCACCCAATGAAAAACGTTAAAAACGCCGGCCATTAATAAGGAGTTGGCCAATACAGCTCCCACCATACCGCCACCGCTTGCATAATAAATCCACCATGTAGTAGCCAGATTAAATAAGATAAACGCGAGATATGTCCACCAAAAAAGTCTAACTTTATTTCCTGCTCGCTTTTGATCGAGCACTTTTTGTTCTAACCATAGAAGTGGAATCCATCCTACAAATAAAAAAGGAGCGAACCCGCCAGCAGGCCATGCTATCCACATGATTAATGCGAATAGTAAAACAGAAATTAATTTATGTTGGATGTTAAAGTTTGAAACTTGCATAGCGATGCAAATTTAATTTATTCTGCGTATGTAGCGACCGATTTCCTTTTGATGTAAATTTCGTGCGCCACAACACAAAAAGTGGCCATTAATACAGGAAAAATAGGCAGTCGGAAACGAGTACTTGCCGAAGGTCCGGTAACAATTGTGAAGTAAATAACAATACTTGCGATACATCCACGAAGAGAATAAGAAATATGTCGAGCGAAAATAAATTTTAAGAAAGAAAGCAGTAGAATAAATCCAACGAGCGCACAAGCTATTAGATATGCTGAGTAAAATATCGATTTAATTTCAAAACTAAATTGATAAGAATTGTTTTCATTCGACTCGCCATTCGTAAATGCTTCTAAATCCCAACGCGGATGTCCGACAAAAAATCGAAACATGCCCGACAGCTCGGCTTTAACCGCACTCATCGGATGATTAACAACAACTTCTCGATTGAACTCATCAATACGTTTACATTTTTCCAAATAAGGTAAATCATTTATACTATTTTGAAAATCGCTGATTGTTTTTGCGGCTTCCTCTTCGTTAAAGACCTCTTTTAAAATAGCGAAAGAATTATAGTTGATCATGAGCTTACGTTGTATGCTTGAAAATTCCCAGACACCTGTTTTGGCTTCGCTATACCCCATAAACAACGCTATAGTTGTAAATGGAATCACAAAGGTGATGAGCGCAATTAGTTTTACTTTTTTATTATAAAAATGAATTAGAAAACTAACAATCGCAACGAATGGAAACAACCACATAATGGGTTTAATAGCCATTGAAATAGCTATACACCATTGCGACCACCAAAGGTCTTTCATCTGACTATACTTGATGAGCCGTGCAATAAAATAAATAGCTAACAGAACAAATAATTGAAGTAGCATTTCCGACATCACCATGTTACAATACACAAACTGCGACGGAAAAAATACTAACGGTATCAATAGCCATAAACGATTCCATGCTTCTCCTAAAAACAATTTAACAAATTTAACAGCGATGAATAATGTCAACAAACTAATTCCGAGTTGAAGCAAGAGTAATAGCGTGATG
>JBJTMY010000187.1:0-9386 GCA_046073825.1 Bacteroidota bacterium
AAATTCTGATTTTGCAAAACTTTTCCTTGAATATCAATTATTCTATATTCCGAGAATGGTGAAATTAAACCATTAATGGTTATTGAACTATTTGCTGGATTTGGCGACAAAGAAATTGTATATGGATTTAACTGATTTTCCTTAATTCCTGTCCATATTGCAGCATACAAAGAATCGGTTGATAAACATACATCATCAATGAAATAATAAGACACAGCATTTTGATAAGTTAAACTATCGTTATCCAAATTCATTGTATCGGTATTTGCATCATTAAAAAAATTGCCAATCATCAATTTCGAGAAGCTGCCATTTGAAATAAATGAACCACTTATTTTAACCCACTGAGCGGTATCTGAATGGAAAATGGTATCATAATAATCTGCGGTATTATTAATTGGTACAGGACTCGCTTGTGTATAAATAGAATTTGTAAGTTTAACACCAATCCGATTTGTTGCTAGCAATGCTACTACATTTGTAGTTGATGAATATGCTTGGTTTATAAACATTGAAAAATAATATTTATTACCAGTTATTGTGCTTTGAATCAAGTCTACCCCAGGTATTTCTCTAAATAAACCAGACACAGCTAGTTGTGTCGCATAAGTTGCAATGCCAAACATTTTATCCCCACTATGTGGAAATTGGTATGAGGCTACAGTATTGGGAACAATATAAATTTGGCTACAACTAGTCCAATAATCTGGAGAGGACCTACATGAATACCATTTATCACATTTATTCACTCCTCCTAAACCGCTGTAGATACAATTTATAGTATCTTCAAATGATGGATTAGGCACTAAGTTTAGTTGTGCTTTACAGTGTCCACCTAGTGCCAATATCCCAATTAATATTAAAAACTTACATTTAAGTTTCATTTACATGTAGAATTTCGAATCTTTAAATAATAGACTATATTGGGAATTATTGATAAATCAAATGTCAGTTTAATATACTACCAACTTTTTTATAACATAACCATTATCCCCACAAACTTTAATATAATAAATCCCTGCGCTTAAATTATTTATATTAATTGTTTGATTATAGTTGGCAACAGATAAACTAAGAGAGTTAAACAATGTTAAGATTTTTACACCTTGCGCTGAAAACAGCTCTCCTGTTTTTATTGATTTTAAGCCATCCCCTTCAATTTTAAGTTCACAGTGTTCATGTGCAGGATTTGGTATTAGTTGAACATTAAAATTTGCTTGTAAATCTTCTTTTACACCAACTGTACCAATTACTCTAACCTGGTTACGTTTACTACGCCATCCTCGGCAACCATTTGCATTTCTGGCTGATAAAATTACTTCATAACTACCCGCAGTATTGTAAACATGGTACGGGTTCACTGCTGTACTTGTTGTACTATCCCCAAAATACCAAATGTAGCTGTTGGTATTGTAACTTGCATTAATAAAGAAAATGGTATCTCCAGCATTGATGGTATCAGCAATTTTATATGAACTGGTATAAAATTCTGCAACAGGTGCAATATTTAAAGGAGTATGATAGGGAGTATCAAATAATAAGGTTTCCGCTATAGTAGAACTATCCGTGGGGGATGCTTTAGTTGTGTATAAATATAGCTCTGAATGACCAATATTTGGGACTTCAGCATACTCCCATTTTAAGGTGGTTCCTCGGTTAATCGCATTACTATCACAAAATGCATAAAATGTTTGGGCACGCTCGTACCGGTTTACACCTTGTATCATAAGACAAGATGTATCAAATAGTGAATCTGTATCTGCTGTACCTATTAAAATGCCATAATTTTCATTATAATATTGAATAGCGTTATCGTTGCAAAAAAAGCATAATAAACTATCAGTATAGTCACAATGTGTATAAAATGGAGGTCCAGAATAATGTATGGCTGGATTCTGAATAAATCCGCAGAGCCACCACATAGTTTCGCCATTAAAGTTTTCAGTTGGAAATGTATAATAATAAGGGTCTGCGGAAACAGCCATTTTTAAAGGTATCGAATCTGGGTAAGAAGTTCGATAAATTAAATATCTTGAAACGAATTGAGCTCCAACTGAAAAACCAATCATGTAAGTCGGAATTGAACCTCTGGATTCTTTTTGAATTATATGTTTGTATAGGTTTTTAAATACAAATATGCCTGGTCTAAGTTGTGAACATGGTGTTACCGTATCACGAGTAGTTTCTAAAACATCACCTGACCTCACAGGAAATGTTGTCATATTAGGGGCAATAATAATAGCTTTTCGTCTATTTGCAATATCTTGTAGAATCCCTGCTGTAGTATTACCACTTCCACCCGTACCATGTATTGCAAAAACAATTGGGCTTGTTAAAGAATCATAACTTGAGGGTTTATAGACAGTGAATTTGTGCCAATATGAACTAGTATAATTTAAATTAACATATGGTAAATCATCCGCCATTGAAATAGAATCAATACTTAGCCCAACCGGATAGGATTGGGCTAAGCTGATTTTTGAAAGGCAAATTAGCAATAGAAATAATGTAATTTGGATTGGTTTTTTCATTTAGTTTTTATTGAACTATTAGTTTAATTGATTTTTGTAAATTTCCATAAATGGTTTCAACTAAATATACGCCTGGAGATAAATCTTCAGTATTTAATGTGTAATTTAATTTAACTCCAGATTCATTTTCTTGTAAAACCGTAGGTAATTGAATTGTTTTTAATGCATGTCCAAAATAGTTATAAAGTTTTATAACCACATTTTCATCTTTTTGTTTTGGACTATTTATTGAAACAATACAAGAACTTGTGGTAGGATTTGGCGCAAGTAAAACTTCAAAATTTATATTATTCAATTTATTCGGTTTCGCTAATCTACTTCCATTGTCAGGGCAGACTCCTACACAAGCACCATAACCTAACCAAGTATCTAATGAATCTAAAGAGATATAAAATATTTCTCCTCCATTACAAACATACAAAGAATCATTGTTATTTACCACATCTTCAATTAATATCGTGTCTTGTGAGATTGCTTCGCAGCCATTACGATAAACAGTTAACGTGATTGTTTTATAGCCGATAGAATCAAATATAATATCAGCAGGGTTTTGCAATGATGACGTTGATGGACTCCCGCCCTCAAATGTCCATAAATAAAGTGCATTATCTGGTGTATTACCTTGATATGTAAAATCATAAGACAAACCTGCATTTGTGCAATTGTGCTTTGATGTAAAAACCGATTCAGGATTCGGAATATCGTATACTGTATTTAAAGTAGTGTTTGTGAGTACAACTTCATTGTTATCAAAATAAATTCCCGCTTGATTTGTAATTTTAGTCCCATCATTTAGACCTTGTTTCGGAGTTATTACATAATGAATATATCCAGTACTATCAGGAGCTAGCTCTATACTATCGAATTCAACCAAAAGGATATGATTTGGATTAATTCTAACATTTGTAATTCGATGACTTGCACCTAGAAGTTTAAACGTATTTATGTTAAGACTAGAATCAATCTGGTCACTAATAATGATATTGTGTGCATTTCCAATTCCAGTATTTAAAAATCTAATTGTATAGTCTAACTCTTGTAACTTTTCTATGTTCCCATTTGGACCACAACCTTGTGGCGTAACTATTTTATCATTAGGGTCACATCCACATGCATCTCTTCTATTTCTTACTATTACTGCTGGCACTTCCGTAAAACTTAAATTATCAAAACCTGCATCAACTCCGCCTGCATTGTTATTATTAGACGATTCTACTCGCAAACATAAATTTACATTTGTAGCGGTGGTTATTGCATTAGTACACCATTGTGCGTTTCCTTGTGCCCAAGCGTTAGCTCCATTAAAAGGTATTGCACCAGTGTTATATATATCCAAACCGTCAATTGAAACAATGCCAATTGGTTGGGATCCATAAGAAGTTAAGTTTGTAAATTGCATTGAAAAGTCATATTGCGTATTTGGATTTACATTTATTGTTTGACACCAAACTGGCCGAACGGGAATTGGATTTACTGGACTTGTAAGATTTAAGCTAGCATCTACATAAAGCGCATTAGGTGCGGAAAAGGCATTACCATTCCACCAACTAAAATTTAAGGAATATGGATTACCAGTTACACAATAAGACCCTAAAGAACTTGGTGGTGGCGCACAGTCAACTACATAAGAACCAAAATTATTCCATATTGCTGGTGTATCAAAATCTCCATTATTGATTAAATTGCCCCCAACTACATTTCCAAAAGTTGCCCTAATAATATGTGTTGCGGCTATCCATGAATTGCTAATTGATACATCGACACAAATACCTCCACTTCCTAAAACAGGAATTTGGTCTAAAGCAATGCTAATAGTATTGCTGCCTGTAGTAGGATAAGGAGCGACAATAACCGCAGCACCAGAAACAGATTGAATATTATCAATTACAAATCCTGTTGGTAATAATATATTTAACAATGTACCTGCAGGAGAAGGTGCAGAACTCAAATTGATTATGTCAAAACAATATCGTATTTTAAAACCTGGGCATGCATTTTGTAATAAAAGTGTTCCTTCACACTCACCTGGGTCTATTGCAACAGAGTTAAAAGTAAGTAAATAGCTTGGCGCACATGGTACTAGTAGAAATTTTTGTGCAAAATCTCTATTTGTTAAATTATTATTGGCTATTACTGTTTCTTCATAAACACTATCAGATTGGCAATTTGACATAAAGAAATTATCATTTTGATTATTTAAACTTATATCGTATGTTCCAGCAGGAACACTTAAAACATATTGTCCAGAATCATTTGTAAATGCATAATAAGCACCAGGAGATGCCATCACTGGTTTGTTTGCTATTGGATGGTCAACTCCTGCTGTATAAACACAATTACTATCTATGTCGTTATAAAGTCTTCCAGAAACATAGCCAGGATTAGCTAATGGCAAACTTGCTTTACAAGCTGCTACATCAGTCAAAGCATTAATACCTTCTTTAACTTTAACAAATCTGTTTAATGCAACACTGGTAAAATATTGAGTTGTATTTGATGCAGGCCAAACTATTTTTAAACTATCTATTGTTGTTGCATTCCCTAATCCAATATGTACAACATGTCCAGAAGTAGCCCCATTTTCACCACCTCTAGATGTATTAGCATTTATTTCACGCATTTGCCATCTACTACTACCACCAATAGTTGCCTTAACATAAACTCTTGCCCCAATAGCATCTTTATTTGAGGTTACTCCTTCACAATTTATTTTTAACCAATTATGCGTAGATGAGCTTATAGCATTTAGATTATTCGTATAAAACAAATCATTTGGGTTGCCATAACCTGTAGGAACAAACAAATCTAAATCACCATCATTATCATAATCCGACCAAGCTCCAGCATAAGATTCAACAGAAACATCTGAAGAAACAATTTCAAGACTATCTTTTACAAAAGTTCCATTCCCATTATTTTTAAATAAATAATTCTTGTCAAATGTTGGAACGAACAAATCCAAATAGCCATCATTATTATAATCAGCCCAAGATGCACCACCTTGTTTTACAGAGGAACCTGTTTTAATATTTGCCAACGTGTTTTCAGTAAAAGTGCCGTTACCATTATTAGTAATTAATTTGTCACCATTAACATTATTATTTAACCAAACATCCAAATCACCATCATTGTCATAGTCACCCCAAGCACATCCATAAGAGCCTTGGAAGTTTGTGAGGACAGTATTAGTTAAAATTTTCGAGAAGGTACTATTGCCATTATTTTTAAATAAATAATTGTCTTCATATGGATTACTGTTTGCAACAAAAATATCCATAAATCCATCATTATTGTAATCAGCCCATGAAACAGCATCTGCTCTATTTGTACCACTTACACTTGAAAGAGCAGAAATACTTGTTTCGGTAAAATTTCCACTATGATTATTTCTATATATTTTGTCTTTTCCAAAATAAGCATCTAAATAACCATCATTGTTATAATCAGCAAAACCCATATCTCGAATTGCCGGAGAATAAGAAGGTAATCCAGTAATGGTTTTACTAACACTAAGAAAACTACCATTACCTTGATTTTCATATAACTTTTTAGCTCCAACATATAAATCTAAATTACCATCATTATTGTAATCTACCCAAACAGAAGAATTACCCGGTAAAGCATCTGTAACTAGACCTCCCGGTATGTTTGAAACCCTCGTTAAAGATGAATTGCAATTGTTTCTAAATAAAAGATTATTTCCTGCAGTGTTATTAAGACTGGCAAAAAATACCGAATGAAATAAATCCAAATCACCATCATTATCATAATCACCCCAAGTTGCGTAATAACTGTTATTTCCTTCATTAACCAATCCGCCTTCAGTTAATTTAGTAAACAACCTAGTAAAATTTGCAGTTGCTGTGCAGCCCTTAGCATCTGTCACTGTGACTGTATATGTTGCACCTGAGGATAATCCTAAAGCAGTTGAATCCGTTGAACCAGATGACCATAAATACGTATAAGGACTAACTCCATTTAATGTTCTAACTTTTGCAGTATCACCAGATGACAAAGTATAAGCAGTCATCAAACAAGAACCAAAACCTAAAGTGAAATTCCCATAAGTTACAACAGTAGTTGAATTACTAATTTTTCCAACATATTTATTTCCAGTAATTCCTCCATTTCCCAAATCCTTCCAAGTTGAACCATTCCAATTTGCTACACGAGCGGAATTTGAATCGTTCACAGGACATGCAATTGTATCCCATGATAATTTAACGGCAACATTACTTGTTCCAGCTATCCTAGCTAAATTCCAATAGTTACAACTGTTAAGTACTTTTATTGATGTGTCAGTACTATTTCCAAATGCTTGTCCTTGATAAAAATACTCAGCCGTAAATGCATCAGAACTAACTGATGGAGCAGAAATTTCTATTGGCCTATAAATACTTGATTTCCCTACAGGAAATGAAAATGCTGAATTTCCATTTTTCCTAATTGGTCCTTCAATATAACTAAAACTATTCCCACCCGTTAAAGTACAAGTTGATTTTAGTGTTAATAAATTTGTTGCAGTTGTAATTATTTTTCCACTTGTTAATGTTAAAGCACTATCAATTGTTGCCGCTCTGTTTAAAGTAACTGTGCCAGAACCTTTGTCAGCTACAAGTTTTCCAATTAGTAATGTCGTATCTCCACTAAGAATTTGGTTACCAGTACCCGTTAAACTTACCGTACCAGATCCTTGGTTAAATACAATAATTCCATATTGGTGATTTGAATTTGTATTAATATTACCGTTAAACTCAGAAACACCAGTAAAGGCAGCAGAAATGTACCCTGTAGTAGTAATAAACGAAACATCTCCATTATAAATATCGCCTTCTTGCAATGCCAACCGGAATGAAGCCGTATTTGTAGTACTGTTTCTAAATGTAGCACCTGAATTAAAGGTATTACCACCATACGAAAGATTAGAAGAAGTACTTGATTTAGTAAAATCTATTATCCCGTTAAATGTACTAGTCTTTAGCAAAATGCCAGGTGTGCTAATTGTTAGTGCGCCATTAAAAACTGAGGACACCAAACTTACAATAGCCGATCCCGTAGTTGTTAAACTTTGACTCGTTGACCCATTTTGTATAAAGTTTTTTAAAACTAAAGTACCATTAGAGAAACCTCCAGAACCTATAACTATGACCTCTCCACTTGATAGAGTTGCACCCCCACTTGCATTTCCAGATGCAAAATTAATACCTCCAGAACCGGATGATTCAAGAATTAAACTATCATTAAAATAAGCTATTGTATTATATCCTAACTGGATGGCATATGTACTGGTATTAATAATTTTTGTTGTACCATTAAACACATCTGCATTGGTCATTCCTAAATTCAAATAAGAATTACCTGACTTTTTAATTGTAACGGCTGCATTGAATATACAACCGCCTGCACCATTACTTGTAGCGTTGCTGGTTTGTTCAAATGAAGCCGAACTATTAAAAGTTCCACCACTAAAAACAGTTCTTCCTACAATTGCATCTATTGTGCAACTAAATGTAGTCCCACCAAATAATGAGTAAGTACCTCTAACAATAACATTTCCATTTGATATTGTTCCTGCATAGAAATAACTATTGTTTGAAATTGTTAAATTATAGGTGTTTAAGTTAAAACTGCCTGAATTATATTCTAATTCATTAATAGTGGTGTTCGATTGTAAGACAGGGTTGTTTGTTGTCGAAACAATTTTTATTGTATCTGTAGTTGATGGAATACCATATGGACTCCAATTAGAACTTACAGACCAATTCGAACTTGTTGAACCTGTCCATGTATATTTTGTTGCAAACAAATGGTGATTTGCAAATAGAAACACAAGAAATAGTGTATATTTTATAATTACTTTCATGTCTTCGTTTTTAAATTATTATAGAAGTAATGGTCATTAATTCGAAACGAATTTAAAAGGAGCACTTGTTGTGTTACCCCCAGTAGTTGTTGTGATTTCGGTAAAATAAACTGGCGTTTCAACCATATTACCCAATGGACAATTAACTTTATACCCATTTCTAGAATACCCTACTCCTGCAGGAAAACCTCCTGCTTGATCAAATGTAAAGACATAACTGAATAAATCTTGACCACCTTCAATCGAGCCAACTTTAACCATAAATGAAGTTATATTGACAGTATCTGTCAATACAATATTTAACACTGACTGTGTATTACCCGCTATAGGATTTGCATTAACTATATATGCATCACCTATAACTTGAGCATTACTTTGGCTCGGAAATAACATTAACAAACCCAAAAACAAGAATATAACAAGTCTAGTTTTCATATAAATAGAGATTATAGATTAACAATTTAAATTTTAATACACAGGTACTTCAAACTAATTAACAAGAAAGGTTTAATCAGAAACCTTCTTGATAAATCGAAACTAAAGCCAAATAAATCAACTAATTTAAATTGAAATTTTGGAGCTATTAACTAAACTTCACTCAATAATCAAATTAAAACAATCAATATAATACTTTGAACTACTATCACCATTTGACTATAAAAACAATCCAATCTTGGCGTTAAATCACCGCAAAACGAAATTTTATACAATGGATTAATATAAACATTAAACACAAATAAACATATTGTATTTAATATTTACAAATAAACAATGTATTAATTATTAACAATTATTAAATAACACCTTTAATATTGCTCTAATAACTTTTAAAACAGCACTTTTTACTATATAATACCATTAGCCTATTTACCAAGCTCCGCATCATCCCCAACAATCGCATCTAACAAGCCTCCACTAAATTTATCGTCGTATAACTGCCAGAACATAATCCCTCCTAAATTTTTAGTAAGTGCATAGCGTGTTTTTAATCC
>JBJTMY010000188.1:0-15214 GCA_046073825.1 Bacteroidota bacterium
ATAACTGCCCTTCGTTATAAATTTTGGTATTTAAACCTTCGGGAAGACTTCTAATAAATTCAGTTAAACACAACTTATCCAATATTTCGAGAACATCAGACATTGCGATTGCATCACGACCCATCGTAATATTATCTGAAATAGAGGCATTAAATAATTCATCACCGTTAATGCATGTACCTATCACATCACGAAGTGCATTTAATTGATAATTTCTAATTGGAAGCCCGTTATAACAAATACTTCCATCTGTTAATTGAAACTGAGCTGAAAGTAATTTCATCAAGGTAGATTTTCCCGATCCATTAGTACCAGTTATGCCAATTTTTGTATTTGCAACTACTGATAAACTTAAATCATGAATAATGGGCTGCGAAGCATTGGGATAAGTAAACAAGACATCCTTTAAATCGATTGACAACGAATACTCCTTTGAAATTAGCAATCCTTCCTCTTGATGATCCAATTGAAGATCACTCACCTGACCAATCTTTTCGAGAGAAGTCAATACATCATAAATTGTTTCTAAACATAAAATTATTTTTTCTACAGAGCCAATGACTAGCAAAATGATTAACTCAGCGGCCACAAATTGTCCAATATTCATTTGCTGATTGATAACAAGTACACCGCCAATACTCAACAAACAAGCAGCGATAAAGACTTTAAATGCAATCAAATAAATCATTTGCTGCTTTAAAATGGAAAAGTGTGATTCTCTTGCATGCAAGTATTTATTTACTCTACGATCAGTTTCTTGTCCAGAAAGAGGTGTATTGCCCGCCATTTTAAATGATATACGTGCGTGCGCCAATTCTTGTAACCAAAATGCTACATTAAATTTATTACTCGACTCTTTTACACTTGTTTCAAATCCTTTTTTACTGGTGTACCTTAAAATAAAATAAAGAAGAACAACCACCATCAAACTTAAAAGAATGAATAACGAATGATAAAACGAAAGCAATAACAATCCAAATACAATTTGTAATGTAGCAGATGAAAAATCAATTACAATCTTTGATAATCCTTTTTGAATTGTAGCTATATCAAAAAAACGATTCATCAATTCAGGAGCATATTTTTTATATAGCTCTTCTGATTTGATTCTAGGAATGCGCAATGCGAAATCAAATGCTGCTTTCGCAAATAAAGACTGCTGAATATTTTCGGTAATACGCAATTGCATTATCTGCATATAACCAGCGAGAATGATTCCTGAAATAACCACTACAATCAGCACAACAAATGAAACAGATATTTCACCTCCTTGTATCAAGTTGATGATGGCTTGAATACCTAAGGGGAGAATAAGCGCTACTAATCCACTAAAAAAGGACAATGAATAAATCTGACGAATTTCTTTGTTATTATCCTTTAATAATGTCCACAACCGAGACAAAGGGTTTTGATAATTATCCATTACTTTTTATTAGGCTGAATTGTTTTGAAAACAATCTCATAAAAAAAATTGTTTATATGCTCTTCATTTTTTGTTGCATTGGTAAGTCGTGGTAAATGTTCAGTAAAATGGTGTTGCAGGTGAACACCTTCAATCACTGTTGAAACCAACATATTGGGATATTTAAACTTCGGGTTAATTTCAAGAATTAGACTGGACACCTTTTCCACAAAATTTTTATATTCTCCATAGGCCCCCGTTTTATTGACCTTATCTACATCCTTTGTTAAATAAGACTTCGATGATTCTGTGAATACAATACTGTTTAGTTTTTTTATATTGATATTTTGATAACGTTCGTCATTATTAATTTTAGTAGTTATTAAATGCAGTGCACGTTCAAGTTTCAACTTTGGAGAATTAATGTTGGTAATAGCAAATGCAAGACGGTATTCCATCCACGACCAATACCATGAAATCAGATAAAGTAACAGCTTGTTTTTACTTTCAAAATAGCGATAAACAGATGCTTCGGTAGAATTTATGGCTTGTGCTAGTTTCCGAATCGTAAATTCTTCGTAACCCATGGAATTAATCATATCAATACTCTTGGCAATTATTTTCAATCCGAGTTCACTGCTATTAGGATCTTTCAAATAGATTTTAGAGTCAATCTGAATAGGAATTTGGGTAGGCAATTCGTACATGATAATTAATTATGTTGCAAATATAATAGTATTACTATCATTTATGCACATTTTAACATAATTTAACAAAAACTTATACCAATTCAGAATGTTTTTGAAACAAACGCTAATTACATTCAATCAACATATTAATTCAATTTGGTTGTATCTAATCATTTACCGATGTATTAGTACTTACAAAAATTTGTGTTCTGATTTTAAATTTACAAAATCTGAGATATGAAATCTGTTATAATAAACGCAAACAACAAAGCCGACTTAACACTTTTGATGAGTTTAGCTAAAAAATTAGGAATGTCATCGAGAGCTTTGACTAGTGCAGAGATTGAGGACTGGGAGTTCGCTCAAAAAATCGAAAAAGGGATGAAATCTCCTAAAGTTTCAAGAAATGAAGTGATGAAAGCACTGGGCAAATGAATGTTGAATTCAAAAAGTCATTTTTTAAGGATTAAAAAAAATAAAAAATTCAAATCTGAAAAAATCTATTGCCGCTTGCATAATACAAATTGAAAATTCAAAAGATCTAAGAACATTAAAAAATTAGCAGGATATCATAATTTCTACAGAATAAGAATTAATGATTATCGTTTAGGTTTGAAATATGAAAATGAAACGGTTTATATCGTTCTCATCGAACATCGGAAAGATATTTACAACCTGTTTCCTTAGGAATGTCTGAAAATAAATTAAAGCTCAGAGAGCCTTTTCAATCTATCAGTCTCGATATCACTTCGCCCAATTATAAATTAACAAAATAGTCCCAAATGGGATCTTTCGGAGGATTGGCTTTGATGTAAATTGGTTCTTTACTAACTGGGTGCTCAAACTGAATAGCGCGAGCATGTAAATGAATTGAACCATCAGGATTACTACGATTAAATCCATATTTCAAATCGCCTTTAATCGGACAACCAATATCCGCTAACATCGTTCTAATTTGATGGTGGCGACCAGTATGGGGATTGATTTCTAACAAATGATAATTATCGGAAGAGGCGAGTAGGGTATAGGTTAATTCACTTTTTAAGGCACCCTCTTTCGGCACCTTGCTGCAATAGCTTTTATTCTGCTTTTCGTTTTTCGTTAAAAATCGAATGACTAATTCTTCTTGGTGTTGAGGTTTATTTTTAACTACTGCCCAATACGTTTTTTTAATTTCTTTACTCTGAAACATCGCATTCATTCGTGCCAATGCTTTGCTTGTTCTTGCAAAAACGACCACACCACTAACGGGACGGTCTATACGATGAACAACACCTAAAAACACTTCTCCGGGTTTGTTGTATTTTTCTTTGATATAGGACTTTACTTTTTCACTTAGCGGCTCATCACCTGTCTTATCTCCTTGTACAATATCCCCAGGTTTTTTATTGATAACAATCAAATGATTGTCTTCATAGATTACATCTATCATTTAATATTGCTCCTTATCATTTGGAAAATCTTTTGACTTTACATCAGCAATGTATTTTTCCGTTGCCCCTTTTATTTCATCGAATAAATTTAAGTACCTACGTAAAAATCGTGGACTAAAACCTTTATTCAAACCAAGCATATCATGCAAGACCAATACTTGTCCATCGGTTCCATTGCCTGCACCAATACCAATGGTAGGTATTTTCAAAGACGCTGAAACTTCGGTTGCCAATGTAGCAGGAATCTTTTCTAAAACTAAAGAGAAACAGCCTATTTCTTCAAGCATTTTAGCATCTTCTCGTAATCGTTGTGCTTCTTGCTCTTCTTTTGCACGAACTACGTAGGTACCGAATTTGTAAATCGATTGAGGTGTTAAACCTAAATGCCCCATAACGGGTATGCCAGCTGTTAGAATACGTTCAATGGCCTCTTTAATCTCTCTTCCACCTTCCAACTTAACTGCATGAGCACCGGTTTCTTTCATAATACGAATAGCGGAATTAAGCGCTTCTTTTGAATTTCCCTGATAGGAACCAAAAGGTAAATCTACAATAACCAATGCACGATTTACTGCACGAACAACACTTGCTGCATGATAAATCATTTGATCTAACGTGATTGGTAGTGTGGTTTCATGTCCAGCCATTACATTACTTGCTGAATCGCCCACTAAAATCGCATCGATACCCGAAGCATCTACGATTTTAGCCAGACTATAATCATAAGCCGTTAGCATAGAAATTTTTTCTCCCTTACGTTTTAATTCAGAAAGCGTATGAGTAGTAACTTTTTTTATTTCCTGATGTACAGACATAATATTATTTGTTTGGGGAATTACCTGTAAGTTTTTTAATTCGATTATTTAGGATTGCATTCTCTTTTAACAACTCTCCATTTTTTACTTTCAGTTCATCAATTTCAAGCACTAATGAATCCAAACTATGATCATCTACTACTATAGCAGCTTGAACTTTCTTCAGTGAATCATTTTCAACTTTAACATGTAAATATTCTACAACTAATGAATCATACTTTAATTTCATTGCATTGTTGGTTGCGACAGCAGAAACATACTTCGATTCAAAGTCGTCGGGAGAAAAATATCCTTTCGACTTCATGTTTTCCACAACATTTAATAACTCGTCGTTATCATTTTGCAATTTTTCTATCTGAGCCTTCAACTTCAATACTTCCTCATTAGCCTTATCATTTGCAGTAGCAGAAAAAGGATTATCAACCGTCAATTTATCTTCGCTCGTCATGACAGCGATATTATCAATCATTACTTTGGTTTGTGGTCCAATTAAAAATCCAAATACACCTTGCTTATATTCTATGTCACTAAACGAAATTACGCGCTTAGCATTTAGGTATAAATCATATTTACGATCGTTAAAAGCAATTGAAATACTATTATTTTGATTATAATTAATCAGTCCTTCATTCGTAATCCAACCATTTGATTGAAGGTCACCCGTAATGTTTTTATATAATCCATTCCGTACTTGTCGTAATCGGTATTTACTATCTGAAGTAATTTCAAAAATAAAGCCTCCCACACTTGATTCTTGCAACATAAACAATACACCAATGTACCCATCTTGGCCAAACGACATCGGATTTAGTCGGACATTTAACTGATAATTGGATAAGTGTAATTTATAAGAACTTAAAACTGCATAAGGATCACTTGCTGCTTTACGATTCATATAATAAGCTCCACCTTGAACCATAAATAAATTATTAAAATTGGAAATGGTTGGCCAATCGGCTGAAGCTGTATCAAACTCCTCTCTAAAAACTTCTGTATTAAATGCAGTTGTAACCAACGAACTTGCACTCATTTGTATTTGAGCGTTCGTTACTCCCCATGTGAGAAATAAAATTGAAAACAGAATATATTTTCTCATCATTTATTTTATAAACTTTTCATTGCATTTTTCAGTGCGGCTGTTAAATTACTGCTCACTTTTACAAGTGGTAATCGCACTTGACTATCCATAATTTTTAATTCTGAAAGTACAGCTTTTACTCCTCCAGGGTTACCTTCTTGAAATAAAAGAGGAATCATACTATGAAACGGATAATAAATCTTTTGAGCTTGTTTATAATCATTTTTTAATGCTGACCTCACCATTTGTGAAAACTTTTTTGGATACGCATTTGCTACAACAGAAATTACACCTACAGCACCCGCTGCCACTAACGGTAAAGTAATACCGTCATCACCAGAAATAACTAAAAAGTCTTTTGGTTTTTTTTCAATGATCGACATCACTTGTTCTACATTTCCACTTGCTTCTTTAATTGCTATTACATTTTTACAAGATTGAGCTATTGTGATAACAGTTGTAGGTAACATATTAGAACCTGTACGTCCGGGAACGTTATAGAGGACTATAGGAACAGGACAAACTTTGCTAATCATTTTATAATGTTCGACGATACCTGCTTGTGATGGTTTATTATATGCTGGAGAAACGGATAATATCGCATCAATTCCATTAAAATCTGTATTGCGGATTTCTTCCATTAATTGTAGCGTATTATTTCCACCCAAACCTAATACAATTGGTAAACGGCCTTTGTTCGTTGTGATAACGGTTTCAATTACCTTCTTTTTTTCATCACTAGTGAGTGTTACACCTTCTCCTGTAGTTCCTAATACGACTAAATACTCACAACCACCTTTAACAATATGATTAACTAATTTTTCTAATGCTTTATAATCTACTTCACCGGAATTTTTAAAAGGGGTTACTAACGCCACACCCGTTCCGATAAATTTATTTTTATTTTTCATTCTTAATTTGTTTTAAATAATGATTTACTTGTTCGATAAATGCAGGCAATTGGGTTTGCTCATTTACACTTAACATGAAATTGTAATGACGAACAGCGTTCTTTGAATATTTACCAATTTTAAATTTAGCTCTTGATGAAGCCACAACATATTTAAACGGAATCTGATTACCTAAATGCAAGTCGATTAAAATATCAAACTCTCGTTCCACAAAGCGTTTTACAATTCCAGATATAGGCTTATAAAACCAATTTAAATCTTTGCGGGTAAAAAAATCAAGACCTAATTTCGAAAACCGAAGGGTAGGCAATTCATTCTGATCAAAGTATCCTAAAGCAAGCACATCTTTATGAAAATTCTCCCTTAAATCTTTCACATACTTACGAACCATCTCATAGTGTGCTTCATTGGTAGAATCATAAATAATTCCGATTGTTTCTGCTTTATCAAACGGAATAAGATGACTCTTGGTGGTCTTATTTCTAAATTCATTCAGAAAGACAACGTGCGCTATTTTATGTCTTAAATTCTTTTTCATGGTCATTACATCAAGTAAATTTAAGGCTTATTTAGATATCATTTGTTCAAAATCAGCTTCAGTAATCACTTTTACTCCCATAGCAGCTGCTTTTTCAATCTTACTCGGACCACTGTCAGCACCCGCAATAAGATAATTTGTTTTCTTCGATACGGAGCTTCCATTCTTACCTCCGTGCTGTTCAATCATCGCTTTAAGTTCATCTCTAGAATGACGCTCAAAGGAACCTGTCACCACTAAAGTCATCCCTTCTAATTGATTTCCCAAAAGAGTGGGTAGGGCATCATGCGCTAATTCAAATTGCAAACGGCTTTCTTTTAATCGCTGAATAATTTGGAGGTTGGATTCCTTTTTAAAAAACTGAAATACACTTTTTGCGATAATCTCACCTACCTCTGGAGCATTCATTAACTCTTCCTCTGTAGCAGCAATTAATGCATCCATCGATTTAAAATGACGGGCAAGTTTCTTTGCTACTGTATCACCCACGTAACGAATACCAATCGCAAATAGTACTTTTTCAAAAGGAATAGACTTCGACTTTTCAATTCCCTCCATGATATTTTGTGCAGATTTATCTCCGAACCGATCTAGGGTTAACAATTGCTCTTTCCTTAAGTCATAAATATCCGCAATGGATTGAATCAGGTTTTTCTCTACCAATACATCTACCGTTTCACTACCTAGACCATCAATATTCATGGCTTTACGAGCAGTAAAATGCTCAATTTTTCCTTTAATTTGAGGTTTACAATGTTCTTCGTTCAAACAATAATGCTGTGCTTCCCCTTCTTTACGTACAAGCTCAGAACCACATTCCGGGCAGTTAGCAATATAACGGATAGGGATAGCCGTTTGGTTGCGCTTTGACAAATCTACACCAGTAATCTTAGGAATAATTTCGCCACCTTTTTCAACAAAAACAAAATCACCAATATGTAAATCTAGTTTTGCAATTTGATCAGCATTATGCAGCGAAGCGCGCTTCACAGTTGTTCCAGCTAAAAACACCGGATGTAAGTTTGCTACTGGAGTGATAGCCCCAGTTCTTCCAACCTGATAGGTAACCTCTAATAACTGAGTCGTTACGGACTCTGCCTTAAACTTGTACGAGATTGCCCATCGTGGAGATTTAGCTGTAAATCCAAGCTCTTCCTGCTGCGAAAATCGATTCACCTTAATTACAATACCATCAATGTCAAATGGTAAATCGTGACGTGCCTTATCCCAATGATGAATGTAGCCCATCACATCGGCAATAGAATTACAGATGCATCGATGTTCTGAAACATGAAATCCCCAAGCATTCATTGAGTCTAAAGCTGATTTCTGCGTCTCGAAAATAGAAGGTCCGTAATAGGCATATAAAAAACAATCAAGACTTCTCTTAGCAACCTCCGCGCTATCCTGCATTTTTACTGTACCTGCGGCACAATTTCGCGGATTGGCAAATGGAGCTTCGCCAATATCTACTCGTTCTTCATTAATTCGATCAAAAACCTGACGAGGCATAAATACTTCTCCACGAACTTCAAATTCATTCGGAAAGGAAGGATTAGTATTTGTTGGAAGATGAAAGGGAAGGGACTTAATCGTTTTAATATTTGCAGTTACATCATCGCCTTTAACACCATCACCACGCGTCACAGCCTGCACTATTTTTCCATCTTTATACGTAATTCCAATAGCAACACCATCAAACTTTAACTCACATGCGTACTGAACTTGCTCATCCGTTATTATTTTTTTGATGCGATTATCAAATTCCAGCAACTCTTCTTCGGAATAGGTATTTCCGAGGGAAAGCATCGGATATTTATGTTCTACCGATTTGAATTCTTTGGTAATTTGTCCACCAACACGCTGCGTAGGACTGTATGGAAAACAGAATTCCGGAAATTGATTTTCCAGCTGAATGAGTTCATTTAACAGTTGGTCGAAATCAAAATCAGAAATAACCGGATTCGCTTGCATGTAATAGCGATAGTTATGTGCTTCAATCTCGGCACTTAAACTATTAATTTTTAACAACGCTTCTTCTTTCGTCATACTAACGTTATGGAATACGTGTAAATTTATAATTATTAGGAGGCGAAACAATCAATGGAACCTTTTCGATGGTAACATTGCTGGTATCTAAACCGAATGCTTTCTCTTCAGAGATGGTCAGCTTTTTCATGAAGAAATACATATTTAAAATCACCTTGGTATAAACATCCAACGTATTTTCATACGATAAAAACTTCTCCATTACCACGAATTTAAAATCGCCAATCAGGTGTTGTTTATTCAGCGAGGTATAGCGACTGGTCAAATCGACTTCCTTATTTTTCACAAGCTCTTCTACCACCTGACGAAACATCAAATTAATTCTTGGTGCCACGCGAAATCCTAATTTAAATCGGATGTGAATGATTTTATCATTCACCAATTCACGCACTTTGTATTCCATCCGATAGGGTTCATCACATACATCCAAGTGAACAAACCAATAAATATCCGCTCGCTTCGGTTGCTTTTGAAGAATACTATAAATCACTTTGTTTTCTACTTCATCATCATGAGATGCACTGGTTAAATACACAAGGTGAGTAGAATACTTGGGAATTGTTTCGTCATTACTTACATCATTAATAATCTCAAAATAATTCGGAAGTTTTACGAACTCAATTAATGAAGCATTTACTTTTCTTGCCTCGCGCCAAACGTACATGACAAATATAATTGCTGCGGCAATAAATACGGTAACGTATCCTCCGTGTTTAAACTTATCGAGGTTAGCAATCATAAACGAAATTTCAATCGTTCCAAATACAACTAAAACAGCTCCAATTAAAATCTTAGAATATTTTTTCAGATAGAGATAATACGTTAATAGGGTAGTAGTCATTATCATGGTTAATACAATCGCTAATCCATAAGCAGCTTCCATTTTGCCAGACTCTTGAAAATATAATACTATCCCAATACATCCAAAACACATTAACCAGTTTACTGTTGGAATGTATAATTGTCCTCTAATATCAGTAGGATATTCAATTCGTCCTTTCGGAAGGAAATCCATACGCATCCCCTCGTTAATTAAGGTAAATGTTCCACTAATTAATGCTTGACTTGCCACAATAGCCGCAGAGGTGGCAATACCAATTCCAATGGGTAAGAACCAACGTGGCATTAATACATAGAATGGCTTTAAGTCGCCTAAGGTAGTTCCAGCATGTTGCATAAGCCATGCTGCTTGTCCAAAGTAATTAACCAACAACGCCACCTTAACAAATATCCAGCTCACGCGAATATTCTGACGACCGCAATGGCCTAAGTCAGAGTAGAGCGCTTCTGCTCCAGTGGTACAGAGAAATACCGCTCCTAATAACCAAAACCCATTGGGATATTTAACTAATAGATCAAACGCATAGATAGGATTAATAGCTTTTAATACGATAGGGAAATCAACTAGTTGATTTAATCCAAGAACCAATAACATTCCGAACCAAATAAACATCACAGGTCCAAAGAAACGCCCGACAAATTTAGTCCCGAATTGCTGAATGAAGAACAACAAGAAAATGATGGTGATAACAATAGGAATAATTTTAATATCCGGATTAATCACCTCTAATCCTTCAATAGCAGACGCGACGGATATGGGTGGCGTTATAATTCCATCTGCAAGCAATGTAGCACCTCCAATCATAGCAGGAATAAACAACCATTTGATGTGCATTTTCCGAACTAATGCAAAAAGTGAAAAGATTCCTCCTTCTCCTTTGTTATCTGCCCTTAAGGTTAAAATGATGTACTTAAATGTTGTTTGAATTGTCAGCGTCCAAAAAATGCAGGAGAGTCCACCAAGGACAAGCTGCTCAGTGATAGTTCTGCTACCAACAATTGCGTTCATTACATAGAGTGGTGAAGTACCAATATCACCAAAGATAATTCCGAGGGTTACAAGCAGACCCGCTGCCGTCACTTTGTTGTGGTCAATATGTCCAGATGCCATAGCGATGCAAATATACTTTTTAAGGTCGTACACAAAGTGATAATCGCCCTTAATTTTAAGGTAAAATGGTCGTATGAATTTTAATATATTTGCTTTTTACTTTTATCCGATGAATTCGAAAAACGAACGCCTATTACACATTTTAGGTAGTGTAATGATTATTTGCGGTTTTTTGGCATTTTACTATGCTGGCCACAAAGCCCTAATGCTTTTAATTGCTTCAATTGGAGGTGGTGCATTGGCTTGGATTATTGCCTATTTACAGCGAATTGGAAAAGTAACCACTTGGTCAGGTTTTGCTTTCACATTTGCAGCTACCGTTTTATTCGGACAGCGTTGCCTAGCCAACCTAATGGCGCTGATAGGCATCATTCAAAATAGCTTAACATTGAACGCCTATCATAAAAGCATTTATGTTGTTTTACTGAGTATCATTTGCGTAAGCTCTATCTGCTCGATGATTGTTTATTATGTAAACCTGGAAGATCAAAAAAAATGAAAACAAGAATTAAAATTAATGCGAATGGCTCGATTCGCGTAGAAGGAGATTTTGAAATAGTGGATGCGGAAGGAAACCCTTTTAATCTTAATGGAAGAACTTCAGTAGCTTTATGTAGATGTAATTTATCATCCAACCGTCCGTTTTGCGATGGTGCTCATAAAGGGAAATTTGAATGCGCATCGGTTGCATTTGAATTAGCAGCACCCAAAGCTTAGTTTGGTAGGTGATTGACGATATCTTGAAATTGTGGGTCGCCTAACCATTGATTAAATTCATTTGTTTGGTTAACCCGATTTCGATCCTTGAAACCTTTTTGGCCTGCGGTTTTTAAAAAATCGTATGATTTATTTTTGTTTTTATTTCTTGCTTCCATCACAGCGGCTAAAAACCAAGACTCGGAATTATCGGGATCAATGTTTCGATATAAAACCGATAGGTAATTTGCATCTTGATTTGAATTTGCCTTCATGGTTTTATCAAGATTCATGTAACACATCAAACTAACGCCATTGCGTACCCGCATTAACTGCGCTTGTTTCAAAGCATCCTTTCCAGTTTTGATGGAGTTATTCAACTTGGCCATTTCTTGAGACCACCAAAGTGTATCACGGCTACCCATGGCTTGGTAATAATTATTTTTCAACGAACCTTCTTCTGTTAGCAGCAACGATTCTAAGGCTTGATCTGATTTAAAATTACTAGAAGAAATCGTGGTAGAATATTTCTGCTTGTAGGATTGAACATCTGTCAAACCGTCCAATACTTTAATAGCCCGTTCATAAAACAAGGCTTGATGCAGAAGGGTGTTTTTACAATAATTGGATTTCGCTAACTTTTGATAAGTCGCTATGACGGTATCCAGTTTTGAAGTATTCTTTTCGAGACTATCTCGAATGGCAAATGCTGTAAAGATCGCTAGCATTTCCTCCATTTTATCTGCCGATGGCCATTCGTGAGTACCACTATCTCTAAATGTTAATAGTCGACCTCGTTGTTGGAGATTTTTTATTTGATTCAACGCTAAAATCTCAGGCAGATTCATATCCCCGTCATTGGCAGCGGCAATGATAACCGACGGAGTTAATCCATTCCATGCATCTGCAGGAAAACCTGCACCTGCCACCATTAGGCCTTGTATCCCAGAACCGCTCATGCCCAACATGGAAGCATAACGCGCACCACCTGAAAATCCACCCACATAAACGCGAGTAGTTTCACCTGGTATTTGAGTAATTGCACTATTTAAAATACATTGCATCGTGTGTGCAGCAGCATCGCGATCTACGCCATTTTTAATAGCATTGGTGGACAATAAAATGTACTCGTATTTATCTGCAATTGCCTGATATTTTTCAATGGCAAAGTGACCATCACCATGAGGATCGAATAAAATAAAAACGGGATATTTTTTTTCAGACTTAAACGATAGAGGTAAATAATAACTGAATTGTAAATTAGCGTCAGAAGAACAGTACTGATCGATTATTCCGTGGGTAGATTGCAGCTCACCTTCCAAGGTATTCGATTTGCTTTCTGTGTCAGATGCACTACGACTTGAACAGGAAAAAAACAATGCCAAAAGACTTAATAAAAAGACAGCACCTATATTATTATTAATCCTCATTGATATTTTATTAAATTTTATGATAATTCTTATATTCAAACAGGCGATGTCCAGTTACTTTTTCAATATAATTCAAAATTCGGTATTTAAACTTCACTTTTACTTTTGAAACATCAAATTGAAAATCCCAATCAACAGCAGAAATTCGATTAGCCATTACTGCTGGATGATTTCCAGCAAAAAGTGCCAGGGAATCAATCGCATTATAATCATACTCATCGGCTTGCACCATATTCTTTACTGTTTCATCACTATGCCATAGCTTATGAAAACTCTTTTGCTTTTCGGTTTGAAAATGAGGGTTTTTTACCCAACCATAATGATATATATACGCATCAATGGACTTCACATTTAATTTTCGTTTTTCTATTCTAAACCCTTGAGCATCTTTATAAGAGTAAACGCCAATATGATTACGAATAATGCGTATTTCATGACGATACCATTTTCGAGAGTTTCCTAAGTATTGATAACTACCATAAAAGTGTCGGTAGTTGAATAAAAGGCCCTCTACTTTTACATCATCTTTATAACGCAACATGCCTTCACGTATAGATTGATAATCTTCCTCATGGAGTACTTCATCACCCTGCAAATAAAAACACCAGTCAGCATCTGAAGCAACTGCAGCGAGTGCCTTATTGGTTTCAACAGCTAAAATTTTTCCACCTTCACGAAGTGCGTCGTCCCAAACAGAATGAATGATTTTAATTTTAGGGGATCCGATGCCATTAATAAGCGCTAAAGTACCATCTGTTGAATCGCCAACACAAACGACTAATTCATCCACAAGGGGCAGGAGGGAAGTGATGGATTCAATAACAGGATAATCGTAACGAACAGCATTACGAATAAAAGTAAATCCTGCAACTTTCATTTTTTAATTACTTATTTCTTTGCATTTGAACTTGAACAAACTTTTCCCATTCTTCCAGCTGATGATTTTTCATTACACGTGGGAATTTATTTTGTGCGCCAATTTTACCTTTACTTTCCATCCAATTTAAAAACACCTGATGAGGTAGCACATCAATGATAATATCTTTCAAAGCAGAGGTACGCTCCACGCGATAATCGTCATTTAACATTTTCAACTTTGCATCAATAAGTTCTTTCAATTGAGTTTCTGAGACGTGATTGTCGGTACCAATAAACCATTTATGTGCGAACATAGAACCATGCTTTACACCAGCAACGGTAAACTCATTGATTCGAATATTTAACTCTTCCGAAACCATTTCAATTGCCTTATTCATGTTGTCCACAGAAAGATGCTCTCCACATAGACTCAAATAATGTTTAGTACGACCAGAGATAATGATTTCTGCTTTTTCTACATTAGTAAATTTTATCACATCACCACTCCAATAACGCCATGCACCTGAACAAGTTGAAAGAAGAATAGCATATTCCTCGTCAGGTTTTACTTCATCAATTAAAAAAGTTTTTGGTTTACGCACCAACTCTCCATCCCCATTAAAATTCTCCTCGTTAAAAGGAACAAATTCAAAGAATATTCCGTTGTTAGTTACCAGTTTCATAGAGCGATTTCCTTGCTCATCCTGATAAGCAATAAATCCTTCTGAAGCTAAATAGGTTTCAATACAAATAAGGGGCTTGGCCACCAAAGTATCAAAGCTCTTGCGATAAGGTTCAAAGGAAACACCGCCATGCACATAGAGCGTTAAATTAGGCCAAAGTTCATGTATGTTTTTAAGTTGATATCGATCAATGATTTTCTCGAGCAACAATTGACACCAAGCAGGCACACCTACTAAAATTCCAATGTCCCATTGTGGAGCAGTCTCCACAATTTCTTCTAGCTTGGTTGCCCAATCCGTTTCTTTAGCAATCTTTTTCCCTGGCTTATAAAAATGCTGAAACCAAAATGGAATTTTACTTGCCGTAATACCACTCAGATCTCCTTCAAAATAAGATCCTTTTTGATTCAAATGTGTACTTCCGCCAAGCATTAATATTCCTTTCGAAAATAAATCGTCAGGCAAACCCTGGTAACCACCTAAGGAAATAATCTGACGAAGGCTCGTACGTTGAATGGCTTTCACCATTTCGGTAGTAACAGGAATATGTTTACTTGAACTTTCACTCGTGCCACTACTTAATGCAAAATATTTTACTTTTCCTGGCCAACAAACATTCTCCTGATTGTGCAATGCTTTATTCCACCATTGTGCATAAATGGAATTGTAATCGTGTACAGG
>JBJTMY010000189.1:0-5916 GCA_046073825.1 Bacteroidota bacterium
TGCAGTAGTTCCAGATGCGATTACACGAGCAGCATATCTGCGACAAGCATCAACGCTCATGGAAATGAGTGAAGCGGTGTTGATTGCAGAGATGAATAAAATTATTCGTGCTCGCAATAATCGCCAGGCAGAGGAAGCACCATCACCAGTTCAAGATCATGCAGGTGAAATGCTCGAGAATATCGAGAAAGAATACACCGAAGAACAACTCATCAACGATGAACATGATACCGAAGTACACGAAGAAGAAATTATTCGAATCTTGTTAAATTATGCAGAGGAAATTTTCCCGCTGCCTGATTTTAAAAAGTATGTAGAAGAAGAGCCCGTAAAAAAATCAAAGAAGAAAAAAGAAGAGGAAGAAGAAAATCCGGTGATTAATATAAAAGTAAAAAACTTCGTGTTTGATATTCTTCGAAATAATGGGATTCATTTTACCAATGAAAATTATGCAGGATTGCTTGCAGAATTTTCTAATATTGTTGATCAGGATATAAATTACAACGCACAATCGTTTATCAATAATTTAAGTCCGGAGTTAAAACCTTTGGCTATCTCATTGGTAACACCTCGATATGAATTAGCCAATTGGGAGTCAAAGGGAATTTATGTGCGCCTAGATAAACATCGCATCGATAAAACAGTAGTAGATGCAATTGTGTACATTCAGAAAAAAATTGCGAATAAAAAAGCAATGGAATTTCAAAATGAAATTAAAGAGCGTTCAGAAGTAGGCGCTGACATTGATGAAATATTAGCACATTATCAGGAGCTAATTAATTTGAAGAAAATTCTAAATCGTATTACCAATACGGTTATTAATCGATAAATTAACGAAGCAATTTTTTAATTGTTTTTTCAAAATCTGCTTTATACCATTCATATTCTTTTCCTGTTGCTGGTCCTGAGAATCCAGCATGTACTTTTACTACTCTTCCTTTGTCATCTAGAAAAATAGTAGTTGGAAATGAAATAAAGTCTTTCACTTGCGGAAGTGCTTTCATCACATTTTCTTTTCCTGCAACACCGGCAATTAAAACAGGATATTGAATATTTAAATTATTGACAAAGCGTGCCGCACTTTCTTTTGCTTTCGAAAAGTCTGCACTGCGTTCAAAGGCTAATCCAATTATTTCTAATCCTTGCTCATGATAGGTTTTATACATCTCATTAAAGTACTTTGCTTCATCCATACAGTTCGGACACCAAGATCCCATAAATTGAATGATAGTTGGTTTTTTCTGAAAGCGATTATCCGATAGCGAAATAATTGTACTATCTAAATTTGGGAAAGAAAAATTTAAATTCCCTTCTACTTTTGTGATTGTATTCGGGTCGCGCAGCTTCGCATTTTCATTTCTTCGAGCATGGAATGGTGCTTTATAGGTAAGTCCAGAATAATACATTCCATTCATTGAATCATTCTTAATTTCTGCAATGTAAAGCCAGGCATGTGCCCCATCAAATACACTTAACTTTAACGTGTTTCCAGTTATAACGCCATCGAGGTAACGATGATCGCCTGTTTCTGTGAGAAAGGTGCCTGTCACTTTATTTCCTTGCTGATTAAATACTCCAATAGCAATGGAAGAATCAGGTCCATCAACATCAAACCAGGTTTCCCATTTTCCTGTCACATTTAATGTAGTGGGGGCTTTATCTGTGAAACGTTCGGTAACGCCTTTATAACCTACAAATACAACTTCAGGATTTCCTTTTTTGCTGTAGTTAATCCATTTGCCACGCAAACGATCGCCTTCAATATGTATTTTTATTTCAGAATCAAAAACGGGTAGTCGTACAAACATCGAATCTCCGCGCACATCAGTTATATCGCAAACAATTCGTTCTTCTGCATTATGAATAACGAAAACAATTTTTTCATTTTCTTTTTTTATTTCAAAGTTAAAAGGTAACGGCTGGCCAGGAAGAAATAATTGTCCGAGCCACATGCCTAATAATAAACCAATATTGTAAACCATAATTTTTAATTAATAACTCCTGTTATGCGATAATATGTGGTGTCAGATAAAATCATTTTTTCTTTCGAGTAAATCGAAAAATAAAATTGTGGTACATACTCAATTTCCTGTATAGAATAATAAAAAGCATTTTCTTTCATTCGTTCTATCGAGATTTTACGAATGGCGCCATTGTTTTTTAGCAATGTCATTTTACGCACATCTAATTTCGCTTCTTTAGCAGTATAGGTAATAATAGAATCATTCCCTCTACAAATAGTATCTGCCTTGTAACTCAACGATTTTTCGGAGAGGTTGCTTGCAGTAATTATTTCCAATTCTTTATTCCAATTAACCGTGTCGAGCTGAACGACCTCTTTTCGTCCGTTATATTCGGCGGTTTTTAATAACCGTGCATTATTTTTTTGAAGTGTTACAATGTTACTTCGAATAAGTCCATTGGTATTGAACAATTTTATAGAAGAAGTGGGGGTTTCTTTTGTACAACTTGAATTAAAAAGAATTACGAAAGGAAGTAGAATGTAAAAGGTATATTTCATATCAAAAATTTATTCCAAGTTCTTTTGCTTTTAATAAACACTCATTGGCTTTGATACTATCTCCCATCAAACGGTAAGTAATGCTCAGGTTCACCCATGCCTTACCGTTAGATGGATCTAGTTTTACAGATTCATTAAACCAATAGAGCGACGAATCTTTTACGCCTAATACTGCATAACAATTGCCGAGGTTGTTATAGGCATCGGCGTAAGATGGATTTATCGTTAATGCATTTTTATAATTGCTAATGGCTGCTCGAAAATTATTTTGCTGTGCAAAAATATTCCCTCGGTTATAATACACTTTATCAAAGTTTGGTTTGATGGATAACGCTTTTTGAAAAGCGGCAAACGACTCGTCATACATTTTATTTTCACCAAGGTATAAACCAAGGTTGTTGTAATTGTCGGCGGAGTTTGGATTTAATGCAATGGCAGCTTTTAAATCGGTAATGGCTTTTTCTAATTGTCCGTTGCTACCATAAGCGATCCCTGCGCTAGAAAGTTTTTCATCGGTATCAAATGCTTTGTAACTCCTGGCTTGGTCAAATGCATAAACCGCATTTTTAAAATCGTTCTTTTCCTTATACGCTATACCGAGATTATACCAAGCATCGTTGTAATTCGGAATTAAACTTACTCCTTTACTCAGTTGTTCAATGGATTGATCTAGGTACAGATTTTTAAGAGTAGGATCTTTTTCTTTCAAAGCTTTTTCTACTAGAAGCGCGCTACCATACGCATATCGTATCCGTGCACTTTCTGGAGCTAGTTTTACATCGTGAGAAAGCAAAGTCAGATTGTCTTTCCAATCAGCATTGCGCGCAAACGTTCGTGCTGAGTAGCCCACAACGATAAATAGTAAAAATACGTTTACTGTATTCGGTTTTAGAAGCGAATGAAAGTTCCATGATTTATTTTTAGTTTGTGAAAGCTTGAAAAAATGATCAAGTATAATTACAAAGAATAAGCAATATCCAAAGGAGGCCGTATATACAAAACGTTCTCCCATGGTGGCTTCCAACGTAATAAATAGATTAGAAAGCAGAGCAATACTTCCAAGGTAAAATAAAATCGCGAAGCTTATTAATGACTTTTTAGGTAGCTCTTTAATGGCATAAACCAAAGCACCAATAGTGATTAACATGCCGGCTAACGCTAATGGATTACCGAACGTGATATTGGGAATCGTATTATAGGAATAATCGAATACGAGGGTAAAGGGAATTAGAAGTAGTCCGATATAGCGTGCTAATATTCCAAAGGCCGTTGCTATTTGAGAGGCTTTATCAGGAGCGCCAACAAGGGAGTTATTAATCAGAAGTATTTCTTGTTCACCAGTAACGGTGCCTAAAATACTGGTACGGATGAGCAGAAATAAAATCAGTAGTGCTAAATAAGGAATGGACAACTTTACAATTTCGACAAGTTTTTTATCGGTTGTAAACCATAACGCTAAGGGATATACGCCAATCCATGTAACGCTACTTTCTTTGCTGAATAAAGCCAACATGAAAGAAAGGCAAGATAATAATAGCCAATAAATTTTATTTTTATCAATGTAATTAAACAAGAAATGGAATGCAGTTAGTCCGAATAAAAAACTAAGAATTTCATCTCTACTTTTAATATTTGCCACTACTTCGGTATGAATAGGATGCGCAATAAATACCAAGGTGGCAATAATAGGTAGTAGGGGATGATGGTATTGTAAAAGACGTTTAAAAACAGAAAGTATTACAATTCCCGTTAGCATATAAAATAAAATATTCATGACATGTCCTGGTAATGGAGAACCCTGTCCAATTTGATATTCAATAGCAAACATAGCCACCGATAAAGGTCGATACAACCCTTCTTTTCTATCCCAGAAACCTGCGCGATACGAATGAGTGAAAATGTCTTTAATTCCATCAATACCTTTCTTCGTAAAGCTATTATTCGCGATTACTGTTCCATCATCTACTGTAAAATTGTGTTGGATAGTATTCGCATACAGAAGAAATGTAAATAGAATGACGAGAAAATAAACAGGTGTCCAATTAAAAGGAGTGTTGCTTGAAATGGATTTAATTTCGTTGGCAACCGGCTTAGCTTTTTTATTCACTTGATTAAAATTTACTTGATAGGTAAAAGTAAGTAAAATTATTTTTGATAAGAGGAGGGTGATTGGGGTAAACAAAAAAGGCCTTCTTTTCAGAAGACCTTTTTAAAATAGTTAAACCAATATTATTTTTTCTTGCAGCAATCTTTTTCTCCGCCCATTTTCTTGTGACATTCTTCTTTGTCCATATCACATGATTTCATATCACCCTTGCACTCTTTCATGCCACCCATTTCTTTGCAACCTTCCATTCCTTTATGGCATTCCATCATTGCATTCATGCAAGCATCTGATTTCATGTGGCATTTTCCATTTTCCATTTTCACACAAGCAGTACTGTCTACTTTTCCTTCGCTCATCCACTCAGCACATAATGCAGAATCAATTACGCAATTTCCATCCGCATCTTTCTCACAGTCCATTTTGCAATTTTCTTTACCTGCTGAATAAGGACATTCTTGTTGCATGCGGTCACCTTCACCTGGGCAAGCAGTTTTAGGACTAGCAATATATGGAGCAATAACTAATGATACGATCGACATTAATTTGATTAAGATATTCATGGAAGGACCAGAGGTATCTTTGAATGGATCACCTACTGTATCACCAGTAACAGAAGCTTTATGTGGCTCTGATTTTTTGTAATACATCTCTCCGTTGATCATTACACCTTTTTCAAATGATTTTTTTGCGTTATCCCATGCACCACCAGCGTTCGATTGAAATATACCCATTAATACGCCACTCACTGTAACACCTGCAAGTAATCCACCTAATACTTCTGGTCCGAAAATAAATCCAACAATTAATGGAGTAATAAGCGCGATAGCACCTGGCAAAATCATTTCACGAATAGATGCGTTGGTTGAAATAGCCACACACTTTTCATATTCGGGCTTTGCTGTATATTCCATAATTCCTGGAATTTCACGGAACTGGCGACGAACTTCTTCCACCATCGCCATTGCTGCACGACCAACAGCTGCAATTGCAAATGATGAGAATAAGAATGGAATCATACCACCCACAAACAATCCAGCCAATACATCTGCTTTATAAATATCAATACCATCAATACCTGCAATACCTACGAAAGCAGCAAACAATGCTAAAGCTGTTAAAGCAGCAGAAGCAATTGCAAAACCTTTACCTGAAGCTGCTGTAGTATTTCCTACTGCATCTAAAATATCAGTTTTTTCACGAACATCACTTGGTAATGCACTCATTTCAGCAATACCACCTGCATTATCAGCCATTGATGCTTTCGGACCAATTGCTGATAATGCAGGTG
>JBJTMY010000190.1:0-7487 GCA_046073825.1 Bacteroidota bacterium
TACCACATCTCCAACTAACCATTTCACTAGTTGCTTAACTCCCGGAATTTTAAATGCCCATTTTATCAGTGAAAAAGTAAAATGGTGTGCAGTTTCAGGATTCAGTAAAAATAAGAGTGGACGAATTAGAAGGCGATACATGTTGCAAGATTAATGATTTTTTTAATTTGATTATTCAAACCCTATTTTTAGATTTGTCTAAAAATTTATTTCGATTAATAAAATAATGTTACAACCAACTGTTACAGAAGAAAACTACCTGAAAGCTATTTATCACTTATCAAGTACTGGAATTAGAAATGTAAATACTTCATCGATTGCATCGTCAATGGAAACGACTGCGGCTTCAGTTACGGACATGTTAAGAAAACTTTCGGAGAAAGAGTGGATTAATTATGAAAAGTACAAGGGAGTAAAGATCACTCGCAAAGGTGAAAAAGTAGCCTTAGGGATTATCCGTAAACATCGACTATGGGAAGTATTCTTAACCAACATTCTTCAATTTGAATGGGATGAAGTTCATCAAATGGCCGAAGAACTGGAACACGTGAGCAGTGAAGAACTTATTAAACGTCTAGACCAATTTCTAGGTCATCCTAAATTTGATCCTCATGGAGATCCGATACCTGACCACCTAGGCAAAATGGAAGTCCATGAAAAACTCACCCTTTCCAACGGAGAAATTGGAGATAAATACCTCATTACCGGAGTTACTGACCATAGTACTTTATTTTTAAAACATCTTCGGAAGTACGGCTTATTGCCCGGTGTAACGGTAAGCATAGCCGACATAATGGAATATGATAAAAGTATGCTTGTGAAAGTAAACAAAGAAAAATTCCATTTAAGTATTGAAGTATCCAAGAATATCTTAATCAAGAAACATGGCATCGTTAAATAAACCAACCCTTTCGGAAGTCAATGGCAGCATTGAAATAAAACCGGAAATGAGTTTTCGAAAAAAGTTGTTAGCCTTTATTGGTCCAGCCTATTTGGTAAGCGTAGGATACATGGATCCAGGAAATTGGGCTACTGATATTGAAGGAGGAAGCAAATACGGTTACTCCTTAATTTGGGTGCTTTTACTTTCCAACTTGATGGCCTTACTTCTTCAAAGTTTGAGCGTACGGTTAGGGGTTGTTCGTGGCCGTGACCTCGCACAAGCATCCAGAGAATTATATCCAAAATACATTAATTACTTTTTATATGTATTAGCTGAAATTGCCATAGCTGCCTGTGACCTAGCCGAGGTGTTAGGGATGGCAATAGGATTGCAATTATTATTTCATATCCCTTTATTTTGGGGCGTAATTATTTGTGCATTTGACACCTTTATTTTATTGTTGTTACTGCATTATGGAATTCGAAAAATAGAGGCATTTATTATTGGATTAGTTGCCGTAATTGGCATCGCTTTTTTTGCGCAGGTAGTAATAGCAAAGCCATCATTAATGAATATTGCAAGTGGTTTTAGCCCTGGATTTACGGATCATGGTGCGCTTTATATTGCGATTGCCATTATTGGTGCGACTGTTATGCCCCACAATTTATACTTACATTCATCTTTGGTTCAAACTAGAAAAATAGAACGGACTCCAAAAGAAATTAAGCGAGCTTTAAAGTTTAATTTCTTAGATAGCACCATTGCATTGAACATAGCCTTTCTGGTAAATATGTCTATTTTGGTAGTGGCCGCTACCGCTTTTTTTATGCATGGACAAAAAAATGTATGCGATATTCGACAAGCCCATTTATTACTAACTCCCTTATTGGGAAGCAAGGTTGCGCCAATTCTATTTGCAATTGCTTTAATCAGTGCTGGACAAAGTTCAACAATTACCGGAACATTAGCGGGACAAATTGTGATGGAAGGTTATTTAAATTTAAGAATTGCCCCATGGCTACGACGAGTAATTACACGAATGATTGCAATAGCTCCTGCATTATTTGTGATTTACTATGCAGGAGAAAATGCAACGGCTCCACTACTTGTTTTATCGCAGGTAATATTAAGTTTACAGCTAGGCTTTGCCGTTATACCTCTAATTCACTTTGTAAGTGATAAAGACAAGATGGGCGAATTTGTTATTAGTCCGATTATTAAAATTTTAGCATGGATATGTGCTTTAATTATTGTATTACTTAATTTAAAAATGTTAGGTAATCAACTTCAGGATTGGGTAGTTACAACTGGATGGTCCGACATAAAAGTAATCTTAACCATTGGTTTTGTTTTTATTTCACTGATCATACTAGTTTATATAACGGTGCATCCTTTGGTTAGCAGTAATCAAGATCGCACTGTTGATTTACCGCACAAAAAAGATTTAACGCTTGACGATTCTATCTCCATAACTCCAAAACGGATAGCCTTAGCGTTAGACTTTACTGATGCAGATTTATCTGTAATTCCACAAGCCTTGCGCCAAGGCGGTAAAACGGCCACTTACCTACTCATCCACATTTCAGAAACCGCGAATGCACAATTACTGGGTAAAGAGGCAGGAGACTACGAAACTGAACTCGACACAGAAAATCTATTCAAATACAAATCACAAATGGAAGCATTAGGATATTCCTGTGAAATCAGAATGGGATTTGGACGGCCGAGAAAAGAAATTTCACGAATTACCCGAGAATGCAATGCCGATTTATTAGTCATGGGAGCTCATGGCCATAAAGGATTTAAAGACTTAATATTCGGGTCTACAATTGATGCCGTTCGACATAATTTAACCATTCCTATCTTAGTAGTTCGATGATTACTATCTTTGCACTGTGGCTATCAAACAAAGCATAAATATTGTCAACCGAAGAGCAGGATTCAACTTTTTCATTTCCGATGAAGTAGAAGCTGGTATTCAGTTAACTGGTACCGAAGTAAAAGCCATTCGAGAGGGCAAGGCTAATTTAAGCGATTCCTTTTGCTATTTTAAAATCGAAGAATTGTGGATTAAAAATCTGCATATCTCTCCTTATGAGCATGGGTCATACGCAAATCATGAAGCTAAGCGTGAACGAAAACTTTTATTACACCGACATCAATTAACAAAGCTGCAAAGCAAGTTAAAAGAAAAGGGAGTTACTATTATTCCAATTAGTATTCAAGAAAACGAAAGAGGATTAATTAAAATCAGAATTGGACTTGCACGCGGTAAAAAACTTTATGATAAACGAGAAACTTTAAAGAAAGCAGAAGCAACGCGTGAAATGGGTCGAGTGATGAAGAAATTTAATTAGATTTTTTCTTCTTTTTAAAATCGCTTAGATTTCCTGAAATCGTGATATGATTACTTCCTTCGTAAGGCAAATACAATGTTTTAGCAAAAGCAATTTGTAAGGCGCTTACCTTTAATCCTAGTCCCATAGAAAATCCGGATAATCCTTTTCGCTCAGTCAAGGTCAATTCATTACGACGTAAAAAATTATACCCTAATCGTAAATTAAAGTTTTTCGAAAACAATACTTCCACATTCATTATCACATGACGCATCACTTTATTCCCAGTAGTAATGGTTTGTACTTTTTCTTCTCCTGTTAACGGATCAATTCCATTTTGATTGGGGTTTAAATAAGACAAATCAAACTTTTGCATTTGTTGACCAATTAACGAAAAACGGAAAGGCGCATTCGTTAGTTTTTTAGCAATCCCTAATTGAATTTGTAGTGGCAAACGTTCTGTCGTATTACTCTCATATTTTTTTAACTGAGCACCAAAATTTCGAACCACCAGGGCTGCAGAAAAATTCTTTTTCGCTAGGTAATAATTCAATCCAATATCTGCCGCCAATGCATTCGAAGTATTTCCTAATCCAAGATTTGAAAAAACGCCTTTCACAGAAACTCCTAAATTTAAGGCACTATCTAATTGTTTTGACCAAACCACACCAATTGCATTTTCAGCTGCATTAAACGCTCCTATTTTATTTGCTGCAGCATCTGTCTGATTAAAAGATCCATAGTTGGCATTATGTACATACGCTCCAAGCATTCCTACATGTTGTACTTTTTGCGCATAGGCAAAGTCACTGTAAGATATATCAGACGCATATCCAACATAGCTTACAGAAAATTGCTTATCGATAGTAGCAAACAACTGTGCAGGATTATAGACCATTAAAGAAACATCTTCAGAAGGTGTGGCAATAGCACTACCTCCTAACGCAGCAGCACGTGCACTCGTATTAAAATTCAAAAAACTAAATGCTGATAGTCCACCTGACTGCCCAAAACTATTTTGAGTAGCAATTAACAACAAGTAAACTATCAGAATTTTATTTTTCATTGGAAAGACTAATATAAAGGAAATTTGTCCATGAACGTATTAACATCTCCTTTTACCTTCGCTAACACCTTTTCATTCGTATGATTCATTAATACTTTATCAATTAAGGAAACAATTTTCTTCATGTGTACTTCTTTCATTCCACGGGAAGTAATTGCTGGAGTACCAATACGAATTCCTGATGTTACAAACGGGCTTTTATCATCATAAGGAACCATGTTTTTATTAATCGTAATATCAGCTTTCACTAGTGCATTTTCTGCCTCACGACCAGTAATGTTTTTGTTTCGAAGATCAATCAGCATTAGATGATTATCTGTTCCACCAGAAATAATATGATAACCTAAATCAGTAAATGCTTTAGCCATTGCTTGTGCGTTTTTCACCACTTGAATAGTATATTTCATATACTCATCAGATAAAGCCTCGCCAAAAGCAACTGCCTTCGCAGCAATCACATGCTCTAATGGTCCACCTTGTATACCGGGAAAGACGGCAGCATCTAACAAACTACTCATTGAACGAATTTCTCCTTTTGGAGTAGTGATACCAAACGGATTTGGAAAATCTTTCCCCATTAAAATTAAACCACCACGAGGTCCGCGTAGTGTTTTATGGGTAGTTGTTGTTACCACGTGACAATAAGGAATCGGATCATTTAATATTCCTTTAGCGATTAAACCTGAAGGATGCGAAATATCACCTAATAACAAGGCGCCAACTTTATCTGCAATCTTACGTAAGCGCGCATAATCCCAGTCACGAGAGTAAGCAGAAGCGCCACAAATAATCAGTTTGGGAAGTTCTTTTTTTGCAGTCTTTTCAACTTTGTCATAGTTAATCATTCCTGTTTCCTTTTCTACTCCGTAGAAGCAAGTTTTATAGAGCTTTCCAGAATAATTAACAGGAGAACCATGCGTTAAATGACCACCATGCGATAAATCAAACCCCATGATTTTATCTCCTGGATTTAATACAGCAAGCATTACTGCGGCATTGGCTTGCGCTCCTGAATGAGGTTGAACATTTGCCCAAACCGCACCAAACAATTCCTTCGCTCGATTGATAGCAATTTGCTCTACCTGATCCACCACTTCACAACCTCCGTAATAACGCTTCCCTGGAAGTCCTTCCGCGTATTTATTTGTAAGGCAAGAACCCATTGCTTGCATTACCTGCTTAGAAACGAAGTTTTCGGATGCGATTAACTCGATTCCGTGACGCTGACGTTTTAATTCTTTTGTAATCAGACTAAAAATCTGAGAGTCTTTCTTTATCATAACTATTATGTATTAACTAAAATCAATTTCTGTACTATCGCCTATATTCAAACTCTGACTAAGGCCTTTTAAAAAGGCATCGCTACCAATTACACTTTCATGTAAAATTGCTGTTTCTAATTGAGAGTAAGAACCAATAATTGAATTACTCACAATAGAATGTCGAACAATGGTATTATCACCTATCGATACATTAGGACCAATGATAGAATCGCTGATATCACAATTAGGTGCAATGCTTACCGGGTGAATAATGATAGTATTACTGTAATTATACTTTTTATTCGGGATGTTTTTATCTAATCCTAACAATGTAGCATTCGTTTCTAGCAAGTTGTTTTTCCCACCGCAATCGAACCAATTGCCAACCTGAAAAGTTGAAAACTGCTCTCCATTTTGAATCATACGTTGAAGACCTAATGTCAAATTAAACTCATCATTATAACGTATATCATTTTTAATGATGTGATCAAGCGCATCCATCAACGACAAACCATCTTTGATGTAATAAATGCCGACTAAAGCTAGATTAGATTTTGGTATTAAAGGTTTTTCTTCCAATTTTTTAATAATTCCATTTTCATCAATATCTGCTACACCAAATTGCCTTGGATCTTCAACTTTCTTAATTCCTAATGATGAAGTAGGAGATGTTACAATAGCATTTAAATCATAATCAATTATTGTATCTCCTAATACAATTAACAATTCATCCCCTTCTCCAATAAGATCTTTGGCTAACCAAACCGCCTGACCAGTTCCTTCTCGAGGCTCTTGAATTACAAAAGATGATTTTAAATGTGGATATTTTGATTTAACATACTCTTCGATTTTATCTCCAAGATATCCAACAATAAAAATAAATTCCTTGTACCCTCCTTCCACTAAATAGTCGACAATGTGCGATAAAATTGGTTTTCCTGCAACAGGCACCAATGCTTTCGGCTGAGTATGTGTATGCGGACGAAGTTTACTTCCAATACCCGCAACAGGAATTATAATTTTCATTTTGCGTTGGTAAAAGTATAAAATTACATAAAGCCTTACTCAAAAAAACCAACACTTTATCAACGATTTTATCAAAGAATAAATGTTAAAAAATCAGATGACTTTTTTATTGAAAACAATGCAACTATAGACTACATTTGATTTATGAAATTTTTTAAAATCACATTAGTATTATTTTGCCTTTTTCTTCTTTCAGTCCCATTAAACTATTGGTGGATAACAAATGTTGGTTCAAAAAAAATTATTGGCCTCAATAATGAAAAAATCAAGTCTCAAAACATATTGGTTTTAGGAGCAGGTCGTGAATATCGGAGTGGCAAACATCCTAATTATTTTTTTAATGGACGGGTCCAAGCAGTGGTTGCACTGAGAAACCATTTCCCTAACTGCAAAATTGTTATTAGTGGGTTTTCAGATGGAAAAAATTATGACGAAGCCAATGATTTGAAATCCGAATTATTATTAAGAGGCGTTAAAGACACACTAATTGAACTTGATCATTCAAGCAAAGATACCTATGCCTCTTTAAAAATGTATAATAGTCATTATTTATACGAACCTGTGATTATTGTTAGTCAAAAAGCACATCTTTGCAGAATACTCTGGATGGCCAATCAAATGAACATTGACGCATGTGGATTTGAAGCTACTGGATGGCCCAAGAGGGAACCTTATTGGTTTCTATTCAGAGAAATGGGCGCAAGGTATAAAGCCACATTAGAACTATTCTTTTAAATTATGAAAAACAGAATAACTGAATTATTCCATATCAAATACCCTATCATACAAGCAGGAATGATATGGTGTAGCGGTTGGAGATTGGCTTCAACTGTGAGCAATGCAGGGGGCTTAGGTTTAATAGGTTCCGGAAGTATGTATCCTGATGTGCTTCGTGAGCATATACAAAAGTGCAA
>JBJTMY010000191.1:0-3714 GCA_046073825.1 Bacteroidota bacterium
CTTTGTACAGATAAGAGCTGATTCGATTGCCATCTACATTTTTAGAGAGTTCGTTAATTAAGAAGAAATCGATGAAGGTTGAATCGTTAATGTATTTATAGTAACCATTAATGGGATCAGTATATTGAGGTCCATGTAATGCTTGCTCAAAGCTATCTACGAAAGCTTGAATATAATTTGCTTGTTGAGCAGTTATTGTTGCATCATTTGGATAATCGTAAAGTATTTCAGGAATCGTTCCGTTGTTTACAGGGGGGAATGCAGAATTAAATCCGCCAGCACCGCCACTACCCGTTGCTTTATCTACTTTTAGTATATACCCTCCCGTTATATCAATAGCGCTTGTGTCGAGTGGAGTAAGGTTGGAAATGTTTACGCGATTATTATCACGTTTTACTTTTTCCATCAGAATATAAACGCCAGCATACACATTATTTATAAATACTTCTACGTATTTTGTTCTTGATGCATAATGCCCCATTTGATTAAACAAATGATAGGAAGTTACATTACGTAAAAAGGATTTGTCCGTATAATTTGCATTTAAAATCCAATCACTTTCTCTCGGAAAACCTAATAGCGAGGTGTCAATTTCATTGCTTGCAGAATCCCATGTTTCAAAGCCAAATGATTTTTTAGGAAAAGATTGAGAAGAGGAGCCACGCACTTCAATGCCAATGTTACCATCATAGGTATATACAGTATCGGTGATATAATTACGTAACCCCGGTCCGTTATCAATAATTTGCATGTTAGATAAAACTTTTGGTTCATCTACTATGGAATTGCCCAGCGTATTGATTTTAACAATTGGTAAATTACTCGAAGTAAAAGGAAACGGTTGACCTGTATAGGTCCGAAAGTAATCGACCATGAATTTAATACTCCCGCATCTTGAGAATAAGAATCTAGAATATATAATTGCCAGGTGCCATTAGGATTTAATCCGTTGTTTACAACGTACAATGGACTTTCAGGACGAAAACTTCCTGCGAAGGGAGCGTTACCAGAAGTAATAAAGTTAGCCGATAAATCATTAAAAACAGTATTCGTATAATTATTTCCGCCACCACCGTTACCAGTAGATAATTCGATATAGGTATTATCGGGTGCTATTAACCAAATGTTTAAATCACTATCATAGGTATGCGTAATATTGATGGTAACATTCTCAATCCCGAATGTATTACTCATTGCTGTTTGGGGGATAGTCGATATCGTTAGTGGGAAAGAAATTGCCGTTTGATTATCAGGAATTGGTCCACCACCTCCAATAAATGTTTGTGCATTAGTGAAGTTGAATAGTAAGATTAGTAGGAATGGAAGTATGTATTTTTTCATCGGGTAACTGGTGAATGATAAAAATACAAAAAAAGCACTGCGGATAACAGTGCTTTATAAATTTAATCGAGTTTTAATACCGCGAGAAAGGCTTGCTGAGGAATTTCTACGCTACCTACCTGGCGCATTCGTTTCTTTCCTTCTTTTTGCTTCTCTAATAATTTACGCTTACGGGAGATATCACCACCATAACATTTTGCGGTTACATCTTTACGTAAGGCTTTAATGGTTTCGCGTGCAATAATTTTTGCGCCTATTGCTGCTTGAATAGCGATTTCAAATTGCTGACGAGTAATCAACTCTTTTAATTTTTCGCAAATCTTTTTACCGAATGAAAAAGCGTTGTCACGATGAATCAATGCTGATAATGCATCCACTGGCTCCCCATTTAATTTAATATCAATACGAACTAAATCACTTGGCTGATATCCAATTTGGTGGTAATCGAAAGAGGCATATCCTTTTGAAATCGATTTTAACTTGTCGTAAAAGTCGAATACAATTTCCGCCATAGGCATTTCAAAAATTAACTCAACACGATCGGTAGTTAAGTAACTCTGATTTTTGATGATACCGCGTTTATTAATACAAAGCGACATAATCGGTCCGATGAACTCCGACTTTGTAATGATGGTTGCTTTAATATAGGGCTCTTCAATGCGATCCATTCTGCTTGGATCAGGGAAGTCGCTTGGATTGTTTACCACATAGTCGGTGCCGTTAGAAAGGTAAGCATGATACGATACGTTGGGAACAGTAGTAATTACCGTCATGTTGAACTCACGTTCTAAACGTTCTTGTATAATTTCCATGTGCAACATGCCCAAGAATCCGCAACGGAATCCGAAACCTAATGCTGCCGAAGACTCAGGTTCGAAAACCAATGAAGCATCGTTCAACTGAAGTTTTTCAATACTTGCACGAAGCTCTTCGTAATCTTCCGTATCAACAGGATAAATCCCCGCGAATACCATGGGCTTCACATCTTCGAAACCAGCAACGGCATCTAAGCAAGGGTTTTCAACGGTCGTGATGGTATCCCCCACTTTTACTTCTTTCGCTTCTTTGATACCTGATATAATATAACCTACATCGCCTGTTTTAACCACATCGCGCGGCGATTTATCAAGCTTTAAAATTCCAATTTCATCAGCTTTATAATCACTTTTTGTTGCCACGAATTTAACGTGGTCATTTTTACGGATTTCTCCGTCGATTACTTTATAGTAAGCGATAATTCCTCTGAAGCTATTAAAAACTGAATCGAAGATCAATGCTTTTAATGGAGCATCCGGATTCCCTTTTGGTGCAGGAATTCGCTCTATAATAGCACGTAAAATATTCTCAACTCCTAATCCTGTTTTTCCTGAAGCAGGAATAATCTCATCACGATCACAACCGAGTAAGTCTACAATCTGATCTTTTACCACCTCTGGCTCTGCGCTCGGCAAATCGATTTTATTCATCACCGGAATAATGGTTAAATCATTCTCGAGTGCTAAATACAAGTTGGAAATTGTTTGTGCCTGAATTCCTTGGGCTGCATCCACAATCAATAATGCACCTTCACAAGCAGCGATGGAACGTGACACCTCGTAAGAAAAGTCCACGTGGCCAGGGGTGTCAATCAAGTTTAAAATATACTTTTTGCCATCCATCTCATAATTCATCTGAATTGCATGACTCTTAATGGTAATCCCACGTTCACGCTCAAGGTCCATGTCGTCAAGCACTTGCGCTTGCAAATCTTTTTTTGAAACGGTTTGAGTGAACTCCAATAGGCGGTCGGCTAATGTCGACTTACCGTGGTCGATATGGGCAATAATGCAGAAATTACGAATGTTTTCCATGGGGCTGCAAAGGTAGGGTTTTAAGACTGAATAATCTAATATCTACTTGGAAGTAAAACAGGACAATGGGAAAACTAATTATATGGAACGGACAAAGCGCTGTTGATTTAGTGAATGTTTATCATTAATTATTGAAAACCAAAATCCTTATTTGGTGTTAAGCCAATACCCTTTTATCTTTGCCCTATGAACCAAGGACTCGAACCTTCCGAAGCGGTAAAGCCATCGCGCTGGAAATCCCGATTAAAACAAATTGGGTGGATAGGCTTCTTCTTTTTTTTAATTAAAGGACTTATCTGGCTTGGACTCGCCGCATGGTTTTTTAAAGATTGATAAATTTAAATCGCTGATTTTTAGTAAATAGTAAAAAGTTGGAAAGGTCATGCAACCATTCCTGCTAAAATTGCATCTATGTCTTTACAACCGCACCCAACAATGACCGATGAGCAAATCGCTTCAGGATGTAAAGCGTCAGACGCGTTAGCTCAGAAAGCATTGTATGATAAGTTTTCGAGGAAGATGT
>JBJTMY010000192.1:0-13533 GCA_046073825.1 Bacteroidota bacterium
GATACGATTAAATCACTTCCTGCATTTCAAACTTACGTGGATATCATCACCTTGTTTTTTACTGGTTATCGCGATCTCGGAAAAATTGAATTGGGACCGTATTACACTCTTTACAGTTTTAACAAAGTAGAAGGCAATCGATTTAGAATAGGCGCTAGAACAAGTGATGAGTTTAGTACAAAAGTGCAACTTGAAGGCTATGTTGCTTACGGATTAAAAGATGAACGATTTAAATATGGAGGCACGGTTAAATTTAAACTCAATAACAAACCACGACAGTTTGTTGGATTGAACTATAAAAATGATGTGCAGCAATTAGGTCAAAGTGAAAATGCTTTTCAAGACGACAACGTTCTTTCATCCTTATTCAGAAGAAACCCTGCTACAAAACTTAACGGTATTGAAGTACACAAGGCCTGGTATGAAATCGAATGGCTTCCGGGCTTATCTACTAAACTAACTTATTCTCACTCGAAATTCACTCCGTTAGGTAGCTTAAACATCCATTACTATTACAACGACGACACAACGGACATTCGTAACCGTTATGAGACCAGTGAAATGAATTTATATTTCCGGTTTGCATATCGTGAAAAGTTTGTTTCGGGCAAATTAGATCGTGTAAGTTTGGGGTCTGATTATCCTATCTTACAAGTAAATTATACTCAAGGAATCAAAGGGGTTGAAAACAGTTACTTCAATTATCAAAAGGTAAATGCAAAAGTTGACGACATTTTAAGACTTGCTCCATTTGGCTATGCCTATTGGGCGCTTACAGCAGGAAGAGTGTGGGGAAAGGTTCCTTATCCCCTGCTTGAAATGCATCCAGGAAATGAAACCTACTTCTACGATTATGCAGCTTTTAACCTAATGAATTACTTTGAATTTGTTAGTGATTATTATTTCACGGGAACAGCGGTTCAACATTTTGATGGTTTCTTTTTGAATAAAATTCCATTGATGCGAAAACTACAATGGAGAGAAATTGTACAAGCAAAAGCCGTATGGGGCGGAATTAACAAACGCAACTTAGATATATTAGAAGATAAAAATGCATTCACCACCCTTCGCACAAAACCGTATGTAGAAGTAGGTGCTGGCGTTGAGAATATTTTTAAAATATTACGTGTTGATTTTATTTGGCGATTATCCTATTTGGAACATGCAGATATTTCTAAATATGGTATTCGTGGTAGTTTACAATTAACTTTCTAATTTTACAGACATGCTAACTCTACGCACCGATAATTTAATTAAGCGCTATAAAGGAAGAACAGTTGTAAACAATGTTTCCATACAAGTAAAGCAAGGAGAAATTGTAGGATTGCTTGGGCCAAATGGTGCAGGTAAAACAACCACTTTTTACATGACTGTTGGATTAATTAAACCGAACGAAGGAAAAATATTTTTAGAACACACGGAGATAACGGATGAGCCTATGTACAAACGAGCGCAGATGGGAATAGGATATCTTGCTCAAGAAGCGTCTGTATTTCGTAAGCTAAGTGTAGAAGATAATATAAAAGCCGTTTTGGAGATGACGACGAAAAGTCAGGAGGAGCAACGAGAAAAGCTAGAAGTATTATTGGATGAGTTTAGTCTGCAAAAAATAAGAAAGAGTCGAGGAGAAGTATTATCAGGAGGAGAAAGAAGAAGAACGGAGATTGCAAGAGCCCTCGCCGTTGATCCAAAGTTTATTTTATTAGACGAACCTTTTGCCGGTGTTGATCCCATCGCAGTTGAAGACATTCAAGGAATCGTTTATAAACTTCGTGATAAAAATATTGGTATATTGATTACCGACCATAATGTACACGAAACGCTGACCATAACTGATCGATCCTATTTATTATTTGAAGGAAAAATCTTGAAAGAAGGCACCGCGCGTGAGTTAGCAGAAGACGAAACAGTTCGAAAAGTTTATCTAGGACAAAATTTTGAACTGCGTTAATAGAATTGAGTTACTTTTTCTTGCCTATTACTTTGTAATCTCCTTCACCTTTCAAAATACTATTGTATAAAGTAGGATTTGAAATAGTAGAAAGCGCTTGTAATAAAACCGGATCATTTTTCATCATAAAACGATTCTTCCCGCTTTGGAAATAATATCTGCCTACTATTTCCTTTTCCAAAAGCGCTTTTATTTCTTCTTTAGCCGCTATCAAATCTGCTTTGCGATCATGCTTTAATTTATCGCCTAAGAAATCTATTTCCTTACTTGCACTGGCGTAATATTTATCACGCTTACTCGTTTCTAATAAATCGTTAAAAGCTAATTCCGTTTGTGTACTATAATCGAAATTTTTAGCCAAAACAAAATTTACAAAGTCGTTGTAGTCTGCATCGGTCAATTTAAATTCACCGGTAGAATCAATCGCATTATGTTTAGTGCGATAGTATGAAGCATAATCAAATAGGACCATCTTACGATAAAGACCCTTGGCAATATTACTTGTATCTTTCAAGGTAACGAACACATCCGGGTAAACTGCACTTCCATCAAAAACGGTACGACCATTTTTTGTTTTAAAAGGCTTGATTAATGAATCAGCCACTTCTTCGTAAGCAGATGTTTCTGATGAAGTATGCGTATAAATTTTAGTTTGCACGCAACGACCACTTGCAGTATAATATTTAGCAACGGTTAATTTCATTTGACAATTATATGTTAAAGGACGCGTTTGTTGCACTAATCCTTTTCCATAACTACGCTGTCCAACAACCACCCCCCGATCGACATCCTGAAAATTTCCGGCAGTAATTTCACTGGCTGATGCAGAATTTTTATCGACCAATACTGCTATGCGCAACTCAGGTGCTATAGGTTCTGCTTCGGTTTTATAGGTGTTATTAGAACCAGCAATTCTTCCCTTCTGTGTAACTAGCAATTGTCCTTTCTGAATAAATAAATTTAAGATACGAACCGACTCTTCCAGCAATCCTCCCCCATTTCCACGCAAGTCGAAAACTAACTGTGTCATCTTTGGATTCTTTTGTAAATCGACCAAAGCGTCATGCGTTTCTTTAAAACAATCTTGTAAGAATTTATCAAGCTTTATGTATCCAGTTGAATCGTTAATCATTCCATAGTAAGAAACATTTTTAACCTTTATCTCTTCCCGCGTAATGGTTTTCTCAATGGTCTGCGTCTCGCCCGTTCTGCTTAGTACAAGGGTAACAGCAGTTCCACTTTGCCCTTTCATTAAATCATCTATTTGATCACCTGTAAGTCCTTTCAAAGATTTACCATTCGCAGAAAGTATCACATCTCCTGCACGTACATCCGCCCGTTGCGCAGCATAACCTTCATACACATCATACACAAAAACACTATCCCCAACTCGTAAAGAAGATATTCCAATTCCACCATAATCGGCACTCACATGCTCAATCTTGTAATCTTCAATTTCTGATTCCGTATAAAAATTGGTATAAGGATCGAGGGTGCGCAGCATAGCATCCACCCCAGTTTTCAAAAGCTTCCCCGGATTAATTTCATCTACGTAATACGTATTCACTTCACGGTAAACACTCGCAAATATTTCCAATTGCTTACTAATCTGGAAATAATCAGCGGTAAAACTCCAGAGGGAAAAAGATGCTCCTACAAGCAGAATAAAAATCCCTATGCGTTTACTAAATTTACTAAAATTCATAATTATGGTCTTTCAGACTCAAAGATAAACGAACGACCCTATTAATTGTTGCCGAGCAACTAAAATAATCAACAATTTATCGATAAAAACAAATTACTTTTTCAATAAACGTTGAGATAGTACTCCCTGACTGTCTGTTACCCGCACAATGTAAATTCCTGCCGCCAATGATGAAATATCTGATGTGTTTTCGCTAAATCCCTCATGTACCTGTACAAGTCCATCCCATTTCACTTTACCCTGCATATCATACACCTGAACAGTCAGTATTTCTTCGTTTGCATAGTTGGCTGCTATCGCCAATTGATTATTACTATTTAAGTAGGCTAACCAGTTATTTGTTCCTTCTTTACAAGAAAGTGAAATCACACCTAGCTCTTCTTTATTACCATTGAAATCCGTCTGACTCAATTTATAATATACTGGCTTATTATTCAATTCTACATCATCAAAACTATAATTGCTGATAGTATTTGAATTCCCTTGGCCATCTACTTGTCCAATTGAAGTATATACATAGCCGTTAGTACTCTTTTCAATCGTGTAATAATCGTTATAATGTTCAGATGCTGTTGACCATTTTAATTTTTTAACTCCTCCATTACAATTTCCTGTATAAGAAAGTAGGGTAACTGGCAATGGATTTAACATTGGAATTCCCACCGAAGAAAAAGTAAACGGACCAAACAAGGAAGTAGTGTTTGACTGAACAGTTCCTGCGCCATTTGAACTTGCCAATCCGGTATAAGTCCTTTGAACGGTACTAGTTGTCCAATTAGCAGGGCAACCCGTATAGCAATTGGTATTTTCCCAACCGGCACCTGACCAGCGTCCAATAGACAATGAATCGAACTTATAAATTCCACTTACTGCGGCATCCTCCCAATATAATTTCACTTTGGTTGTTGCAGCATCAGCACCCAATGGCTTATTTAACATCCAGTGTTCTATTTTACTAACGTGATCCAGTACCGTAACAGGTGTTGGCGACATTGTTAAAGTATTTGAAAACGGAGTGGTGATGTAGCGTGCTTCAAATTCGGTACTAATACTTGGTGCCGACACTTCAATTCTTCTCCATTTACCCGCGTTACCAGTTGGGAAAATAAACGAAGTAGCTCCTTGTTTACGAATATATCCATCTACATAACTCAATGGAGAGCCACCAATAGGAGACACCGTTCCTGTGCTTGGTATTCTTACCCAAGGTGCTAATGCAGCATTGAAAGATGTTTGCAAAACACCCTTTGTTAAAGTAAGAGTAGATAAAACATCGGTCGTATTCGTTAATGCCACTACGTTAGTAGCATTAGTTTTATTAATAATTAAATTCGTTACTTGCGAAGGATACAAGGCGCTAGTGGTTGTTGTCAAGAAATTTCCTGATGACTGAGGCGACAATCCTTCATAGTATTCATAAGTTGCGCCTGTATTATAAGAACGAGTTCCTGTTACTTGAATATTACCTGTTAACCCTGTTGAAGTAATTCCCGCTGCACTTCCAACACCTAGCCAAGCACCAGTTTGAAGCGTGAAATTACCAGCGCCACTTACTGGAAAATTACTGCACATTAATTTTGCATTCGTTTCTACTGTAAAAGTTCGAGTTGCTGCAACGTTGCCTATTAAATTACCAATCATATTAACTGTTTTTCCAGCTTTTACATTGGTATTGGAAAGAGTAATAGACCCACCGGTTTGAGACCATGTAGAAATAGGATTTCCAACTGTTAAATTGAGATTAGTTAATCCACCAGGTGAAAGATTAAGATTAACAGTTCCACCTGTCAGATTCACATTCCCATTTACATTGATGATAGCTGCTGAACCAGCATCGCCTCGAATATAATCCTCCAGCTTGCCAGCAGAAACAATTAAGTCGCCCGCTACATTTACCGTCACTACTCTTGATTGGTTTCCTACTGCGCTGTTATCATAAGCAATTTTCCACCATCCACCAGAAAAAATTAAATTTCCTCCAATATTTATGGTTTCATTTTGCTCATCCATCAAGTAATTATTATTTCCAATCCTTCTCCATTCAAAATCACCCTGAATGGTGGTTAAGCAATTTCCCATTCCGAAATTACCAGTAGTTGTTCCATTCAACAACACATTTCCCCAAGAAGTATTTGAAGGAAAAGTTCCTCCACCCCATTGATAAAACCATTGATTTGAACGAGGAGAAAAATATCGATTCCCATTAGGTAAAAAGCCGGCATTATTATGAATCCATGTTCCATAATTTTCAATGAAAAAGTTCGTTATATAAGCACCGTTAGTAGCCTGAACAATTTGTTCAAATGTACCATAGCTATTAATTCGCAGGTCGGTACAACTCACCAACTGAGAGGCTTTTATGTATCCACCTGCTTCAACAGTTAAATATGGAATAGTAACTGCTGCGGAGGTGGTCATGGTATGTCCACTTTGTATATAGAACATAGATGTAGTTGCAAATGAAGTTGCAGCGACACCTGTACCATCACGCTTAGAATTCCAGCTTGAAGGCAAATTAGCTGGTAAACTTCCTAATGAATAATAAGCAGTATTACAATCAATCACCACTGCTCCTAATGGAGATGTTACGGTTGGCACTTTAGAAACCCCTCCAATGATAATTGAAGGACATTGGGCATCGACTTGTGTTGGGTCGCATCCAGCAGTTGCTAATATATCATAGGTTAACCAGAAATAGTTAGTTCCATTATACAAAGTCGTATTTGGAGATATAGTAAATACTCCATTGGGAGAAGCCACTACAGTTCCAACTTGATTAGTTGTTGAGAAACCATTATTTGTTCCTGTGTACCATAGTCTTGCATTGGCAATATTATTAGTAACAACAGCCGTTGTTCCCGTAGTATTAAAATTAAATGTGGAAGCTACTAACGGTGTAGCAGCCCCGCTTGTTACAATTTCAATTCCGATAATCTGATGATTTAAATCAGGGCGAGGAGTTCTTGAAACATTTTGTGTTACTGTACTCGAAATATAAACCATAGGCGTTGCCGTTATAATTGGCCTGTTGCCTACTGGCGCTGTAACAGTGGGTATATAATTTGAACCGAGATTAATAGATGTACAAACAGCATCAACTACATCAGGAGCCGTTGCAGTATTAGGAATATCATACGTCAACCAAAAATAATTGGTCCCTTGAATTAAAGTTTGGGTAGTGTTAATGGTAAATGTACCATTCGGATTTGCAATTGCAGTTCCTACTTGTGTAGCGGTAGAGAACACGGCACTATTAGAGGTGTACCAAAGCTTTGCAGAAGAAATATCTGCCAATGCATTGGTAGTTCCTGTGGTAGCAAAGGTTAGACTAGAAGCAATTAATGGAGTTAAAGTACCCGTGGTTACTACTTGTATTCCGATTACTTCATTTTTAAATGTTCCTGCATTTACCGGACTTATATTGTTTTGTGTTACTGTACTTGAAACATAAGTCATTGGTGATGGAGCAGGTGCAATCTCAATGTCATAATCTTCATAATCTGATTGAATTGTTGCTGGATCGGTGCAAGGACCCATTTGAGCTACAGTTCCAATAATCATGGCTACACGCATTTTCGTTATACCTAAAACAGCAGTAGCGGGAATGTTGATTAAGCGTGAAATAGTAGAATCTTTAGGAGGTGCAGTTGTAGTAACATCTACAGGAATTAAGATTTGCTCACCTGCATCTGTAAACAAACCATTTTGATTGTAATCAATCCAGGCAGAAACTATTTTTTGAGAAGTTGTTTGATTATGATAGGTCAGATTGAAATTATAATTTGATGTACGTTGCACCGTTGTCATTAATCCTGTACAGATGTACCCATCCCAACCACTGGGGCGACTTATTGTATTAAAATCAAGATTACTTATATAAGAAGTTAATGCTGTTGCATAGCCAGTTTTACAATAGTAGCCACATGGAGCATAATCGTATTGTGTAATTTTAATATCGTCGATGTCTTGGGTTGAAGTTCCTGCTCCACCACATCCACCATTTATCATTTGAAAACCGACGTACTTTGTTTCGGTAGTTCCTAAGAAAACTGCAGAGAAGTATGTATAGGTAGTTGCTGTAACATTATTGGATCCGGCTAAAATAATATCTGCTCCTGTTGCAGCTTTCATTGCTGCATTGGTTGCTGTGAGACTTTTCTTTATCGACAAAGACTGAACACATTTAGTAGCTTTAGAATATACTTCCACTGTATAGTATTTTCCAGCAGTAAATGAAATAAGAGGCGTCATGATTGAACCATCAGCACTCGCTCCTAGTAAACGACCATTATTAGTTCCTGTGCGAGGTGGGCCTACAGTCACATTACTACATGTACCTGAAGTTGCATCATAGGTAAATGCTGGATCTCCGGCTTCGAATCCCGATTGAAAAATGACAGTTTGAGCATTTCCAAACAGCCATAAAAAACTTAATACAAATAGACTTAAAAAAAATTTCATTGAAACAATTATTTGACTTGTTGTAAACTTTGCACTCCATTTTTATCAATATACACTTTACGACCATTCACTATTTGAATTGAATCATTCGATGTTGCTAAATCATTTACTACTACTGTCGTCTTACCTTTTCCATGTGCCGAACCAGTCTTTTTCATTATCGGACCTTGTCCAAAGGAGGTATTAATAGACATCAAAAAAAACAATATCCCTAAAACACATTTATTCATTGTAATTAATCTTTAAAAAATTTATTCATCAAACCATTATCAGAAGAAATTAAATACACTCCACTAGACCATGACTGACAATCAACAACCTCATTAAGTCCTGCTTTTAAATTTACTGATTGCATCCAGCGTCCAGAAGCATCACACAACTTTACAACACCATTTTCTTTTGATTGAAAATTCAGTTGTTGTTGAGCAGCATCATACCTCCATAAAATAATTGCATCGTTAGAAGCTTCAGTTAAGCCCACAGAAGAAACGACTACAGATTTTATAATTGAATCTTCACATATTTGCATCCCATTATAAATCATTTTCAATTTAACCTGAAATGTACCTGAAGAAGTATATGAATGAGTAGGAGAAGCCATAGTTGAAGTAATGCCATCACCAAAGTCCCATTGAAAATTGCAGTTTGTAATGGAAGAAGTATTATTAAAACTTACTTGTAGTGCATTTGTGTTGAAAGTGAAATTAGGAGTCAATATCACTTCCTTCACAGGGAATATCATAAAGTCATAATCGAAAGCAGGGTCACCTGCAGCCAAATTTTTAAACCATTGATTAGCTTGTTTAATTTTAATCAAATTTAAATTCTGTCCGTCCGGAGGAGTGTTGCGTTGGACAAAAAAATTATCTACCGATGGAATAAGCGGCTCCAAAGCAATAATAATATTTCCATTTACAGAAACAGGAACGGGCAATATTGCTTCATGCATTGAATTGGAAGAGGCAGAATCAATAACAACATTAGCCGATGATAATATAGTTCCAGGCAAACCTAAATTCGCATTATAGACAACCACCTTTACACTGGAAGTAGCTATTGAAGAAGAAGGATTCGAGCGGCCAGAAAAAACAACTGATTTAATTGTTCCTGAAACCGTATATTGCTGTGCAAGTCCCTGATAATTTCCAGTTACAATTTGTTCCTCTCCAAAAGTAATGGAACGAACCAAGGGCATAGAATCGAGATATTGCTTACAATTGACTGTTAGCAGCTGTTGATTTTTATCAGTGGCAAAAGCACTTAGTGCACTAAAAATGGATAGAATAATAATTCTATTAAATCTACTCGAAAACATGGTACGGTAATTAGACCTTAAAGATAAGGAATCAAAAATACTAAACAAGATTTTTTTGGTGAACAACCCGTAATTGACGCTCAATGCATCACCTTGCCAAATTATAAAAAAAGCCACCCTAAGAAAGAGTGACTTTCGCATTAAAAACTAACCAATAAATTTATTCTAAAACAAAACTATGCTTTGATCCATAATCTTTTAATCGCTCCATCAATCGTTGACGAGCAACGTGAATTCTAATTTTTACCGTTCCGAGAGGAACATTTAAATGTTCGGCAATCTCCTCATATTTATACCCCTCAAAGCTCATTAAAAAGGGGGTTTTTAAATTGTCGGTCAATTCCCCGATTGCCCCATTTAATTCCTTCATCACTAAATTACGTTCTCCCTCATTTTTAGCGGTATAGCTTGCCTGATTAATGTAAAACTGTCCCTCCGTGTCATCTGTAAAAACATTCCCTTTTACCATACGACGGTAATTGTTGATGAAGATATTTTTCATGATGGTGTACAGCCAGCCTTTCAAATTTGTCCCCTCTTCAAACTTGTCTTTATTTTTAAACGCCTTCAACATTGTCTCCTGAACTAAATCGTTCGCATCTTCATGATCTTGCGTCAATTTTAGTGCATACCCTCTTAATGGGCTATAATGCATATTCACTTTGTGTGAAAATTCAATGTTTGTCATTGTTTAACTTTTTTAATTAAATCTTCGACAAACTTACAACCACTTATTCAACAATACAAGTTTTTGTTTAATTTTTTTATCAAAATATTAAACAATTATAAATTATTGATTAACAGTCCATTAAAATACATTTTGCCATTTTAAGCGCTAAACATTCTTTTCAGATTTTTCTTTTTCAAAGATTAATTGTTTAATATTTTATCATTATTGTTAAACATTTTTTGCAAATTGTTGTTCAAACGTTAAACTAAAAATTTATGAGCGCATCCCCATTGAAAGTATCCTCCCTTCACGACACCTTAGCAGAAGACATCATTCATCACTTTAATGGTAGAGCAAAAACACCTTTACACAAGGATGCATTTGAATTAAGTCAAGAAGAAAAAATTGAAATAATAAGCGCTCATTTCCGTGAGATTCTACATACTTTAGGGATGGACTTATCTGATGAGAGTATAAAAGACACCCCATTGCGAGTAGCCAAAATGTACGTTCAAGAAACTTTTAAAGGGCTACTACCCGAAAACGAACCCGCAGTTACACAGTTCGACAACGATTACCGATACTCACAAATGCTCGTAGAAAAGAGCATCACTGTCTTCTCTACTTGTGAACATCACCTAGTACCCATCCATGGAAAAGCACATGTGGCTTATTTTTCATCCGGTAAGGTGATTGGTCTTTCAAAATTAAATCGATTGGTTGACTTTTACGCAAGAAGACCGCAGGTACAAGAGCGTTTAACAATACAAATAGCAGAGGCGCTTAAAAAAGCACTTCAAACAAATGATGTAGCAGTTGTTATAGATGCGCATCACATGTGTGTTGCCTCAAGAGGAATTAGAGATGTAAATAGTTCAACAGTTACTGCTGAGTACTCCGGAAAATTTTTAAACCCAGAGATCAGAAAAGAATTTTTAGAATTTATTCGTAGTTAACTATTCAAGGTATCAAGCAACAAAACTAAATCATTCATTGACGAAAGTACTTTCACGTTCGATGGCAAATGAATATTAGCCTGCATCATCTGAAATCCGCTTAATAGGATTTTAGTATTTGGAAAATCGTGCGATAGTTTTTTAGTAATGAACAACGGTGTTTGCGTTGGATGTGGAGCGGTTAGTACCGTTAATATATAATCCGCTTTATACAACTGCATAACAGGACCTAAATCATCAATCGGTAAGTTAGGACCTAAATAATTTGTATGATGACCTTTGGAGCGAATCAAATAGTTGGCAAATAACAATCCAATTTCATGCGGCTCGTAGCTCGGTAAAAAAAGTAAGAATTTCTTACCGTTTTCTTTCACATGTTTAGGTTGTGCATCAGCTGCAACAAATAATTTTTGACGTATCAGGTTGGTAATAAAATGTTCGTATGCAGGATTGATATTACCTGTTTGCCATAACATGCCCACTTTTGAAAAAAATGGAAAGACAATATCAGTAAATGTACTAACGAATCCATGTTTTAAAGTGTAAGAAGAAAGTATTTGCTCAAACAATACTTCATCAAAGTTGAACATTGCCGTAGTCAATGCATCAATCTGTATTACATTATCACTGACTGCTTGAGATATTTCAAAAACTAAGGAAGACCTCTCTTTGTCTGTCATAGAAGAAATCTTCGATATTTTATATCCATGTCTGTTCAATGCCGAAACACTCAACAATAATTTTACATCATCATCATCATAAAAACGAATATTTGTAGTGGTACGTTTAGGGTGAGGAATACCGTAGCGTGACTCCCATATCCTTAGCGTATGCGATTTAATCCCCGTTAATGCCTCTACATCTTTAATCGAAAACTGATTCATAATTCTTATTACTTCGTCTTTATTTTCTTTACTCATTGTAGAACAATTTATTTTGAATAAAGTTTACGAAGGACCACTTTTATTAATTCACGTTTTACAACTATAGCTGTTAATCCAGAAATATCAGAGCAAGGCCCTCTTTCTGGTAATAAGTGTTCAGGAACGTCTATTTGGTAAAGCAATGCAGCTAGTCGTGCATTCTCTTCTTTACACCATTGTTTTATATAAGGCTCAATAGACATTTGCAAATGCAAAATTCCTGTGAGATGCAAAACATTCATTTCGACTTGAAAACCGATGCGTTCACAATCTCTGATAAATTGCTCCGCTGTTAGCCGAATAAATTCGAGATCATTTCTATATTTATCGAGTTGTTGGTCGTCCATAATTATGCATTGCAAAAATACTTTTATTCCAATTAAGGCATTACTCTTCTGTTGCATCTTTCTGCAAACATTTATCAGTTTTCCATTAAATGCTCAGGGCTATTACCGTCCGCATCCATTTTTATCTCCTATGTGGCAAATTGAAAGTGAATATATCCCAGCTACGCAAATTGGCGATACAAGCATGTCGAATGGGTATGCGGGAGCCAATTTCTCTATGCGCATTCCTATTTGGAAAAAGAAAGACTGGCTCGATGCAAGTGGAGGGAAACCTTTTATGGCGTTATTAACGCATTACGGCGCAAGTGCTCGTCGTACGCAAACTGATCTTTTTCAGCCTAATCAAAATTTGACTGTGAGTAAGTTTGGCCTTACCGCCTTAATGGCTAAAGGACTTCGTAATCTTTATCTGATGCAAGGTTTTGCCAGTATGCCAACAACCGATTTTTCTGTGCAGTTGAATCATATTCGTTTTCATGGAACAGCACTGTGGAGACATTTATATCATAATAACCGATGGTGGCATACACTCGGACTTACCTACTCTCCTGTATTTAGTAAAGATCTTCTTCTTCCAATTGTAGGTGCGGGAGTTCAACTTTCGAATGAAAATCAATTGCAATGCACGTTTCCATTTAACTTGACGTATACACACCTTTTCAGTAAAAAATTAAGTGTAAGTTTAAAAATAAATAATGCAGGAGGTTATAATTATTTTAAATCAGATAGCATCCATGCGGGCAATTGGAATTTATACCGATTTAATTATAAACGTGCGAGTGTAATGCTGAGATATTACACCGATCGATTTGTTGTTTTTACTTTAGAAGGTGGAGCTACAGATTGGGCTGATTTACATGTGAACGAAACCTACTATCAACAGCATCCCTCTTTTTATGTTCGCATAGGTTTTCAGATTCGGTTTGGCTCTAGACCACCTGCTGCTCCTATTTTAAATTTTGATCCGGGAGAATCAGGTTTTGATCCTAACTACCTGGTGGAATAAACAATTTCATAATAAGAATGTTTATCTCTATGTTAATCACAATAAATCAAAACAAGTGAACTATTTGATGCAATAAGAATTTAAAATTACATCAATTCATTCGTTTACTTTATAGAGGAATGCAGAATTTAATTTTATGAAAAACATTCTTATTGCTGGTGGAAGCGGATTAATCGGACAGCATTTAACAAAGGTACTG
>JBJTMY010000193.1:0-5670 GCA_046073825.1 Bacteroidota bacterium
AAAAATAAATATTATAGAAGCGGCGATTATATTGGCATGAGTGGCATTGAACAACAATACGAAGCACAGCTCAGAGGCATTCGTGGCTCCAAATTAGTATTGGTTGATGTACACAACCGTGAACAAGGTAGTTTTAATAACGGTGCTGAAGATACATTGGCAGTTGAAGGCGAAAACCTTACACTCAGCATTGATATTGAGTTACAGGAATACGGTGAAAAATTAATGAAAAATAAAATTGGTAGTGTAGTGGCTATTGAGCCTGAAACAGGCGAAATATTAGCTATGATTAGCAGCCCAACCTACGATCCTAATTTATTAAACAGCCGGGAACGTGGTAAGAATTACCGAATGCTTTATTTAGATTCGATGAAACCTTTGTTGAACCGACCTTTAATGGCTAATTATCCACCTGGTAGTACGTTTAAATTAATGGTAGGTTTGGTGGCGTTGCAAACAGGAAGTATTACACCGCAGTTTGGCTATCCATGTTCTCGTGGTTATCATTTAGGAAATCTTACTGTAAAATGTCATCAGCATCCATCGGCTGGAAATATTTCACAAGCTATTTTAAATAGCTGCAATGCTTATTTCTGTCAAGCATTTCGGCTTACTGTTGATAATAATAAAGTTGGAAAAAATGTGCAAGAAGGTATGGATGTATGGCACGATATGATGTGTTCGTTTGGTTTTGGGCATAAATTAGGAATTGATTTACCATCTGAAAAAGGATGTTTAATACCCGATGCAAAATATTATAACAAAATGCATAAGGGAACTAATTGGCATTCTTCTGCAATACTTTCATTAGGCATTGGGCAAGGCGAAGTATTGGCAACGCCATTACAAATTGCAAACGAGTTTGCTTGTATTGCCAATCGAGGATATTATTACACACCTCATGTTGCCAAAAAATTTATGGCTACCAATGATACAGTTTTGAATAGATACAGAATTAAACATCGTACCATGGTTGATCAATTTTGGTTTGAACAAATTATTGATGGAATGGAAGGTGTGGTAACTATGGGAACGGCCAGCAATGCCCGTGTTACGGGAATTCCCATTTGTGGTAAAACCGGTACAGCTCAAAATCCTCATGGTAAAGATCATAGTTTGTTTGGCGCATTTGCACCCAAAGTAAAACCCCGAATTGCCATTTGTGCTATTGTTGAAAATTCAGGATTTGGTAATGATTGGGCAGCGCCAATAGCCAGCCTGATGATTGAAAAATATTTAAACGATACCATTTCTGTAGCTCGAATACCTATGCAAAAACGCATGGAAGAAGCTAATCTGTTGCCTCGTAAAGCATATTAGCTTTATCCTAATATTACTAAATTTTAGTGCAACAAGTTTCATTTTTTGCTTGTCTTTATTTTTCACTTAAATTTTTATTATGAAAAAAACAATCGCAGCCTTCTTTTGTGTTTTATTGATTTCTAATTTCGTTCAATCACAGGATATTCATTTTTCACAATTCTATGCATCTCCACTTACACTTAATGCTGCCAATACAGGAAACATTGATGGAAAGTTCAGGGCAACAGCAAACTATCGTGACCAATGGGCTTATGTTTCGGCTCCATTCAAAACAAGTACATTAGCTGTTGATTTTGCATTGAATCAAAAGAAAAAGAATTTTTTTGGTGCAGGCATTTTGGGTATTTATGATAAAACAGGTACAGGCGAATTAACCAACAAAAGTGTTTATGCATCAGGGGCTTATCATTTGCATTTTGGTAAAGCCGATACACCTAAGCACTACTTACACATTGGCTTTCAGGCTGGCTTAGTAAGCAAATCCGTTAATTTCAACAAGTTAATTTTTGCTTCGCAATACAACCCGGCAACAAAAAAATTTAGCAATTATCAATTAACAAATGCCCATAGTAGTTTTAGTTATTTTGATGCAAATATTGGTGCAGCATGGAGTTCAGTTTTTTCAAAAAAATTTAGTTTGATAGGCGGCATAAACTTTATGCATATCACACACCCTAAAGAACAATTTTTATTGTTCAATACCAAGGAAGTGTTGAACACAACTTCTATTTTTCACATCACCACAAACTACAAATTCAATCAAAAAATTTCTGTTTCGCCTGCTATTTATATGTTGAAACAAACTAGTGCATCTGAACTTACGATTGGGTCATCAATAAATTATAATTTGAAAAAAGCAACAATTATTGCTGGAGGATATTTTAGGCTTGCTGATGCTTTTATTATTATGCTTGGTACTCAAGCTCAAAATACCCGAATTGGATTAAGCTATGATTTTAATATTTCTAACTTGCATTTAGGCTCAAATTATAGAGGTGGGTTTGAAATTTCGTTGGCTTATTGCCCCGTTAAAACAAATAAGAAATTAGTGTTTTATCCTAAAAACTAATTTATTTACTTAAAAAAATGAGTTAATATTTTTATATTATAGATTATATTTTAACGAAAAACAGATACCCGTAGTGCCATTGTTTAGTGGAATAGATTTAATATTCCAAGCCGTACTCTTGTTCAATTGTAATATTTGGTTTTTATGACTTATGCTTGCTATGCTGATTATAACAGTCGCCAAACCAAACCCTGCATTTATTGAACCAAGAAAAATATATTCTGGTTCAAGAGAAAGCATGCATACTGCGCCCAACAATGTTTGTGTAGTTCCTGTTATTATTCCTGAAATCTGGAGAGGTTTTAGCTTCGTGTTATGTTCTTTAATATCATTTATGTTAACTAAAGATGTTCCAACATTTAGTGCTGTTAACGCTGATACTCCATAAATAAAATTAACAATCTCCTCTCCTTCAGCTTTTACCTTATTCAATAAAACAGAAAGACAGATGAACAGAGCAACAATTATTTTTTTCATTTTGAATATTTATTGTTTTAAAAATTATGTTTCAACGAAAAACAAACGCCAATGCTTCGATTGTTTAGTTGGGTTGAATTAATATTCCAAGTAGTTTGTTTGTTTAATTTAAGCAGATGACTCCCTTTCTTTAAATCCAAAACGCTTAAACCAATTGTAAGTAAAGCCAAACTTGTTTGTATAATTCCAAAATTCAAATATTCGTGATTTGACATATCTCCGATGCCCATTGCCAACTGAATAGAGCCGCTTGTAAGGCCTGCCATTGGCACTAATTTATTGTGTAATTGATTATCAGATATTTGATTAGCACAAGCTATTGATATTGCTGTATTAAATCCAATAGCGGCCGATGTTCCGATATCATACAAGCCCCTATCATCCGCTTTTGTTTGTTTCGCAAAAAGAAAGTTAATTATAACTATTAAAAAAAATATTTTTTTCAAAGCCGAACTATTTTTATATATCAAAAATAGAAAAAAAATCAACTTGAAGAATAAAAAAAATCCCGAAACATTGCTGCTTCGGGATTTTCCATTTTCTGTAGAGATGCATACTGATGCGTCTTTTATCTAGTCGCACAATTGTGCGACTCTACTAATTCTTATAACGAACCATTAAATCATTTGCAGTTTTAGTAATAGCTGCAATTTCAGCATCGCCAATATTACCTTTAGCAATTGACGCCATAATATCTTTATGGTTTGCTTTCATAGCACTTAAAAATTCTTCCTCAAATTCTTTAATTTTATTTACTGGTACAGCACCCAATAATCCGTTTGTACCTAAGTAGATAATTGCTACTTGGTCTTCAACAGAAAACGGACTGAATTGTTTTTGTTTCAAAATTTCAACGTTACGAGCACCTTTATCTAACACCGCTTTGGTAGCAGCATCTAAGTCAGAGCCAAATTTTGAGAACGCTTCCAATTCACGATATTGAGCTTGGTCAAGTTTTAAAGTACCAGCCACTTTTTTCATTGATTTAATCTGAGCCGAACCACCCACACGACTAACTGAGATACCCACGTTAATTGCTGGACGAATACCGCTATTGAATAAGTTAGATTCTAAGAAAATCTGACCATCAGTGATAGAAATTACGTTGGTAGGAATATATGCAGATACGTCACCAGCTTGAGTTTCGATGATTGGTAAAGCAGTTAATGAACCACCACCTTTTACTAAATGTTTAATAGAAGCAGGTAAATCATTCATGTTAGCTGCAATATCATCACGAGCAATAACTTTTGCTGCACGTTCTAACAAACGGCTATGTAAATAGAATACATCACCAGGATAAGCTTCACGTCCTGGAGGTCTTCTTAATAATAATGAAACTTCACGGTAAGCTACCGCTTGTTTTGATAAATCATCATATACAATTAATGCTGGTTTACCTAAATCTCTGTAGAATTCACCAATTGCAGCACCAGAGAACGGAGCAAAGAATTGTAATGGAGCAGGGTCAGCAGCAGATGCCACAACGATTGTGGTATAAGCCATTGCACCTTTTTCTTCTAAAGTTTTTACTACCTGAGCTACTGTAGATGCTTTTTGACCACATGCTACATAAATACAATATACTGGTTCGCCTTTATCAAAAAATTCTTTTTGGTTGATAATCGTATCAATCGCAATCGTTGTTTTACCAGTTTGTCTATCTCCGATAATCAACTCACGTTGACCACGACCAACAGGAATCATCGCATCAATAGCTTTAATACCAGTTTGTAATGGTTCTTTAACTGGCTGACGATAGATAACGCCTGGAGCTTTACGTTCTAATGGCATATCATAAGTATCGCCAGTGATTGGTCCTTTACCATCAATTGGTAAACCTAATGTGTTTACAACACGACCAGCCATACCATAACCTACTTTAATAGAAGCGATTTTGCCTGTGCGGCGAACTCTGTCACCTTCTTTAATATTTGCACTTGAACCCATTAATACCACACCCACATTGTCTTCCTCAAGGTTTAGGGCAATTGCTTGTACACCGTTTTCAAACTCTACCAATTCGCCATATTGTACGTTGTTCAATCCGAACACACGGGCAATACCATCACCTACCATTAGAATGGTACCTACTTCTTCTAATTCAGCTGAAGTATTAAAGTTGCTTAATTGCTGGCGAAGTATCGCCGAAATTTCTTCTGGTTTTATTGCGTTGCTCATATAATTGTATCAAAAAATTTTTGAGGCGCAAAAGTAAGCAACCAAATGCATATTTAAAAGGAAACAAATAATAAATATCTTTGTTATACCTCTTAATTAAAATCAATTATATATGAAATTAAAATTTGTCTTACTATTAGCTGCTGTTTCATTCTTTAGCTTTTTGGTTTTTCAGTCGTTTAAGGTCGAAAACAACAAGAAAAAATCTGTTTATGATTTTACGATGAAAGATATTGATGGCAAACCTATTTCGTTAAATGAATATAAAGGCAAAGTAATAGTATTTATAAATGTAGCCAGCAAATGCGGCTTCACACCTCAGTATGAATCAATTGAAAAATTTTATGAAAACTATAAAAGTAAGGGTGTAGTAGTGTTAGGGTTTCCTGCCAACAATTTTTTTGGACAAGAACCAGGAACGGATGAAGAAATAAAATCATTTTGTACATCTACATACAATGTTACATTCCCCATGTTTTCAAAAATTTCGGTTAAGGGCGAGGACATGAATCCATTATATCAATTTCTGACCAAAAAAGAATTGAACGGTTCAACTGACAATAATGTGAAATGGAATTTTCATAAAATAGTTGTAGATAAAACAGGCAAAGTAGTTACAG
>JBJTMY010000194.1:0-4405 GCA_046073825.1 Bacteroidota bacterium
CCGAATAAAGAATGCGCTTTTAAATTGGGAAAATGATTTTTTAATAACAACAACGAATTGCCTTCGCCTGCAAGATGTACATCATGCCCTCTAAGCAACAAGGCTTCAATTATCGGAATACTTCGGGTAGCATGTCCAAGTCCCCAATCAAGCACCGTAAAAAAAATCCTTTTTTGCTGTTGCATAAAAACAAAGTTAGTGAACCAATTCAATTTTGAATGATGGGTAGGGTTGCTTATTTTCGTTTGCTGAAATTATGTCGAAGAAAAAACTACAACGATTTGATGAGCTCACCCGATTAGAGCGTGTTTATCAATTCCCTTTTCCGCTGGTGCATACCGATCACGGAATGAAGGGCAACTGGAATAAAAATGTTTTTAAGAATGATCATCCGATCGTATTAGAAATTGGATGTGGACGAGGAGAATACACAGTGGCACTATCAAAAGATAATCCTGATAAAAATTTTATTGGTATCGATATCAAAGGGGCGAGAATATGGAGAGGGGCTAAAACAGCCAACGAAGAAAATATTTTAAACGCAGCATTTTTACGAGTGCACATCGAATGGCTTGCACAATTTTTTGAGAGAGGCGAAGTGAGTGAAATTTGGATTACCTTTCCAGACCCACAACCACAATTAACGCGAGAGAACAGAAGATTAACCAACAAAAAATTCATGAATCTTTATCGCATGTTATTGAAACCTGGGGGCAAGTTGCACTTGAAAACAGACAACATCGGATTATTTGAATATACCTTGGAAGTACTAGAGAAGGAAGAAGGTTCGATGGAAGTGTGCACTAAAGACTTATATACAGATACTCCTGAAGGATTTAATCTGAATATTCAAACAACTTACGAGAAAAAGTTCATGGCCGAGGGTTTTAAAATTAATTATTTACGTTTCCTAATGTGAAATAAAATTATAGTACATTCGTTAAAGCAATCAAACTAATTCAACTATGAAACCTATTTACAAAGTACTGCTCGTCATCTTTGCTGCATTCCTGCTAATCATTTTTGCTGCTTATCAGTTTATCGCAGGAAATTACAACAACATGGTAGCAAAAGATCTTGCTATCAAGACGGCTTGGGCGCAAGTAGAGAATAATTACCAGCGACGTGCTAATCTGATTCCCAACCTTGTAAATACAATAAAAGGTTCTGCGAAATTTGAACAAGAGACATTAACACAAGTCATGCAAGCGAGAGCGAATGCGACATCAATTAAAATTGACCCGAGTAATATAACTCCCGAGCAATTAGCTAAATTTCAGGCAGCACAAAATCAGGCCGGTGGAGCAATCAGTCGTTTACTAGCGGTTGCCGAAAATTACCCACAATTAAAAACTACCGAAGCCTTTCAAGGATTGATGAATGAATTGGCTGGCACCGAAAACAGAATCACCTTTGCACGTAAGACATTTAATGAATCGGTACAAGATTATAATCTTACAATAAAAACATTCCCAAGAAATATTGTTGCAGGCTTTTTCGGATTTCAGGAAAAATCATTTTTTCAAGCTGATGCAGGAACAGAAAAGCCGGTGGAAGTTAACTTCAATTAATTCACATGCCTATCACTGGAAGTATTACCGAACAAAATTTGCAGGAATTGAAAGCTGCAATTGGAAGTGCTGAAGAAAATACTTCGGGAGAAATTCGTTTGTATTTGGAAGAAGAATGCGAAGCGGATGTAATGGACAGAGCTGCATTTATCTTTGAAAAACTAGGAATGCACAAAACTGAATTGAGAAATGGAGTTTTGATTTATGTCGCTTTCGGACATAAAAATGGCCATCATTGGTGATTCGGGTATTCATCAAAAAGTAGGAGAGGAGTTTTGGAGATCGATTAAACAAAAGATGGTTACTGCTTTTAGAGAAAGACAATACATGGTAGGATTAATGGATGCGATAAATGATACGGGCTGGGTATTAAGTAAATTTTTTCCACCAAGGGCAAACGATAAAAACGAATTGCCGAACGACATTATAATAGGATAGATGAAAAAGGTTTACTTATTATTACTAATTATTAGTGTAATGCTTACTAGTGTTCGAGCAGAGGTTGTTTATCCCAAACCATCCGACCCTCCGCGCTTGGTCAATGATTTTACAAATACATTAAGCGGACAACAGGTTGATGCATTAGAAAGTAAATTAGTGGCCTTTGCTGATTCCACATCCACGCAAGTTTCGGTGGTGATGATTGCGACCACTTCGTATATACCTATCAGTGACTATGCGACAGAGCTAGGCAATCAATGGAAGATTGGTACGAAGGGGAATGAGAATGGAGTATTGTTATGTATTGCAATTAATGACAAGCAATTATTCATTGCTACGGGTTATGGAGTTGAAGGAGCATTGCCAGATGCCTTATGTGGAAAGATTATCAGCAACGATATTCGTCCGTTTTTTAAGGAAGGAAAATATTTTGAGGGTATAGACAATGGCGTTAGTAAGATAATAGATGCGGTCAAAGGCGAGCCTTACAAGGCAACTGGAGATAAAAAAGGATATCGTAAAGTCAAGTCGGGTCCTATCTTTTTTGTTTTATTCTTTTTTGCTTTAATAATAATATTCAAGGTAGTTAGTGTGCGTCGATATGCGATGAATAACGGAATATCCTTTTGGGTAGCTTGGCAACTTTTAAATGCGGCCACGAGAACGCATAGTGGGCGTTGGACGGATTTTACTCGCGGGAGTGGTGGCTTCGGATATGGTGGAGGTTATGATCATTCAGATCGTGGTAATGGAGGAGGTTTCGGTGGCTTTGGTGGTGGTAGTTTTGGTGGTGGGGGCGCAGGAGGGGGATGGTGACCGTAAAGCAGAGTTCCGAAGTTGTGGAACACGCTTTACGTTAATTTGATAATGTGTTGATGTGCTAATTTGAAAATGTCATTAGGTGACTCTCGATAAGTTATTTATATATCTATTTGGGAGGATTTATGCATATAGTCAATATGTTTCAGAATATAAAACGCGAAATATTTTTTCACTCGAAGGCATTTGAAAAATATAAACGAACGATAAATAATTGCTATAATATCACACTAGGTGTAAGCAATCATAATTGGCAATTTTTCGTGCTGAGTGCAAATATTAGCATATTTTCAAATTGACACATTTTCAAATTAATTTCTGTTACCTTGCATTTTATCTAGTAGCAATTATTGGATTGATTCGAAGTAAATCAAACAGACTTTTTAAAACCATTCTATTACTCGTTGGACTTTTCCTAAACATCCTACTATTCATCAACCCAGAAAATTTCAAAGGTGGCGGATCTTTGGCTGTACTTTTTTATGCCAGTTTATTGCTTATAGCATTAATTGTTGTTTGGGAGGTGGTTGGTTGGAGGAGCGCAAGAAACTAGTTGTCTTGTGAGTTTTTTAATAAATCTAAATCACACAATTCACCTCAATATCCTTCATCATAAAATAGAATTTAAAGCACATTGGCTATTCTTGTTTTTCTAGACCAAGATGATAGTTTTAGTGGTCTATAGATAAATTAGCTTTAAATTTCCCTCCTACCTAAAGTGCAATATATCGCACTTTTAGTTACTTTCTAGGCTAATTGAATAGGTAAATCCATATAAAAGTGCATTTTAAAGCACTTTTTACTTCATCAATATTGGATTAAAAATTAACAACTGAATTCGAGAAAAATTAATAGATTAATTTAAAATCTTTATTCCTAAAACCCACAATTCACTTCAATGTCTTTCATTGGGAAATAACCAGTGCCGGTCCATTGGATTTGTTTGTTTTTATAGATCATGATAATGGGAATCTCGGTAATCTGAAGTTCGCGTGCTAGGTTTTTGTTTTTGTCGACATCAATACGTACCACCTTTACCTGACCTTTATGCGCAGCTTCTAAGGCTTCTAGCTCAGGCTTTAGCTTTTTACAAGGCCCACACCATTCTGCAAAGAAATCGAAGATGATAAGTTTATTATCGATAATCATCTTGTCCATGTCCATCTTGGTCATTTCAGATGGCCCATTGATATTTGTTGTAGCGACACCATTTTGTTCTGGCAAGCCCGCTGCTCTCCATTTCAAAATTCCTCCTTTGAGCTCTGTGATGTTTTTAAAGCCACGCTTTTGTAAGTCCTGCGCTGCACTATGACTTCTACCACCACTCATACAATAAACAAATACTGGTTTGCTTTTGTCCAGTTTTTCCGTTGCTGCATTAAACTGATCTCCGTTCCAATCAATGTTCAGTGCGTTTGGTAAATGGCCAGCAGAAAATTCATCGGGTGTGCGGACATCCACCAACGTTATATCGGAAGACGATTTTAATTTTTCACTGAAAGCCGAAGGTTCTAATAATGAATATCCAGTATTTTGTCCGTTGCTGCAAGCGTATAACAAGCAAGAAATAAAGA
>JBJTMY010000195.1:0-9193 GCA_046073825.1 Bacteroidota bacterium
GGTAAGTCGGCTATTCTTCGTCAGACGGCATTGATTGTTTTGATGGCGCAGATAGGGGCTTATGTTCCCGCGACATCTGCAGAGATTGGATGGGTTGATAAAATTTTTACGCGAGTAGGAGCTAGCGATAATCTTTCTCAGGGTGAATCGACATTTATGGTTGAGATGAATGAAACAGCAAGCATCTTACACAACATTACTAACCGAAGCTTAGTGCTCTTGGATGAAATTGGTCGAGGTACCTCTACTTACGATGGGATTTCTATTGCTTGGGCGATTGCGGAATATTTGCATCAGCATCCAAAGCATAACCCCAAAACATTATTTGCTACCCACTATCATGAATTAAATGATATGGCAGTTCAGTTTAAAAGAGTGAAGAATTATAATGTGTCTATAAAAGAATTGGGTAATACCATTCTCTTTTTAAGGAAGTTAATACCTGGCGGGAGTGAGCATAGTTTTGGAATACATGTGGCTAGAATGGCAGGAATGCCTTTGCAGGTCTTAAATAAGGCGGAGCAAGTCCTTAAGAAGCTGGAATATAATCACGACTTAAAAAATGATGGAGAATCGAAGTCTGCCAGTTTAGATAGTGGGGAGATGCAATTAAGTATTTTTCAGTTGGATGATCCACTTTTGATGCAGATTAGGGATGAAATTGCCGATACGGATATCAATTCATTGACACCAGTCGAAGCCTTAATCAAGTTAAATGAAATTAAGAAGTTGATTTCTAAAGAAAAAGTAAAATAATTTGTCGAAAATTTGGTTTCAAACCGATTAAAAACTTAATTTTGCGACCCGTTCAGTATAAAAGTGCTGAAGACGTTCTTAAAATAATTTCTTTATAGGAATATGCGAAAGTAGCTCAGTTGGTAGAGCGCGACCTTGCCAAGGTCGAGGTCGCGGGTTCGACCCCCGTCTTTCGCTCAAGGCCTCCCTAAGGAGGCTTTTTCATTCAGTTCTAAGATTATTTTCTTTGACCGATGTCATTGAAAAGCCCAGGTGGTGGAATTGGTAGACACGCAGGACTTAAAATCCTGTGGCCTTAACAGCCGTATCGGTTCGACTCCGATCCCGGGTACAAAGCAACCCTGTAGTAGTACACTACAGGGTTTTTTAATTTCAAGAAAGCCGTTCGGTTCTCCCAAAAGTTGTCGAAATCGATCCTGGGTACAGCGAAGTAGAAAAGCCTCGGAACTAATTCGGGGCTTTTTATATTTAACGCTCGGCTTTACACTTCGCTGTATCTTTCGAAGTAGAAAAGCCTCGGAGATAATTCGGGGCTTTTTATATTTAACGCTCGCTTTACACTTCGCTGTATCTTTCGAAGTAGAAAAGCCTCGGAGATAATTCGGGGCTTTTTATATTTAACGCTCGGCTTTACACTTCGCTGTGTCTTTCGAAGTAGAAAAGCCTCGGAACTAATTCGGGGCTTTTTATATTTAACGCTCGGCTTTACACTTCACTGTATCTTTCGAAGTAGAAAAGTCTCGGAGATAATTCGGGGCTATTGGAATTTTATTTTCAAGAAAGCTGACATTACTACTTTCAATAGTATCAAGTCCAAAAATCAACTTAAACGTTTGTAAATGTTTAATAACCGAATAATTATTTTCCATTGGGTAATTTTAACGCGGGGCGGGGCTGCTGTCTCCCCATGGCATTGAGTGCTTTTTCGAGTTGTTTTGCTAATTGTTACAGCCGTTCAGTTCTCCCAATAGAATATTGGATTGCGATCTAGATCAGAAGACCACCTTCAAATTTAATTTTTTTAAACTTAAACAACCTCTGTTGGAAAATCACTGCCTTTTTAAACTAGTTAAGTATTTTTGGAAACAAATCAGGAATTTTTTGACCTAATCGCTTATTATAAAAATAAGCCAAGAAGAAATTAATAAGATGAAAGATAAAATGACCGTTGAAATTTGGAGTGATATTGTTTGTCCATTTTGCTACATAGGTAAACGCAAGTTTGAATTAGCGCTTGAAAAATTCTTTAACAAAGAAAAAGTGCAAGTGGAATGGAAAAGTTTTCAGCTCCAGCCTGAAATGGATTTTCATTATGATAAAAGTGTTTATCAGTTAATTGCTGAAAAATATAATATCACCATGGAAAAGTCGAAGGAGATGCATGACCAACTCGCAATATCAGCAAAAGAGGTGGAACTCGATTATCGGTTTGATTTGGCAAAGCCTGGTAATACTTTATACGCTCATCAGCTGCTTCACTTAGCAAAAAGTTATGGAAAGCAGCATGAAGCTGAAGAGGCCCTTTTTCATGCTTATTTTACGGAAGGAAAAAGCATTTCCAATCAGGAAACCTTAGTAGAAATAGGTGTTGCTATAGGATTAGAGGCTCAAGCGATATATCGTGTGTTTGAAAGCGAGTTGTTTGTCAATGAAATTCAAAATGATATTTATGAATCACGACAAGTAGGCGTGAGAGGGGTTCCTTTTTTTGTGTTTGACCAAAAGTATACTGTATCAGGAGCGCAAGAGCCAACAGTGTTTTTAACAACATTAGAGAGGGCTTTCGCAGAATGGATTGGAGTTAAAGGTAACTCGATGAATGCGCTAGAAAATGGAGATTACTAATGTTTGGATGGTTTAGTTTTAACAGGTAGAAGTGGTAATATTTTATGTTCATTTGTTTGGCAAATATTGTATAATAAAATAATTATATTACATTATATATTAAATGGAGTAAGTCGAAACTGTGATGGGTGTTTTCATTCATAAAATTAGAGTTGAATTGATCCTGTTCAGTTGTGATTAATTCTTTATTAACATCCTATTTCACTTATTTGATAAATTTAATAGTTAATTCTTGTTTAATTCCACTGATTTCCTAATTTAGAGAGTGGCTTTGTTGGATTACTAACTGTTTAATAATTACCTCTATGATTAAGACAAATGTGTTTTTGATAATAATATTTTGCTCATTTAATTGTGTAATAAATGCTCAAAGTGCCAATGAGGGCACATCATCTAAAGGCGAAAACGTCTATACAAAAATTGATTTTTCAAGATTGTCAGATGAGGTGAAACAAAAAGTGCAAGAGAATAAAAGGAATGGCGTCCCAATTTATTCTGGTGTTAAACGAGCATTAATTGCTGACGTGTTGATAATAAATAATTCAACTGATATTCAACAAAAGCTATTATTCTTAAAATCATTTCCAGGATTAACAACAATAAAATATCAAGGCGGACATAGAATTCAGATAATTACTTCTCTTGAAACAGAGTCAACTACTATCAAAGATTTATTTTTATCCAATAATGTGAGCGCAAATTTCATCGAGCAAAATTTTGTTGTTAATTAATCGAGGCCTATGAAGAAACATCTACTTTTTTTATTGTTTGTGTTTATATTTTGTCATAGTGCATTTGCGCAAGCACCTGTGAATGATGAACCATGTAATGCAATACCATTAACAGCTGGTACCAGTTGTAATTATGTTACGGGTACTACCACAAATGCCACGGCTACTTCCGGTGTTCCTGCTCCAGGATGTGCAAATTATTTAGGAGGTGATGTATGGTTTTCTGTAACGGTACCCGCCTCTGGAAGTTTATTATTTGATTCCAATACGGGTACAGTAACCGATGGAGGAATGGCAATTTATTCTGGTACATGCAGTAATTTAACATTAATTACTTGTGATGATGATGGTAGCGCAAATGGTTTAATGCCTTCCATTACTGCAAATGGATTAACACCAGGTTCTACCGTTTTTATTCGGTTTTGGGAGTATGGAAATGATAATCCTGGAGACTTTTCAATTTGCGTGGAGCAATTAACCCCTTGTGCCTCTAATTCAACGAATGCTTCTTGCTCAAGTGCCGACCCTTTTTGTACTGGAACATCATACGATTATTGTAATACCACAAATGTTGCTTCTTTAGGAGGTGGTGGGATTTACGGATGTTGTTTATCAACACCGAATCCTGCATTTTATTTTATGAATATTCAAAGCACAGGTCCAATTACTTTTAATATTTCTCAAACCACAAATGCAGGTGTCGGAATCGACGTGGACTTTGTCTTATGGGGTCCATTTGCATCACAAGCCGCTATGTGTGCTGGATTAGCCACTAACAATATTGTGGACTGTAGTTATTCAACTGCTGCCGTAGAAACGGCGACTATTCCAAATGCAGTAGCAGGGCAATGGTACATGATGCTAATTACAAATTTTTCGAATCAGCCAGGAAGTATACAGTTTAATCAAACAAACTCCAATACCGTTGGATCAGGTTCAACAAATTGTAATTTACTTACAGCAATACCTGGTGCTTGTTCGGGAGGTTATTTTACGCTGACAGGATCTGTTGATGTTCCTGCGCCACCAACTACAGGTACATTAACAATTGCCAATTCGAGTGGTGGAAGTCAGGTTTTTAATGCACCATTTGCAAGTAATATATCTTATTCAATTCCCAATATATGTGGGGATGGAAATCAACATTCAGTAACTGCTGTGTTTTCAGCTGGAGGAGCTCCAATTATATTGCCTGCTACTTATTTAGCCCCAAGTTGTAATACACTAACGGCGACGCCTGGCCCCTGTATAGCCGGACAATATACTTTAACTGGCACCTTAACAACGAATAGTTGCATGCCTGCAACGGGAACTTTAACTATTTCTAGTTCTTGTGGAGGAAGTATTACGTTTAATGCACCTTTTACGAGTCCATTAAACTGGACCTTACCTGCTTCAAATGGTAATGGTGGAAATTGCACAATAAAAGCAATATATTCGGCAGTAGGAGCTCCAACTATTGATTCCATAATTATAGCAGAGCCGCAATGTTGCGGAGCTAATGCAGGAACAGTCACTGTTACGGCAAATAATGGAACTGTAACTACATCGGGAACAAACACACAAGTTACCCTATGTAGTGGTGGAACAGTAAGTATTGTAAGTAATAACGATTATGTATTACCGCCATCATACGACCCAGGGTTTGACGATGCGGAACTGTTCTACGCAATTTATTTACCTCCGGGTCCAACTGTTCCAGATCCTGATCTTGATCCCAATTGGACGGGTTATTACTGGACAGGGCAAGACTTTACGGCCAATGCCTACGCAACCAACTCTTCAAGTTGTGGTTCCCCTTTGCTTAACTTGCCAGGAATTAGTTCTGCAAATAACACCTTGGTGTTTGTTCCTTTAACAGCTGATGATGGTGATAATGGAGTGAACTTCGACGGAGTAGTGGCTCATGACCAAAATGGTGATGGTTGTTTTGATGTAGGTAATCCTATTGCCATTACTTTCTTAAACCCGATTACTTTTAATGCCTCAGTAAGTTGTGCAGGAGCGGTTAGTATCCAAATTTCTGGAGGCTATCCAGAATTTTTAAGTGGACTTTATTCTGTAACGAACACTGGTTCAGGAACAATTAATGCAACATCTGCGACTGCTGGAGGCTCTGTAACGATTTCAGGTTTGTCAGCAGGTCAAACATATTCAATTTCGGTTACTGATGCTGGCGGATGCGGAGCAATAACATTTTCAGGAGTTTATCAAGGACCGCCAACTATTAATTTAACAGCTACTCCTAGCACGATTTGTTTAGGGCAATGTTCAAATTTAAATGCTACCATTAATTCGGGAGTTACAGCAGGCAATACTACATTAACAACAAAGGAGTGTGCAGCTATTGCTGATGGTGGAATCAGTGGTACAAATGGAAATCCAACAATAAATACAGGAAATTGGGCGCATACATGTATTGAAGTAGGCGGAGTTTGCGATCAAGTCTGGAATACTGGTGATGTATTATCTGTAAAGTTAAATTTATTGCATACTTATGATGCCGATTTGGACATTTATCTTCAAGCACCTAATGGAGTTTATTATTTGCTAGCACAAGATTTAGGTGCAGGAGGTGATAATTATACGAATACAGTTTTTTCTGCTACAGGAGCAGCCGTTATCGCTGGCGGTGCTGCAGCCGCACCATTTACTGGAACCTTTAAGCCAATGGGCACTGGAAATAATTTTAGTGCTTTTAATGGGACTTCAATAAATGGATCTTGGTGTTTATGGGTGGGTGATGATCTTGGTGGAGATGCCGGTTCAATACAAAATTGGTCAATTACTTTGGCAAATCAAACAACCTATACCTATTCATGGTCGCCAACAACAAATTTATCTGCTACAAATATTCTTAACCCTGTTGCTTGTCCAACATCATCTACAACGTATACTCTTACTGTTACTAACGCTTGCGGATGTACGTCGACTGCAAGTGTGCCTATTACCGTTAATCCACCGGTTGTTCCTACATTCAATCAAATTGGACCAATTTGCGCAGGTACTACTGCTCCTGCATTGCCTACGACATCTTTGAATGGAATTCCGGGAACATGGTTGCCTGCTACGATTAGTAATACTACTTCTGGTTCGTATTTATTTACGCCAGCAGTTGGACAATGTGCGACGACTACTACTTTGTCAGTTGTAGTAGTACCTGTTCCAACTGTTACTAGTGTTATTACGAACCCATTGTGTATAGGTAATGCTAATGGATCAATTGATGTAACTGCTACTGGAGGAACTGCACCATATACTTACCAATGGTCAAATGGCTCGACCAATCAAGATCTTTCAGGTTTATCGGCAGGAACGTATACGGTTACCGTTAGTACAGCTAACGGTTGCACTGCAACATTAAGCAATGCTGTAAATGCACCAATTGCTGTGAATGCATCCATTTTTTCTACAACGAATATTAATTGTTTTGGACAAAGTACGGGTGCCATTACTGCGATAGGCAATGGAGGAACATCGCCTTATACTTACTTATGGTCCAATGGAGCAACAACGAATATAATTAACGGACTGCCTTCTGGTTCTTATACTGTCACAGTTACAGATGCAAATGGTTGTATGAATAATTCTGTTGTTTCAGCTACATTAACGCAGCAACCCCTTTTAAGCATATCAATGCCCACGGTAACTAATGTAAGTTGTTATGGTGGTGCAAATGGAAGTATAAACACTAATAGCTCAGGAGGTACGCCAACATATACTTATTTGTGGAGTAATGGTTCTAATAGCGCAAACGCATCTGGATTGTCGGTGGGAACCTATACAGTTACTGTGACAGATCTTTACGGATGTACAGCAACAACTTCGTCAGTAATTTTACAGCCTACTCAATTAACGATTGCAATTCCATCCACAACAAATGTTTTGTGTAATGGAGCTTCAACTGGTTCTGCAACAGCCTTAGCATCCAATGGAACCGCAAATTATACATACCAATGGAACAATGGTGCAACAACAGCAAGTATAAGTAATTTGACTGCTGGTACGTATACAGTTACTGCAACTGATTCAAAAGGATGTACAATTTCATCGGCTACCACAATTACTCAACCTTCGTTATTGACGGCCGCAATTCCTTCTTCTACAAATGTGCTATGTAATGGAGGTGCGACAGGAGCAGCCACTGCTACCGCATTGAATGGCACACCGAATTATACTTTTTTGTGGAATACAGGATCGACTACCGCAACCATAAACAATCTAACAGCAGGGACCTACACGGTTACTGCTACGGATGTAAATGGATGTACAGCTTCAGCATCTGTTTCAATTGCACAGCCAGTTTTATTGACTGTTTCCATACCATCGTCAGCGAATGTTTTATGTAATGGAGGTTCAACAGGTTCAGCAACTGCATTAGCATTGAATGGGACTTTTGGATATACCTATCAGTGGAATACGGGTACTGTAACGGCTACCAACAATAATCTTGCATCAGGAACCTACACGGTGACTGCAACAGATGCAAATGGGTGTACAGCTCTTGCAAATATTGTAATTACACAACCTTCTCCTTTAGTTTTAACACCGTCAAGTACAATATCCACTTGTGGTCAATTGAATGGTACTGCTAGTATAAATGTTGTTGGAGGGGTTTCGGCATATACTTATTTATGGTCGGGCGGACAGACCACTTCAGTGATTAATAATGTTGCATCTGGTGGTTATGTAGTAACTGTAACTGATGCAAACGGATGTTCAATGAATGCAGCAGTCAATGTAGGTAGTGCAGGTGGTCCAACTGTTAATGTAGTTAGCAGCAATAATGTAAGCTGTTTTGGTGGCACTAACGGTAATGCACAGGTGAATGTCAGTTCAGGTACTGGTCCCTTTATTTATAGTTGGTTACCAAGCGGAGGTAATTCATCATCGGCAACTAATTTGGCCGCTGGAAGTTATTCCGTTAATGTAACAGATGCCAACGGCTGTACCTCGTCCGTTTCTGTAGTCATCACCCAACCAAGTTTGCTAACGATTGCAATACCAAGTACAACCAATGTTTTATGTAATGGAGGGAATACAGGAGCAGCTACAGCAAGTTCAACGAATGGAACATCAGGATATACTTATTTATGGAATAATGGTGCGACCACATCAACGATTAATAATCTAACGGCGGGGACCTACACCGTTACTACAACCGATGCGAATGGATGTACAGCAACGACCACTGCTACTATTGCTCAGCCAACATCATTAAGTGTTGCGATTCCAAGTACGACTAATGTTTTATGTAATGGAGGTGCAACAGGAGCAGCTACTGCGTTAGCATCAAACGGTACTGCAAACTATACTTATCAGTGGAATACCGGTGCGACCACATCAACAATCAGTAATCTAACGGCAGGTACATACACCGTTACTACAACCGATGCGAATGGATGTACAGCAACGACTACTACAACGATTACTCAACCAACCTTATTAAGTGTTACGATACCGAGCACTACAAATGTTTTATGTAATGGAGGCAACACAGGATCAGCCACAGCAAGTTCAACGAATGGAACATCAGGATATACTTATTTATGGAATAATGGTTCGACCACATCAACGATTAATAATCTAACGGCAGGTACATACACCGTTACTACAACCGATGCGAATGGATGTACAGCAACGACAACTGCAACGATTACTCAACCAACTTTATTAAGTGTTGCGATTCCAAGTACGACTAATGTTTTATGTAATGGTGGAAATACAGGAGCGGCCACAGCAAGTTCAACGAATGGAACATCAGGATATACTTATTTATGGAATAATGGTTCGACCACATCAACGATTAATAATCTAACGGCAGGTACATACACCGTTACTACAACCGATGCGAATGGATG
>JBJTMY010000196.1:0-10331 GCA_046073825.1 Bacteroidota bacterium
GGTGTAATTTCTCCCGTACTTGCATTAATAGTCAAGCCTGCTGTAGAACTAAAAGTTCCTCCCATAGTACCAGTTACAGTAACCGGTTGTGCCGTTGCCACCGATTTACAAAATGGCGTACCTGCGTAACTGATAGTTGCAGCAGGTAATGTAGTTATGGTAGCAGTGGTAGTTGTTGTATAAGTAGTACAACCTCCAGGAGTAACAGTGTAGGTAATGGTATAGGTTCCTGCTGTACTAGTTGAAGGAGTAATTGCTCCTGTAGAAGCATTAATACTTAATCCTGCAGGTGATGCACTGTAAGTACCACCAGTTGTTCCGGTTAATGTAACAGATTGCGCAGTCGTAAGCGATTTACAAAAAGGAGTTCCTGTATAATTTATTGTACCCGTTGCCTCTGCGTTAATCGTAACTGAGGTAGTTGCTGTTGCAGCCGTACAGCCATTAGCAGCCATTGAATAGGTTACTGTATAGGTGCCCGCCGTGCTTAATGAGGGATTGATTTCTCCTGTCGATGCATTAATTGATAAACCTGCCGTTGAAGAATAAGTGCCACCTGTGGTTCCTGTTCTTGTAACAAGTGCTGAGGTTACCGTTTTACAAAATGGTGTTCCACTATAACTAATCGTTGCCGCATTCGGTTGTGCAACAGTAACTCCAACAGTGTCGGAAGCTGTACAACCATTAGAACCAGTAGCTGTAACTGTGTAAACTGTACTAACGGTAGGACTTACCGTAACATTTTGCGACGAGGATGTAAAACCAGAAGGATTACTTGTCCATGCAAATGTGGTTGGTATTCCTGTTAGGGTAATATTGTCAACCAACCATGCTTCATTAGTTGAATTGTTAAGCATGGTGATTTTTATAATAGCCTGCGAGCAATTTTCTGGAAGATTAACTTCCAAAGTGCTATATCCATCTGTTGTTCTTGCTCCGCCACCAGTTGGTGCAAAAATCGTTGCTGAGTTATTTCCATCGTAGGTTACTGTAGCTATTCCTGTTCCTGAAGTAAATGACCAATAAGAATTTCCTGACGTTCCTCCATTAACTGATAACTCATTTGAATAGGTTGTTCCTCCATCCAATGAAACTGCTATTGTTACTACGTCAGTTCCGTCAGCGCCGTTAGAGGTAGATCCAATTGAAAAGGAGGCTAAATCCACAGAAATTTTCTTTGATGAATAACTTGCCAACCCAGTGATGTTACCAGTGGTAATTGTAGCAGTTCCATTGTTTATCCAATAAGAATTAGATCCTGTACTTGCAAATGAGACGAAAGAAGGAGCATCAGAAAAGCCAGATGTTCCATTTTTTGTTGCTCCACCAGTAGAGGTATAATTAACTGTGCTTCCAGAAGTTTCAAATCCTTGAAAGGCAATTGTTCCAGAAGTTAGACCAGTAGCAGTTGCTGATAAATTAGCGGATGAACCTGTACAAATAGCTGATGAATTGGTGCTGGCTGTTAATCCACTTGGAACTGAATTTACTGTCACAGTTGCAGAAGATGTACTAGTACAACCACTAGCACTTGTAACAGTTACTGTATAGGTACCACTTGTTGTGAAAGTGTTAGAGGCGGAGGTAGTTGTTGTTCCACCGCTCCATAAATAAGTTGCACCACCTGAAGCCGTTAATGAAACGGATCCACAGGCAGTGGTTGTTCCACTAATACTAGCAGTTGGAATTGCATTGACAGTGGCAGTTACTGCCGTTCTTGTTGTCGATAAACATCCGGCAGTTGTGTTTCTTGCTTCCGCGTAATAAGTGGTGGTAGTGGTTAAACTAGGCGTTGTGTAGGTATTCGATCCTGTTAATAATGCAGTACCTCCTGTTGCGGCAGCATACCAATCTATGGTTTCTCCTGCTCCAGGTGTTGCTGAAAGAGCGACGGTTCCCGTACCGCATCGTGAATTGTTTCCTGCTGTCGGTGCAACCGGGATAGCTCCAACCGTCATCGTTCCATTTACATAGTTTATCGTGTAATTAGAAGCGGTAAAAGTACCTCCTGTGGCAGCAGATGGGACAATACTGTAGGTTCCAGCAGCTGCTGTTGATGCAGCACCAGAACTTGTTAATGTTACACTACCAACTGTTTCTCCTGCTACTAATCCAGTAATGGTATAATCTGCACTGCTAAAGGTATAAGTGGTTCCAAAGCATTTGGTGATGTTTTTTGCAGTGATGGTTAATGTAGGACTGCTGATCGTATAAGTTCCTGAAAGTCCTGTTGTGGTATAATTGGCAGCAGCACTTCCACCTAGCGTTAATGCAGTACCGTTAGGTAATTCTGCATTCAAAGCAACAATAGCCGCTGTCCAATTTGAACTAGCACTAATGGTTCCACCTGTTGTATAAGTACTTGTTGATGTAACAATGTTTTCTAATACATATAACTCTGTATTGTTTGTGGTTGTTCCATTAGTAGTACTTGTTGTTGTAACGGTGGTAAAACCTCCTGAAATACTTCCTAGTGTGTTAGCTGAGTTGGTGTAAGACACGCCCCCAATTAGAAGTGAATTATTTTGCGTTGTTGTAATTGATCCGGTAGAAGCGGCTGTCCCTGTGCCAAAATTATTGTTTACCACATCCAAAGGATCAACAGAATATACTCCTTTATATTCAATTACGGTAGCAGCCGTTCTTACATTTGATTGAGCTAAATTAACTGTTACGGAAGCACCTGAAATGGTAGAAGATGGTGCGTACCAAATTTCGGTAGTAGATCCATTAGCATTTATTGCTTGAGTAGCCCTCGTCCAACCTGTAACACCTGTTTGAGTAATGGAGGATACTGTATTGGCTGCATTATTTCTTGTTGAAACGACAGCTATTAATGTATTTCCATTTTGAGGTGCAGATGGTAATGTAACTGTAAATGATGAAGCAGCATTGGCGCCAGTACTTCCACTGGCAAATTGAATCCTAGCTGGAGATACTGGTATTGCTAAAGTTCTCGTTCCAACATTTTGAGAGGAGGCAACAGCCGAACCAGCTAAAGTAAGATTGGCTCCGTCGATATTGTTGGAAACAGTTAATGTTGCCGCAGCAGCAGCATTGGTCCCATCATATACTTTGCTACCTGTTAAGGTAATTGCTCGTTGATTGACAGTTTGTGATAGGTTAGCGGAGGTACTTGATGCATAGACTGCATTTCCGCTATAAACAGCTTTAATAGATAATGTCCCTGCACTCAATTGAGTGGCTGTTGGGGTAAGTGTTGCTGTTTTAGTAGTGGTTCCTGTTAAGGTAACTATTCCTAAAGAAGTAGCTCCATTAAAAAATTCAACAGTTCCTGAAACTGCACTTGGTGATACAGTAGCGGTGAATGTAGGGGCTGTACCGTATGTTGTTGGATTTATTGAGCTGGCTATAGTAGTTGTAGTCGCCGTCTTGATAGGTGCTAAGGCAATCAAAATTCCTCCATTTCTCTCTGAAGCACTTAAAGTGGCAGAACCAGCTCCAGTACTACCCGCAGTAGATTTTAAAGCCCATGCTGCTCCAACGGATGCACTCGCGCTCTGATTATCGTAAAGTTCTGTTAAGGTAGCAGGTGATGTAGTTGACCAACCTGACCAAGTTGGAGCAGAACTAACAGCTGCACCAAACATGATGATGGCCGCATTGTTTGAAACAGTGGTTAATGAAGTTGCTGAAACACTTGTTGAGCCTGAAGTCGAAGCGGTAATTGTTCCTGGTGTTACATCAAAGGGGTCGGTACCACTCACGTCTACATTCGAAAATGCAACAATACTACCGGCAGCACTAGTAACTCCTGATCCAAGTGTAAAAGTATAGCTCGAGCCCTCTGAGGCACCTGCCACTTTATAAAGAACTGCTTGATATCTAGAGGAGCCTGCTAGAGCAGAACCTTGTATTAAAGTCCATCCACTTAAACTCGGGTTGGTAGTATTATTACCATTCTGGGCAATATTCACAATCATGACATCTCCAGCAACAACTCCCGTAGGTTTGTTAATGGTGATGGATGTGTTGGAGGTGGTTCCAGATGTGGCTGTTCCCCTAAGTGCAATCTGCCCGTTACTGATATTTACTGTCAGTAATACGAGAATCAGTAATGAAAATAGCTTTTTATTTGCAATTTCCATCATACATGAAATGAACTTAGAGCTGTTTAAGGTTGAATAAATTTGTGGTCGCATAATCACATGTTTGTGTTTTCAATTCGAGCCCTCTTACGGGAGTTTTTTATTTTGGTTATCGTGTTATTCAATTATTTTATAGGTGTATTCACTCAAATGCACTTCACCTCAGCCCAATTTATCAAATCGCAAATTCCGAAATGAAAGGCCCCATTTTTTTAAAATTTTGGTAAATGATTCGTATTTCGGGGTAAAAACCAAAAAACGTTCTTTTAAAAAATGTAATAAATAGGGGAAACAGGACATATTACTTTTGTCCGTAATTTTTTTTACAAATAATTGGTGTTTTACGCATGTTTATTTTTTGTAAATCGCTAAAATTTAATTGTATAATATTTTTAATAAAACACTTTGAGGAAGTTTTGTTTTAGAAAAAAACTAACGTGGTTGAATAAGAAATTAAAGCATCCTTCTTTGTGATTTAAGTGACTAAAATCATATTGGATGGTTACATATTCAGATGTATTTTTAAAAAATGAACCACGACGAAGAATTAAATGTTCGCCTGCAACGGGCGTTGGAGTTATCGGCTCAAGGACTTGATTCCAAGCAGATTTATCATCAAATTAAAAATGAAATTATTCAAGATTCATCCGGAATAGTCAATGAGGGAGTCTTGGCTGAAGCCATGGTAAAACTCAATTTAGAAATCTGTAAAAAACGCCGTAATAAAGGCATGACCCTAGTCGTCGCAGGGGTGTTCTTTATTATTACAGGTTTCGTTATGTCAGTTATATTGGTGCAGCAAGGGGGGTCTATCGATTTATTTATGTACGGATTTACCATCTTCGGTATCTTGTTGGTTGGTTGGGGTGGTTATGAAGTCATTAATTAAGGAAACACTTTTTATTATCTTTGGTCACCAAATCGATAATATTATGTATTCTAGTTATTTGTATGAAAATCCAACAATGCCAAAGCAAACCAAGGTCGTATTCATAATTGAAGATGAACCTTTACAGGCAGAAATGTTAAAGGACTTAGTCTCAGCGAAGTTTAAATTAGAAGTGCATTCATTTGGTACGGGCGAAGAAGCTTTAAAAAATTGGCATTTATCGCCGTCGGTGGTGGTGTTAGATCACGATTTAAATACGGTGAATCAATCGGCTATGAATGGAGTTGAGGTGCTGAAAAAAATCAAAGAGCTTTCTCCATTAACGCAAGTAGTGATGCTATCTGGTCAGCATAGTTTGTCTGTGGCAGCTAACGCCATTAAGTTTGGGGCTTTCGATTACATCGTTAAAGGTGAAGGCGCTTTCGATCGTATTGGGAGCATTTTTCAAAATATTGATGATATGATGGACGCGATTTACTTCCGAGACTTTTATAAAAAGATGAATACGGTATTGTCTGTTGTTCTTATTGTAATTGTGTTGACATTACTTACTTTATTTGCAAATGGGAATTTAGTATTGAGTTTTTAAAAAAGTAGTCCCTGAGGTATCTCGAAGGGTGCATTTATTTTCTTTTTAATTAGTTACATTGTACGTTCTGATTTATTTATGGAAGTCCGAACTGGGTGTTGAGTTTCTAATATTCAATTTTCTTAAAACTTTGTTAAGCATTAGCACCTTTCGTTTTTAGATACTATCTTCGCCCTCGAAATGAAAAAACTGCTTTTTGCCTTTTTCTGCGTAATTGGATTAATGAATGCGTATGCGAAATCGTATGCGCCAACTATTCAATTTCGTGTAAAACAGAGCGTTCACTCCAGTTTTTCATCCCACAATGCCTCATTAAATTCTAATCAGGACTTGTTGATAACGGAAAGCGAATCGGACGATTTGCAGGAGCAGGATAATGACGAGAATTCCGAAAATGAACTATTTGACTTATTTTTTAATGCTGATTTTTTAAAATTTCAGTCATCCCTTAAAAAAGCCGGTTATCTTTTTATCAAAGAAAGTCTATCCAATTCATTACTGATTTTTCATTCAGTACTTAGAATCTGATATTTTCCTTATTTCGACCTGTACGTATAGCGCGGTCGATGTGATATTTTCAATCATATACACCTAGATTGAAAATGCTTTTCATTTTTTTCCATTCAAGAACCTTTAAATTATGTATAAATCACTCATTATTGCGTCTGTTTGCGCTGTCACCTTATTGTCGGCTTGCAAAGAAAAAAAGGAGGAAGTCTCCGAGTCAAACAAGTACACCGTCACCAATCCGGTGAAAATGGATACTTCATTTATTAAAGAATATGTGGCACAAATTCAATCCATCCAAAATGTGGAGTTACGTGCCCAGGTAAAAGGATACCTCGAAACGATCAACGTGGATGAAGGACAAATGGTCAAGGCCGGTCAGGTTTTGTTCACCATCCGACCTTTAGAGTATCAAGCTGAATTGTTAAAAGCAACCGCCGAAGTGAAAGCCGCCGAAATAGAAGTGGCGAATGCAAAAAAGCTGGCAGATAAGAATATTGTCTCTTCCGCAGAGTTGGCTTCCGCGCAAGCAAACCTTGAAAAAGCAAAAGCAGAAGAAAGCCTAGCAGCTCTTTATGTTACTTATACTACTATCAAGGCTCCTTTTGATGGAGTCATTGATCGAATTAAATTTAAGGTAGGTAGTTTAATTGACGAAGGTGGTTTGTTAACAACCATTTCAAACAATAAGGATGTTTATGCCTATTTCAATGTTTCAGAGCCGGAATACTTAAACTTCAAAAGCCAATCGCCATCAAATGGAAAGCAAGAAGTGAAATTAATCCTTGCTAATAATCAACCACACAAATATTCTGGTACCATCGAAACAGTTGAGGGAGAATTCGACAATAACACAGGTACGATTCCATTCCGTGCAAAATTTCCTAATCCTGATCTGTTGTTAAAACATGGTGAGACGGGGAAAGTGCAATTAACGATGAAAATCAACGATGCACTTATAATTCCTCAAAAGGCAACTTACGAAATGCAAGATAGAACCTATGTATATGTGGTGAATGATCAAAATGTAGTAGCATCTAGAAATGTGGTTATAAAACAAAAATTATCTAATCTGTATATTATTGAAAGCGGGTTGAATGAAAACGACAAGATTTTATTAGATGGAATTCAAATGGTAAAGGATGATGATAAAATCGTTCCCAATTTTATGGATGGTCAACAAGTATTATCTCAATTGAAATAATTAAAAAATAGAGATATGTTTAATAAATTCATAAAGCGCCCCGTTTTAGCGATTGTTATTTCGCTCATTATTACTTTTCTCGGAGTGTTGGCAATCACTCAATTGCCAGTTACCCAATTCCCGTCTATTTCTCCTCCTAAGGTAAATATTACCGCTGAATATCCCGGTGCCAATAACGAATTGCTCATTAAATCGGTGGTGATTCCATTAGAGCGTGCTATTAATGGTGTTCAAGGAATGAAGTACATTGCTACCGACGCAGGTAATGATGGTGTAGCTTCTATTCAAGTGGTCTTTCAATTAGGAACAGATCCTAATATCGCATCAGTAAATATTCAAAATCGTGTAGCCGCGGTAATTAATAAGCTTCCTCCATTGGTTGTGCGTGAAGGAGTGAAGATTACTCGTGAGGAGTCGAACATGTTAATGTATTTGAATATTTACAGTAAGGATACCTCATTAGACGCGAACTTCCTTTTCAACTTTGCAGATATTAATTTACTTTCTGAATTAAAGCGTATTGATGGAGTAGGGTTTGCCGATATCTTAGGTAATCGTGAGTACGCTATGCGCATTTGGTTGCGTCCTGATCGAATGTTAGCTTATTCTGTTTCTACGGAAGAGGTGTTAAATGCAATTGACGAGCAAAATCTGGAAGCAGCTCCTGGAAAGGTAGGCGAAAGCTCTGGAAAAAAAGTGCAATCGTTTGAGTATGTAATGAAGTATCCTGGACGCTTTAATACGAAAGAGGGATATGAAAATATCATTATTCGTTCTACTCCTGATGGACAATTGTTGCGCGTAAAGGATGTGGCTGATGTAGAGTTTGGAAGTTCCTTCTATGATTTATATTCTAAAATGAATGGACGTCCTACGGCCTCTATCATGATTAAACAATCGTATGGAAGTAATGCATCGGCCGTTATTGAGAAAATAAAACAAAGAATGGAAGAAATTAAAGGTTCTTCTTTCCCGAAAGGAATGGATTATGAAATCAGTTACGACGTATCAAAATTCTTAGATGCTTCGATTGAAAAAGTAATACATACACTCGTAGAGGCTTTTATTCTTGTGAGTTTGGTGGTATTTATTTTCTTGGGCGATTGGCGCTCTACATTAATACCTGCAATTGCGGTTCCCGTCTCCTTGATAGGAACCTTCTTCTTCATGCAGTTTTTCGGAATTACCCTAAACCTAATTACGCTCTTCGCATTAGTGCTTGCCATCGGGATTGTAGTTGATAATGCAATTGTAGTAGTGGAGGCCGTACATGCTAAAATGGAGGAGTTTAATTTAAATCCAAGGGAAGCCACAGAGCAAGCCTTACATGAAATCAGTGGAGCTATCATTGCAATTACATTAGTAATGGCTGCCGTATTTATTCCTGTAGCATTTATGTCTGGACCAGTCGGAATTTTTTATCGTCAGTTTTCAGTAACTATGGCTACATCCATTATTTTATCAGGAATTATTGCACTAACGTTAACGCCTGCCCTTTGTGCAGTTATGTTAAAAAATACACATGGTCAGCATAAAAAAACAACACCAATTGATCGATTTTTAAATGCGTTTAATCATTGGTTTAACGGAGTTTTAGGGCGTTATAAAAATATATTATCGAAAATTGTAAACAGACGTTCGGTAACTGTTGTAGCGTTATTAGGCTTCTGTGTGGGCACTTATTTTTTAAGTAGCACTATTCCTTCAGGATTTATCCCAAATGAAGATCAGGGGGTCTTCTATGTAATCGTGTTAACACCAGCAGGTACTACATTAGAAAGAACCGACGCAGTGCTTGGTCAAATTCAAAGAGTGGCCAATAAAATGGAGGACGTGAAATCCGTATCCACTACAGCTGGATTTGAAATTCTTACAGAAGGAACCGAAGCTTGTTCTGGAACTTGTTTGATTAATTTGAAGAGTTGGAATGAACGTAAACATTCCATCGCCGAAGTGATGAAAGAGCTCGAAGAGAAAACAAAAGATATTAAAGGCGCTTCCATAGAAATGTTTCCTCCTCCTGCCGTACCTGGTTATGGTGCAGCCGGTGGTTTCGAACTACGTCTATTGGATATTGCAGGTAGCGGCGATTATAAAAAAATGGAAACGGTAAATAAGGAGTTTACTAAGGAATTAAATAAACGTCCGGAGTTGCAATCTGTATTTAGTTTTTATAATGCGAGTTTCCCGCAATACATGTTAAATGTCGATTATGATAAAGCACAACAAAAAGGTATTTCTGTTAGTGACGCAATGGACAACTTATCTACTTTGATAGGAAGTAATTATGTGGCAAGCTTTATTAAATACGATCGCCAGTATAAGGTAATGGTGCAAGCCCTTCCACAATACAGGGCATTGCCTGAAGACATCTTGAAGCTTTATACAAAAAATGATAAAGGAGAAATGGTGCCATATTCTGAATTTATGACAATGAAAAAGGTGTATGGACTAGAGGAAATTACCCGTCATAATATGTATAACTCTTCTGAGATAAGTGGAGACGCTGCTCCTGGATATAGTAGTGGAGCGGCCATTAATGCAATTAATGAAGTGGCTAAAACAAAACTGCCAAAAGGTTTTGGTATTGATTGGGCCGGAATTTCAAAAGATGAAGTAGGTCAAGGAAATCAGGCAATATATATATTCTTGATTTGTTTAGTATTTGTTTACTTGCTATTGGCTGCACAATATGAAAGTTTTGTGTTACCATTTCCAATATTGTTGTCGTTGCCAACCGGGATTTTTGGTGCGTTCTTATTGCTGAAAGTGATGGGACTTGAAAATAATATATATGCTCAGGTAGCAATGGTAATGCTTATTGGGTTGTTAGGTAAAAACGCAGTATTAATTGTGGAGTTTGCTGTTCAAAAACATCGTGCAGGTGCATCTGTTTTTGATTCAGCAGTAGAAGGTGCTGCTGTTCGTCTCCGTCCAATTTTAATGACATCATTCGCATTTATTGCGAAGATGTAATAGAGACCAGGAATAATCAATAATCCGAAGATTGTTCCGATGAGCATACCACCAGCA
>JBJTMY010000197.1:0-3261 GCA_046073825.1 Bacteroidota bacterium
ATGCTTTTGCTATCCCAATAATTTGGTAATTTTCAGCATGATTAATAACGACCAAATGGCGTCGGTGGAAAAATGGGGATTTCGATTAATCCTTTTAATTCACCTTTTACCAATTTTATTGCTCACTCCTTTTGTTACCCTTGATGGTCCTGCACATTTATACAATGCAGTGCTTATTCGAGAGTTGATAGGAACACAATTTTATGACATCATCACCAACCCACATTTCTTTTTACAGTTTAATCATTTTCCTGAGCCCAATTGGACCGGACATTTAGTAATGTCGCTGTTGACATTTATTTTACCTGTGTTGATGGTAGAAAAAGTTATGCTGTTGTCGATTATCATTTTAACTGCTTTCGGATATCGTAAACTTTTACATTCCTTTCAATCGACAATAAATTTAAACTCCTGGATGCTTTTTCCTTTTTTATTCAACTTTGTTTTTTGCCTCGGATTTATCAATTATTCACTCGCTGTTGCGCTGTTTCCTTTTGCACTATCCTGGTGGATAAAAAACCGCACCGATTATACTTTTAAAAATATGGCCATCGGATTTTTATGGTTAGCCTTGATTTATTTTTCTCATCTCGTCATCTTCCTATTCACCTTTTTGGCTATGGGCTTATATACTTTAAGTCATTGGAAAAAATTTCATGCCTCCTGCATAAAAGAAATCAAACTTTTATTTAGCTTTTCATTACCGTGGATTTTATTTTCGGGCTTATTTGTCTGGCTTAGTGGAGCCAATGGTTATCGAGGTGAAGTAAGCTATTTACCATTCACCGATTTACTTCAACAAATTGCAGAATCCAGATTATTTATCGTGTATAATTACGATGATGAAAATGGACTCACCTTAATTTATTCTTTCTTTCTCTTAGTGCTGCTTGGCTGGACAGTATTCGAGCGAAGAAAAATAAAATTTCAATTGTTCCCCATACTGTTAGGAATTGTTTCCTTACTGATGATTTTTATTTTACCTGATAGTCTTGCTTCGGGTGGCATTTTATCGATTCGCATTATTCAGTTGTTTTTTCTTTGTTTGATTATTTGGATGGCTTCACTCGAAAGTTCAACAATCAAAACTTATTTCATGGCTGTTTTTTCTGTTGGATTTAGTGGTATGATGATGATACATCATTATCCAACGCAAAAAGGATTAAGCAACGATGCACAATCTTTCCTTCAAGCAGGAAAATCGCTTAACGAACATAGCTTGGTAATGCCCTTGAATTATAGTCCGAATTGGATGCACGCCAACATGTGCTCGTATATGGGTGCCGTTAGTAAGGCCATGGTGCTCGATAATTACGAACCTACGCAAGGACATTTCCCTTTAGTTTGGAAGGAAAATTATAATCCTGAAAAAGTTTTAGGGAATTATACTTCTTCCAACCATCCTTGTGTTCACATGAATGAATTCGAACAAACCTTCCAACGAAAAATAACGGATGTGACGGTTTGGAAAAAGGAAAACAGCAATCCGGAAGACTCCTGCGATATAGCTGTAAACGCGCTCCTAAACGAGCAGTTTACGATTACTTATCAGGATAATAATATTCAAGTGCTGAAAAGAAAAAAGTAAAATAGCATTCGCCATCAGAAATAAAACAAATCAAATTGTATTTTTGCAAACAAATAATTTACCTATGAATAAGCTAATGAATTACGCCCTTGGAAAATGGGTTGCAGGAGAAGGAGAAGGGCAGGTTTTATATAACGCCGTTAATGGCAGTGCCTATGCTACGGCCTCGTCAAAAGGACTTGATTTTGCTTTAATGACAAATTACGCAAGAACAGTGGGTGGTCCTGCACTTCGCAAATTAACTTTTCACGAGCGAGGAAGAATGTTAAAAGCATTAGCGATGCACCTGACTTCGAAGAAAGAAGATTTCTATAAAATCAGTTGGGCAACGGGAGCAACACGAGTAGATAGCTGGATTGATATTGAAGGTGGCATCGGAAATTTATTTGCTTATGCAAGTCTTCGTCGTCAATTTCCTGATATGCCTTATTGCATTGATGGAGATCCGGTGATGTTATCAAAAGGTGGGACTTTCATTGGTCACCATTTATGCGTACCCAAAGAAGGAGTTGCCATTCATATCAATGCTTTTAATTTCCCTGTATGGGGAATGCTCGAAAAAATTGCGGTGAACTTTTTAGCAGGCGTACCCGCCATCGTAAAACCTGCAACGCTTACCTCTTTTTTAACAGAATCCGTAGTGAAAGAAATTATCGCATCTGGAATTTTACCTGAAGGAAGTTTGCAGTTAATCTGTGGTTCCGCAAATGGCATTTTAGATCATGTAACAAGTCAAGATGTAGTGACCTTTACCGGATCAGCATCAACAGGAAAAATGTTAAAGTCGCACCCACGAATTTTAGAAGAAGCGGTGCCGTTTAACATGGAGGCCGATTCGTTGAACTCGTGTATCCTTGGTCCGGATGCAATTCCAGGAACTCCTGAATTTGATATTTTCATTAAAGAAGTACAACGCGAAATGACGGTGAAAGCAGGACAAAAATGTACGGCTGTTCGTCGTATCATGGTGCCTGAAAATTTAGTGGAAGATGTGCAAGTGGCCTTAAGCAAGCGCTTATCAACTACCAGCATTGGCGATCCAAATGTAGAGGGTGTGCGTATGGGTCCTTTGGCATCTGCTAGTCAGGTGCAAGAGGTAAAAGAAAAAATTCAGTTATTAGCTAAAACGCAAGAAATTGTTTTTGGAAATTCTGACCTGACACCAATTGGTGATGGCACCGATAAAGGAGCATTTTTATCTCCGGTACTATTCATCAATAAAGATCCATTTAAAAATATCGATTGCCATAACGTAGAACCTTTCGGACCTGTTTCTACCATTATGCCTTACAAGAATATTTCAGAAGCAGTTGAATTAGCGAAGATGGGTAAAGGTTCTTTGGTATGTAGTATTGTTACGGCAGATAATGCAACCGCTCGCGACTTTGTTGTTGGAGCAGCATCGATGCACGGAAGGGTATTAGTTTTAAATAACGACTGTGCGAAAGAATCTACCGGTCATGGATCACCGATGCCAATGCTCGTACATGGCGGACCTGGTCGTGCGGGTGGTGGCGAAGAGATGGGTGGAAAGCGAGGCGTATTTCACTACTTACAATGCACCGCTATTCAAGGATCACCTACAACACTTTCGTATATAACAGAAGTTTATCAGCGAGGAGGAAAACAAATCGAGAAAGATATTCATCCATTTAAAAAGCATTTCGAAGAAT
>JBJTMY010000198.1:0-15359 GCA_046073825.1 Bacteroidota bacterium
CGAATTCTTATAATAATGAATTGGCAAAAAATGGATTTTATAGTCTTTTCGAGGCTTATAAAAATAATCAGTTGGATTATGATCGATTCTATACTACAATACCTGATAAACAAGCTGCCGAGCATGTTAAAGCGTTAATGAAAGATTCTTTTATAACGTACCCTGATTCTAGTTTAATTTATCAATGTAAAAATGGGGGTGCAGAGAAGCATTATAATGTCATGTTTATCACTGTAGAGAGTTTGAGTGGAGAGTATTTAGAATATATCAATCCTGCTGATGGTTATCAAATGCCGTTTTTAAATCAATTGGTAAAAAAAGGATTGTTCTTTACTAATTTATATGCGAATGGTACTCGTACAGTTCGTGGATTAGAAGCTTTAAATTTGAGTGTTCCTCCAACACCAGGGACGAGTATTGTTAGAAGACCCGGTAATGACAATTTGTATTCTTCAGGCTGGCTATTTCATCAGAAAGGCTATGACAATAAATTTATTTATGGTGGCTATGGGTATTTCGACAATATGAATACTTTTTTCAGTAGCAATAATTTTCAAATTGTAGATAGAAGTAGTTATGCAGAAAATGAAATTCGTTTTGCAAATGTATGGGGAACGTGTGATGAAGATTCTTATGCTCGCGCTATAAAAGAGGCCGATAAAAGCACAGCTGCAAACAAACCCTTTTTTAATTTTATTCTCACGACATCGAATCATAAGCCTTATACTTTTCCCAATGTAGGTTTTCATTTGGATCCTAATAGGAGTGGAGGGGTGCGTTATACCGATTATGCTTTACAGAAATTTTTTGAAGAAGCACCTAAGCATTCTTGGTTTAAAAACACGTTGTTTGTTATTATTGGAGATCATTGTGGTAGCAGTGCTGGGAAATCGGAAATGCCCATTCTTAAATATCAGATTCCTTGTTTGATTTATGCTCCTGAATTAATTAAGCCTCAACAAGTAGATAAGCAATGTAGTCAGGTAGATGTTGTTCCTACGTTAGCTGGTTTGATGAATTGGAATTATGCATCGACTTTTTTTGGAAAGAATATTTTAACAATGAAAAAAGAAGACGAGCGAGCTTTCGTGGGGACTTATCAAAAACTAGGATATATTAAAGGAGATCAGTTAGTGGTACTATCACCACAAAAGAAGTGCGTGCAATATACTTTTGATCGTTATACAGGTGATATGAAAGAAGTAAAGTTGAATGATCGGTTAAAATCGGATGCGATTTCTATTTATCAGATAGGCGAACACATGTTTGTTAATGGTTGGAATAAAATCCGATTGAAAGATCAAGAATCAGTCAATTCATCTAAATAAAAATCATTTTATTGTTGATGTTATTTGGGGGCCGCGCCCCGACTTCAAAATTAGCCCCTGCAATTGCTTCTGCCAAATTTTAAGTACTTACAAACGTTTAAGTGGAAGTTGGAAATACGATTGATTCGCTTCTATCTATCGAATAGGCTTAACTATCCAGTTTTTGATAAACTGAATTTTGACTCTTAAATTCGGGAACAATATCCTTCATTTTTCTCACTATTTTCTCGTTATCTTGACTGCTAAAAAGCGCAATTAAGTCACTTATATCTTTACTGATTGAGCTAAAGTCGTATTGCTTCACCTTCGCTATCATTATCTTTTTGTGGTGGGTAGGCAATGTGTTTTCTTCGTTTGCTAGTAACTCTTCATACAGCTTTTCTCCAGGCCGTAGTCCAGTATAGATAATTTGAATGTCCTTCCCAAGTTCAAGTCCACTTAAACGTATCATCTTTTTAGCTAATTCGGCAATGTTCACCGACTCGCCCATATCGAAAATAAAAATCTCACCTCCGCTTCCCATTGCACCGGCTTCAAGGACTAACTGACAAGCTTCTGGTATGGTCATGAAAAAACGCGTAACCTTTGGGTCAGTAACAGTAATGGGTAATCCCAATTCAATTTGTTTTTTGAATCGCGGTATGACACTACCGCTAGAACCTAATACGTTGCCAAATCGGGTAGTGATAAAGCGAGTGTGCTCATTGTTATCATTTAGCGACTGGCAATAAATCTCAGCAATCCGTTTTGTAGCACCCATGATATTAGTAGGGTTTACTGCCTTATCGGTACTAATCATTACAAACTTAGGAACCTTGAAACTAACGGCCAAATCGGCAATGTTACAGGTGCCCATCACATTGTTTAAAATCGATTCGCTTGGATTGTTTTCCATCACGGGCACATGCTTATAGGCAGCTGCATGATAAACAATATCTGGTTGGAATGTGTTGAAAACATTAAACATTCTTTCCTTGTTTCTTATATCTCCAATAACAGTTTCTGTCCTGCAATTTTTATCATTGTTTAAGTCGTTTACTTCTAATTCCAAATCATATAAAGCCGACTCCGACATGTCGAGCATGATTAATAGTTTTGGTTTAAAAGGAATAATTTGACGAACAATTTCACTTCCGATAGATCCAGCAGCACCTGTTACTAAAACTGTTTTCCCCGTCAATTCGTGCTGAATTTTATTCAGGTCTAATTGAATCGGATCGCGACCTAAAAGATCTTCAATTTTTAACTTTTTAATTTGTTTAAAGCTTAGTTCACCGTTTATCCACGAATGAACAGGAGGTACATTTAAAATGCGTGTGTTGTATTTTAAACAGGTGTCAACAATTTGCTGTTTACGGTTGTTGGAGATGTTTTGAATAGAGATGATTAAATGCTTAACATCATTATTTTCTTGCAATTTTTCTAATTGATTGCTGTTGTAAATTTCAACGCCTTCTATTTTTTTACCGGCTTTTTTAGGATCATCGTCCACAAAAGCGACTACTTTGTATCGTGTACCTCTATCACGGTCGAGTGTGCGTTTAGTAATGATTCCTGCATCACCAGCTCCATAAATGATAACCCCTGCTTTGTCTTTTGATGGGTTTTTTAATTCACTATAAATTACTTTTACGGATAGGCGTCCAATGATCATTAAAAAAACTGTTACCAAAAATTCAATCCCAATAATGGAGAATGGTACAAGGTAAAACAAATCCATCCAATGTCTAACGAGATTACTAATGATCATCATCAACGATCCCGCTACCAATGTGCTTACAATGCGTATCGCATCTTTTGTTCCTGTATAGCGAATAATTCCTGCATACGTTTTTGCAATAATGAATGATAAAAAACGAATCGTTAAAACAAACGGGAATACGAATTTAAAAGTAAGTATTTCTTCTGCTGGAATTTGAAAATTAAATCGAAGCTGATAGGCCACAAATAAGGAGAAGACACATAATAGAATATCGCCAAATAAAATGACGATGCGAGGCATGTTTATGTCGAGAAGTTTCTTCAAGTGCTAGATCAAATAAGGATGTAAAAGTAACGATATTTCCCTCTTAAACCCAAATTGTACTATGCATAAAACATTCATATAAAATGATATCTTTGTGCAATCGGAGAATAACAGCTGATAATTATTGTTAGCTTCTTCAATGCTTTGGCTGAAGCACTTCGATTAATTAATTTCTCCAACAATCATTAATAATCTACTTAGGTGAAGAAGGTTTTAATTGTGACTGCTCATCGGCTTAATAGAGCCCCTAATCAGCGCTTTAGATTTGAACAATATTTGGAGTATTTAAAAGCCAATGGATTCGATTGCACGGTTTCTTATTTGTTAGATGCAGAGGCCGATGCTGTATTTTATAAGCCAGGCCATTGGTTAAAGAAATTATCAATTCTGTTGAATGCTATTAAAATCAGAATGGCCGATACAAAACGTGTAAAGCAATTTGATCTTGTCTTTATCTGCCGGGAAGCTTTTTTAATTGGTACAACGTATTTCGAACGTAAATTTGTTGATGCTGGTGTGCCAACTGTTTTTGATTTTGATGATGCCATCTGGAATCTGGATGTGAGCGAAGGAAATAAGCGATTAGCATGGCTTAAAAAACCTTCTAAGACTTCTGAAATTATTCAAATGGTAAATCATGTAATTGCGGGAAATCAATACTTAGCTAATTATGCAGCGCAATTCAATAAAAATGTTTCCATCATTCCAACAACTCTGGATACCGATTATCACCGACCTTCAAATTATATTAAAGAGAAAAATCAGTCTGTTTGTATTGGATGGACAGGTAGCCTAACAACCGTTAAACATTTTCGCCTTGCTGAGCCTTTACTAAAACGTATTAAAGAAAAATACCAAGATAGCGTTTCTTTTAAGGTGATTGGTGATTCAAATTACTACAACCAAGAATTAAATATTCAAGGGGTTGCTTGGTCGTTGGAGAAAGAAATTGAGGAATTGCAAGCCATTGATATTGGAATTATGCCTTTGCCCGATGACGAGTGGGCAAAAGGAAAATGTGGGTTTAAAGGACTTACCTATATGTCGATGGGCGTTCCTGCTATTATGTCGCCAGTAGGAATTAATATGGAAATAATACAACATGGTGAAAATGGTTTTCTTGCTAAGTCGGATGATGAATGGTTTGACTTGATTTGTTATCTCATTGATTATCCTGAAGAGCGAAAAAGAATGGGTGTAAATGCTCGTAAAACGGTAGTCGACTTTTATTCTGTTTCCTCTCAAAAAGAGAAGTATTTAAGCATTTTCAAAATGCTCACAAGTTAATCATCATTCCATTCTGCTTGGTATGAAAAAAAAAGCGCTGTTTTTAATTTTTACAATGCTAAATTGTACTAATTCTGTAATTGCACAAGTAGTTGTGATTAATTCAACTAATTATGATAGTCTCTTAAATGTAAATGCTAGCTATCAGCTTGTGGCGCTTAAAAGTGATTTTATTAGAGAGGAAATTAAGTATGCAACAGCTGATAATTTTACCAAAAAGATTGTGTATGATACTGCTGCCGTATATTTATCTGTTGACGCGCGAAATGCAATTTTAAAAGTTTTGGAACAGTTGAAACCATTAAACGTCGGATTGGTGATTTATGATGCGTATAGGCCTTACCGTTATACGGTAAAATTCTGGGAGATTATCCATGATGATCGTTACGTGGCTGATCCAAAGAAAGGTTCTCGTCATAATAGAGGATGTGCGGTAGATGTTGGTCTTTTTGATTTAAAAACGGGTAAGCAATTGGAAATGCCAACTGCTTACGATGATTTCTCGGAAAATGCCTGGGTTAATGCTAAGAATCGAACAAAAATTCAGATAAAAAATGTTGAGCTCTTGCAAAATGCTATGACATGTAATGGTTTTCAATTGTTTGAGACGGAATGGTGGCATTTCGACTATACAGGATGGCAAAAACACCCTATAATAGATGTTTCTTTTCAAGAGCTTAATAAATAGGTTAGATAGTGTTTAATTTATTAACTTAGTGCCCTCAAAATTTATCATAAATCATGTCGACAGTTGCTACTGAATTAAAGAATACGGCTTTGACCGAAACCCATAAATCATTGAACGCTAAAATGGTTCCTTTCGCAGGGTACTTGATGCCTGTGCAATATGAAGGAATTAATATCGAACATGAAACAGTTCGGAAAGCAATCGGGGTGTTTGATGTGAGCCACATGGGTGAGTTTATTCTTAAAGGAGAAGGTGCCCTTGATCTTATTCAGCGTATCACTTCTAACGATGCCTCTAAGTTAACTTTTGGTAAAGCGCAGTATTCTTGTATGCCAAATGCAACGGGTGGTATTGTAGATGATTTATTAGTGTACAAATTAGAAGACCAAAGTTGGATGTTGGTGGTAAATGCCGGTAACATTGATAAGGACTGGAATTGGATTATGCAACATAATACAGCCGGAGTGGAAATGCACAATATTTCAGATAAAACTTCATTATTAGCTGTACAAGGCCCACTAACGGCCAAAGCATTACAAGCACTTACTGCTGTCGATTTAGGCGCAATCCCTTACTATAACTTCACTAAAGGAGAATTTGCAGGTTGCCCCAATGTACTAATTAGTAATACAGGTTATACAGGTGCTGGTGGATTTGAACTTTATTTTGAAAATCAATATGCTCATAAAATCTGGGAAGCTGTCATGCAAGCTGGTGCTGAATATGGAATTAAGCCTGCTGGCTTGGGTTCGCGCGATACATTACGTTTAGAAATGGCTTTTTGTCTTTACGGTAATGATATTGATGATACTACTTCTCCTATTGAAGCGGGTCTTGGTTGGATCACTAAATTTACTAAGTCTTTTACGAATTCAGATGCTTTAAAGTCTCAAAAGGAAAATGGCGTAACTCGTAAGCTTTGTGGTTTTGAAATGATTGAAAAAGGAATTCCACGCCATGGTTATCAGCTTTGCGATGCAAACGGGAATGAAATCGGAGTGGTGACGAGTGGAACTCAATCACCATCACTTCAAAAAGCTATCGGTATGGGCTATGTGCAAACGGGGTTCCATACTCCTGGAACAGAAATTTTTGTAGCTATTCGTGATAAAAAAATAAAGGCTACAATTGTTAAAACTCCATTTATTCAGCAATAAGTTTTTATGTCGGGAAGTTCTAATCGCACCATCGAAGTTTGTTTAACACCTGCACTGATTCACTTGCATGATTTGTCGAATGCAACGGTAGTAGTGATTGATGTTTTACGCGCTACATCTTCTATGTGTGTCGCTTTTACGCAAGGAGTTAAGAGTATTGTTCCTGTTGCCACCATCGATGAAAGTATTGCCTATAAGCAAAAAGGGTATCTTATAGGAGCCGAACGTAATGGGGAAATGTTGGAAGGTTTTGATATCGGTAATTCTCCTTTCAGCTATATGGATGGAAAAGTGAAAGGTCGAGATATTGCTCTTACAACGACCAATGGTACGCAAGCAATTGCTGCTGCTAAAAATGCAAAACAAATTGTGGTAGGTTCTTTTTTGAATTTGAATGCGCTTTGTCAATGGTTAGCAAATCAAGAGGGAAATATCGTTTTGCTTTGCTCCGGATGGAAAAATTCGGTCAATATGGAAGATAGCCTTTTTGCAGGAGCAGTAGTTCATCACATGAGAGGAGACTTTGAATTTACAGGTCTTCGTGATACAGCGATTATTGCAGAACGTTTGTACATATTAGCAAAAGATGATTTAAATGGGTTTTTAGAGGAGTCTTCTCATCGCAATCGTTTGAGAAAGTTAAACATCGATCGCGATATTGAATATTGCTTAACGCCTAACCAGGCGCATGTGGTTCCTGGAATTATCGATGGCGTTATGGTTGATTTGCTCGTGCAATAATTAATTGCTATCCGACAACAAACATTTGTATTCGTTTAACATCGTTTAATCATTGTTGATTCTATTTATGCAATGCAATTTTGCAGGCATGAAAAAAAGATTAGTGGTTATTTGTTTGTGTTTTATTTTTACCATAATTGATGATTCAAAAATTCAAGCATGGGGGTTCTGGGGACATCAACGCATTAATCAAAAGGCTGTTTATTGCTTGCCACAACCTTTGCTTCAGTTTTACAAATCCAACATTGATTATATCACCAAGCACGCTGTCGATCCAGACATGCGTCGTTATGCTGATCCTGAGGAAGCCCCACGGCATTATATCGATATAGATCATTATGGCGCAACTCCATTTGATTCGCTTCCTTTAATCTGGAAAGACGCTGTTGCAAAAATAGGAATGGACTCTTTGAAGTCTCATGGTATTGTTCCATATCATATCCCCATTATGTATTATCGTCTTGTTGCTGCATTTAAAGCAAAAGATTATCAAAAGATTTTTAAGTATTCTGCTGAAATCGGTCATTATATCGGTGATGCACATGTGCCATTACATTGTACAAGTAATTACAACGGACAAAAAACAGGTCAGCATGGGATTCATGGTTTTTGGGAGTCGCGTATTCCTGAATTAATGGGTGGTCAATATGATTTTCTTGTGGGAAAAGCATTTTATATTCAAAGTCCTATTCAAGTGGTTTGGCAAACAATAAAAGAAAGTTACGCAGCGAAAGATTCTGTACTTGTACTCGAAGCCATGTTAAATAAGCAATTCGAATCCGATAGAAAATATGCGTATGAAACAAAAGGTCGTCAAATTGTAAAGGTGTATAGTCGTGAATATACTAGCGCCTATAATGATTTGTTAGATGGTATGGTTGAACGGCGAATGCGAAAAGCAATTCGTCTCACCGCTTCTTTTTGGTACACTGCATGGGTCAACGCTGGAATGCCAATCCTTAATAATTCGTCTGATGCTCAATTAATGCCCGATACAATCATGGATGTAACTTCAACTAAGGCCAATATTTCTATTCAAAATTTAAAAGGGCACGACGATTAATTAAAGGTTATCGCTAATTTTGTCTATGCGTTTTTGGATAATAAGGTTTTCTTTCGGATGTTTCGTTTTGTCTTGGATGGCTTGCCAAAGTGATTTGCCATTAGCTAAATTAAATGGAAATTGGAAAGTGTCGGTTGTTGAAGGTGAAATGCAAGAAAACTGGAAGATGATCAATGCTCAAAAATTAATTGGTAATTGTTTTCTCATTGTAGCTGACGATACTGTTTTTAAAGAACAAATGCAGGTACATGCTGTCAATGGCCATTTAACTTATTCTACTTCTTTTGTATCAAATGGAAAATTGCATGAAACAGATTTTCTTTTGAAAAAAGCAACGAGCAGGAAAATAGTTTTTGAAAATAAAACGCATGATTTCCCTCAAAAAATAGCGTATTACTTTTATCAACCAGATTCGGTGGTTGCTAAAATTGGTGGAAAAGAAAAAGATACGCTGCGATTCGAATTGTTTCCAATGAAAAAAATAATCAGTAACTAAAGCTGTATCAAAAAAATGAAAGTGTTACTGACAACTCTTAATGCGAAGTATATTCACCTGAATCTTGCAATACGACTTTTATATAGTTTAAATAAAGATAAACACCCGGGCCTTGCGTTTCGAGAATTTACGATAAAGGAAGATTCAGATGCAATTGCACTTGCGTGTAAGGATTATCAAGTGGTTACTTTTAGTTGTTACATTTGGAATATAACTCCAACTTTATTAGTAGCTAAAAAACTGAAAGAAATAAATCCATCAATAAAAATTTTGTTGGGTGGACCTGAAGTGAGTTATGAATACGATGATATTATTCAATTACCGTATATCGATTATATAATTGTTGGAGAAGGAGAAATTCCCATGGAGAAATTTTTAGATAGTTTCCCCAATGTTGATGGTGTTCCGAATCTTGTTTTTAAAGATGAGAAAGGGAAGGTGAATTTCTTGCCCCAGAGTGTAACATTTGATTTGAAAAATTATGCAGATGTTAATCCGTATCAATTTGATGATCCTACTACATTGAAAAATAAAATTGGATACATCGAAACTTCTCGAGGCTGTCCTTACAAATGTGAGTTCTGCCTCGCATCATTAGATAATAAAGTTCGATATCTTCCAATAGAAACGATTAAGAGTAACTTGTTGTACTTGATTCAGCATGGACGTGTAATTAAGTTTTTGGATCGCACATTTAATGTAAAGCGTGATTTTACAATTGATATGTTCGACTTTATCTTGAAACATCATCAACCAGGAAATATTTATCAGTTTGAAATAACTGCAGACATTGTTCATCCGGATATTGTAAAGTATATTCATGAGCAAGTGCCTCCAGGTGTATTTCGTTTTGAAATCGGAATTCAAACTGTTAATCAAAAAGCAAATTTAGAAGTAAGCAGAAAACAAAATTTTGAAAAAACAGCTGCTGTAATAAAGCAACTCGATTCCATTATTGAAATGCATCTCGATTTAATTGTAGGTTTGCCTTTCGATGAATGGAAGGATATTAAATATAGTTTTGAATCTGTCTTTGCGTTACATCCATCAGAATTGCAACTTGGATTTTTAAAGTTCTTACGCGGAACGCCCGTTCGTGAGAAGCATGAGAAGTATGGCTATGTATTCGATCCGAATCCACCTTATCAAATTATTAAGAGTGATTTTTTGAGTGAGGAAGAGTTGAAAAATATTGTAATGCTGGAGGAAGCACTTGAAATATTTTGGAACAAAAAACGTGCAATTCATACTTTAAAATATGTAGCAAAGCATTATAGTATCTTTGATTTTCTTCATCAGCTTGGAGTTTATTTTAATTCAAACTACGATTTTCATCAGCATACGTTATTCGATGTATATGATGCACTTTCTGTTTTTGTTCAATTAAATTATTCGTCCGATATTTCATTACAAAAATTAGTAACCATCGATTACCATTTGCATTATAAAGTTAAACCCCAACAGCGTTATTTGGCCGAAGTTGATAAAGCGAAAAAATCGGAATTGATTTTAAACTATAAGTTAAATCATCATGAATATCGTTTTGTGATATTTGATTTGGACCCCACACTATCAGGTGAAATGAATTTAAATTCCAATGATGCTTACATCGTTATTCAATATACTGGAACAGATAAGCCTACTTGTTTCGGACTTCCCTTATTTTAATTATAGCTACTTATGAGTGAGTTTATATTAATTGCAATGGTCGCTTTCCTTGCATCGCTTACCACTTTTTTTTCGGGTTTTGGACTAGGTACTATCTTAACGCCTTTTTTTTGTTTGTTTTTTTCGGTTCCTGATGCGATTGCACTCACTGCATTGGTGCACTTGTCAAATAATCTGTTTAAGTTTTCAATCCTTCAAAAACACATTGTGTTTAAAATTGCCATTCCTTTTGCTGTTACCGCAGTTGTTGCTTCCTTCACTGGTGCTACTTTGTTAGAGGTGATTTCTCATCAGCATTATTCTTATCAGTATTTTTTAGGGGGCATGAAAGCAACTGTTACTCCTATAAAATTATTGGTGGCAGGGCTCATGATTTTATTTGTTATCGTCGAGCAATTTCCTGATTGGTCTTTTGAAGTAAAAGGTCGTTTGAGCTTTTTAATTGGTGGTTTGGTATCCGGTTTTTTTGGAGGATTGTCAGGCAATCAAGGCGCTCTACGATCCATGTTTTTATTAAAAGCGGGGTTGAAAAAAGAATCTTATCTGGCAACCGGTGTCTTTATTGCTTGTATGGTTGACATTTCCAGATTGTCTATCTATATACATAATTGGAAAGATTTATCTTTCAATAATAATTTGGGATTAATGATCGTTGCTGTTTTATGTGCATTAGTAGGTTCTTTAATGGGTAAAAGGTATATTCAAAAAGTGACATTAAAATCAATGCAGTCTCTTGTTGTTGTTCTTTTGACTTGTATTGCTGTTTTACTAGGATTTGGAATTATTTAATCTATGAAAATAAAATTACTTGCATTATGTTTAATCCTTGTTGGAACTGTAAATGCTCAACAATTACATGAAAGAGTACTCAGTTATTATTCTGTGGCTTCTAATATTTATTTTATGGATGATTCATACGAACAATCACTATGGAGTTTTTATCTACCAACTACTAAGTTAAAGCGTGATAGTTTAATTGTTAGTCAATATTCCTATTGGAATTACCAATACAATGTCAAAAGTAAAATGGACCTTTTTTCGATAAGTCGTCTAGATTTTAATAAATCAAAAGATACAGCAAATGTATTCGTCAATCAATTTTGGAAATTAGCGAATAACGAACAATACATTTATCAAATAAAAAGTGAGTGGATAAAATGGAATGGTAACTGGTATATTTCAGATAAGCTACCCATAAACGTTAGTGTTAAACCTAATAATTAAGATGGACACTGAAAATTATTTTTTAAGAGTAGAGTTTTTAGAGGAATTTGAAGTGGTTGGATTCGCTGACGAGGTTTCAATGGCACATTTTACACCGGAAAAGGTATGGGGAAAGTTAATGAAAAGTATTGCTGGTAACGGAGATAATAAATACGCACACTTTTATGATGTGAATATTTATGATGTAGATTATTTTCAAAATTATCAAGCAGAAAAAACATTTATAAAATTCGCAGGTGTAAAAAGTAATCAGGAAGAACTTACTTCTACGAAGATGGAAAGCCTAACGATTCCAAAAGGACATTATGCCGTTTTTACACATGTAGGAAATAAATCGGAAATAGGCAATACGTTTAAGTTTATTTTTTCAAAATGGTTGCCTGAATCTGGTTATAAAATCGATGCTCGGCCGCACTTTATGATTTTACCTTCAATCGCAATAAAAAATGTAAACTATAAAGAAGAAATTTACATACCTTTGAAATAAGGATTAACCATCGTCATGATTTTAAATAAGGATATTGATTTCGATGAAGAATTAATTACACAAACTACATCTTTGGTCGATGTGGAATCGCAAGTAATTGTTCATATTTCGCTTTGGGCTGATCAGCCAATGAGTATTCGTATTTGGGGCTCGACGTTTTTGTTCACCCATGAGCGCAACCATCATAGCAAATTGGTCCATTTTGAGAATATTTCTTTGGCGCCCTCTTGGACAGCTGTGCATTCCGCGAAACCCTATCGTTTCACATTAATATTTGAAGGATTACCCAAATCGTGTACGCAATTCGATTTAATTGAACTTGCCAACGGTCCTGGTTGCTTCGAGTTTAAAAATATAAGCAGAAATCAAACGGATATTTATTATTTAGAAACGTCTTCCTCCATCTAAAAATGTCTGATTCGGATTTCTTTAACACTCCAATTGTAAAATTAACAATGAAATATAAAATTCATTTGGTGAGTTTTTTAATGGCTTCTGCTATTGCCTTGTTTGTCTTTGGAGGTTTTTCGCATGTTGAGCCAAAACACGTTCATGCAGTACCAAAGAAAAATGGGCTGCCTGATACTACTTTTACATTATTATTTGGAGGGGATATGATGGGACATCAACCTTTAATTAATGCGGCTTGTAATGATTCATTAAACAACTATGATTATTTACCATGGTTTCAATTTATGGCGCCTTACATCAATCAATGTTCATGGGCTTGTGCTAATTTAGAAGTAACATTAGCAGGCGAACCTTACTCAGGATATCCTCAGTTTTCTTCTCCTGATGAATATGCCTTAAGTTTGAAAAATGCCGGATTTGATTTTTTAGTGAATGCGAACAATCACTCGCAGGATAGAGGTAGTAGAGGCCTCGAGCGTACCATAAAAGTGTTAGATAGTATCGGTATTGCCCATGCAGGTACTTATGTTGATACAATTTCTTTTCATAAGGATTACCCAGCGATCATTAATATTGCCGATTGTAAAATTGCCATTCTGAATTATACTTATGGAACCAACGGATTGGTAGTGAAAAATCCTAATATGGTTAATCTAATAGATAGCGCTACTATGATAAAAGCAATTGATAAAGCTAAGTCGTTAGGCGCTCAGTTTGTCATTCCTGTAATGCATTGGGGGATTGAATACGAGATAAAAGAAAATGCAGAGCAACAACATATAGCAGAGATATTAGCAAATGGTGGGGCAGATGCAATCATTGGAATGCATCCGCATGTTGTAGAGCCGATAAAATATATTCCAGTAAAATCGAGAAAATCAAATGTCGATTCAATACCGGTTGCTTATAGCTTAGGAAATTATTTATCCAATCAGCGTGATCGCTATACAGATGGTGGAATTATGGTGCGTTTAACTATTCAACGAATCAATAATAAATACAGTATTGCTGCTATCGATTATTTACCTTTTTGGCTTTGGCGACTTGAATCATTTAATGTTACGAATAATTTAAAAAGAGGATATTATCCAATAACTAAAAACAAAATTGCAATTTTGCCAACTGCCGATAGTTTAAAGGCGGTTTCATTTTTTGATGATATTAAAAATATTGTTACTGGAATAAAAGAGTGGGAGGTTCAATAAATATGCAGCAAATAAACTCTGAAACAAAATATACTGAATGGTTAGATGTTGTTCGGTTTATTGCAACTTTAGCGGTAATCACTATTCATGTAGTTGCACCTTATCTTTATTTGTACGGCCACATTCCTAATTCTAGTTGGAGTTTTTATAATGCGGTCGATTCATTGACTCGTTTTGCTGTTCCCCTATTTGTGATGTTAAGTGGTGCTTTGCTTTTAAATAAAACGATGGCAATAGCGGAGTTTCTAAGAAAAAGGTTCACTCGCATTTTAATTCCATTTCTGTTTTGGTCAGTTATTTATTCTGCTTATCATTTTATTCTTCATTTTCATGAATTCAATACAGGCTTTGTATATTATTTTATTGACGCTTTATCTCAAGGTGCATCTTATCATCTTTGGTATATTTATATGCTTATTGGATTGTACTTGACTATTCCTGTCTTGAGTCGTTTGATTACTAACTCCGATGATGAATTACTAAAGTACTATTTGTTGATATGGTTGGTTGGATTAATGGTAAGCAATTTTGGATTCAAGCTTAATAAAGATTTAAATATAGCAGTTTTTACAGGCTATTTAGGGTATTTAATTATTGGCTATTATATCACACATAGAAGTATTCATACTAATCGATTGTTACTATTTATAGTGTTCATAGGTTCTGTATTTTTTACTTTTTACAAAACTAATTTGCAGCCCATCCTTCATGGGGTGTTTAATGGAAGTTATTATCAGTACTTGAGTTTGAATGTTGTCTTAGCTTCTGTCACGCTATTTATTATTATAAAACAACATTTAAGGCTTTCTGCATTTTGGATGAATAAAATTAAATTGGCTAATAAATATAGTTTCGGCATTTATTTGATTCATGTATTAATACTTGATAGCCTGCAATACTTTGGAATTAACGGAGCTTGGATGAATCCTCTGCTGGGCATTGTGTCCACCATTTTGATTTGCTATTTTGCATCTTTCTTTCTGATTGCGTTATTGTCACGCAGCTATGTAATTGGGAAATTGATAAATTGACTTTCGAAATTCAAATGCAATATGAAAACCCTTGATGTAATTTTGTTAGCAGTGTTCTTTTGTTTGGCAACAATCGTAAATGCTCAAAACAAATTTTTCAATGAGTACCGGCCAGTAGCTGATAGTCTTGCAAATCAATATCAAATTCCGGCTTCGGTAATTTTGGCCATTGCATCTCAGGAATCAGGGGATGGATCAAGTGCAGTAGCACGTAGATTAAATAACCATTTCGGATTAAAAGGAAGGGTAGCAGGTGGTGATACAGTTGCCTTGAAATCGAGCTACAAGTACTTCGCATCTGCATCTGATTCTTATGTGTACTTTTGTAATTTAATTGCAAAAAAGAAGTTCTATTTAATGTTGAAAGGAAATAATGATTACAAAAAGTGGGTAGTTGCAATAGCAAACACAGGTTATGCAGGTAATGCTAAAGTTTGGTCACGGCATATCATTGGAATTATTCAAAAATACAATTTGCATAATCTGTAATGAGCATTAATTTATCAATTAATTAATGCGCTTTGCTACTAACTGGTTTTGCTTTTTT
>JBJTMY010000199.1:0-44338 GCA_046073825.1 Bacteroidota bacterium
ATTCTCCAGGAGGAAGTGTTTATGCAGGACTAGGCATTTATGACACTATGCAGTACATAAAACCCGATGTTGCTACAATTTGTACAGGAATGGCGGCTTCAATGGGAGCTGTTTTATTATGTTCCGGAACAAAAGGAAAGCGTAGTGCTTTGCAACATGCGCGTGTCATGATCCATCAACCATTAGGCGGAGCTGAAGGTCAGGCTTCTGACATCGAAATTACAGCACGTGAGATTGGTAAGTTGAAGAAGGAATTATACGAGATTATTTCAAATCACAGTGGTAAAGAATATGACCAGGTTTGGAAAGACTCTGATCGCGATTATTGGATGACAGCCCAAGAAGCTAAAGAATATGGAATGATTGACGAGGTATTAATCCGCACGAAATAATCCTCTTAAAATATTGTTTAAATTAGCCGAACCGATGCTCGTCGAGTTCGGCTTTTACCTTAAATACACCTCACCGTGAAACAAAAACAAGATATCGTTTGCTCCTTTTGTGGGCGTGATAAAAGCCAGGCTAATGTTTTAATTGCTGGTATCAACGGACATATTTGTGATCAGTGCATTGCGCAAGCTCAAAATATCATTAATGAGGAGCAAGATCAAAAGTTGAAAAGCAGTTTAGGTAGTGCATTAACATTACCTAAACCAACCGATATCAAAAAGTTCTTGGATGAATATGTAATAGGGCAAGATCATGCCAAAAAGGTAATGTCTGTAGCTGTTTATAATCATTACAAACGTTTGATTAATAAAAGTAAAGTGAAGGAGAAAGATGAAGTGGAAATTGAAAAATCAAACATTATCATGGTGGGAGAAACAGGTACAGGAAAGACCCTTCTTGCTCGTACAATTGCTAAACTTCTGAAAGTTCCTTTTTGTATTGCAGATGCTACTGTATTAACGGAAGCAGGTTATGTAGGAGAAGATGTGGAAAGTGTTTTAACGCGTTTGTTACAGGCTGCCGACTATGATGTAACTGCAGCAGAAAGAGGGATTGTTTATATTGATGAGATTGATAAAATTTCTCGTAAAGGAGATAACCCTAGTATTACGCGTGATGTTTCAGGAGAAGGTGTGCAACAAGGGTTGTTAAAAATGTTAGAAAATACAATCATAAATGTTCCGCCACAAGGAGGAAGAAAACACCCTGAGCAAAAAATGATTTCTGTTAATACACAACATATATTGTTTATTTGTGGAGGAGCCTTTGATGGTATTGATAAAATAATTTCCCGTCGATTACAAACGAATTCTCTTGGTTTTTCTGCAAAGGGAGAAAAAGAAGAAATTGACAGAACTAATTTGATGCAGTATGTTAGTCCAGCTGACTTAAAAACTTTTGGGTTGATTCCTGAATTGATTGGACGTTTGCCAATGATTACATATTTGTCGCCATTAGACAAAGAAACCCTTCGAGCTATTTTAACTGAGCCAAAAAACGCCTTGACAAAACAATATGAAAAACTATTTGAAATGGAAGGTATTAAACTTTCGTTTAGTAATGATGTGTTGGGTTATATTGTAGAGAAGGCGCTTGAGTTTAAATTAGGAGCAAGGGGATTAAGAAGTATTTGTGAAGCAATTATGCTTGATGCCATGTTTGAGATTCCTGGCAATAAAAAGGAAAAAGATTTTGAAATAACTCTTTCTTATGCCAAAGAAAAACTATCAAAGTCGAGCTTGAATCAATTACGTGTTGCTTAACACATTTGTATTTAATAATTAAACTGAATACAAGTGTATTTATTGTGAAGCTCAGCTTTGAACGATGATAATTATGGCCAATTAAGTTTTTAAAAAGCTTTGAATGGATATTATAAATTAAAAAATTTGATTTTATAGGTCAATTCATTATTTAAAAAAACTGGTGAGTTTAAAGTCGATTCATTAGTATCCCTTTTTTGATAGGTGATAAGAATAATAAATCGGTATTGCTACAAGTATAATTACTCCAGTTAAAAAAACTTCATTGATTAGATTGTTGGGCGCTATTGTCAATGCTATACACATTAGTAAACTGCCGTTAATCCAAAATTTAGAACTAAACACATGTGTTTCTTTCCAATTTTCTTTGCTCGCCATCGTCCATGGTGTGCGGATGCCGAAAAAGTAATTTTGATTAATGTTTTTCATGAAGTATCCTAAAACTGTAAATAGAGCGGATACAGTTATTAAAACCAATCGTTCAAAACTAAAGATAGGTTGATTGTTACAATATGATTTAGTCATCATTACGATCAATAACATAATCATTGAAATAATAATAGTGATTACCCATGATAGTTTTTTTAATTGTTGTGGATGGTTATATAAATTATCACTGTTTTTTAATGATTTTGAATGTAGCATGATGATAGAACTACCCACCGTTATAATCCCCATGAAAATTAATATTCCAAGTAGAAATTCTTTCGAGTGAAAATCATCTGGATTCAAATTAAAGTCATAATGTGTAGGGACTTCGTGGGGCAGTTGATTCCATATTGATAAATAATAAATTACTGGAAACAAGGTAGTAATCCATTGCAGAAATAGGGTGTATGACTTTTTCATTTTGATTTAGGCAAATATAATTTAAGCTATTTAACCTAGAAAGAAAATAATCCGCAAATTACTACAAGCTTGCAGAAAATAGTTATTTAAATTCATATTGACTTAATTTGATTTTTAATTTTAAAAGTCATGTTTGGTAATATTATTAATTCAATTAAAAGTTGGTTCTCTGATTTGTCAGAGCGTTCAAGATTGGTAGATTCATTCAATACTGCGGCTAAAAATGCGTATGTAAGAGGTATAGTTCCAACATATTTAAAGGCTAGTATTTCAAGAGGCGATAGTTCATTTCGTCATCAGCATTCCCATTGGTTAAATTCAGGGTTTCGAGTTGCCATTTTTAACGGAAGTTCATTGTCTAAAAATGAGTTGATGTCTATAGGTGCCACGTTAATGAGCGACCAAGGTCTGATTAGGCAAATGGTGGTATTAGGATTTGATACATTAGAGATATTCGGAGAAAGGGATATGTACGGGTTAAAGTGGCCATTAAAGGACTTATTAATTATTGATAAATTTTAATTTAAATAAAATATGGTCATTCTATTTAAGAAAATAATATCATCATTATGGATGATTGTTGCATTAGTTGAATTCTTAGTAATTCTATATTTATTAATAGTAAGAAAACGGAAGCCAATTGATTCTAAATTGCGAGAAGAAATTATGGGAGAGAAGGTGGATTTTGGCAATTTGATAGATAGCGCTTTTCACGCCAATACACTTTGGGACGAACTTCGTAAAAAATGTCACCCTGATTTATTTGGTGGCGATGAAGTGAAAACTAAAATTGCTGGAGAAATTCAAGCAGCTATAAATGAAAATAAGAATAACATCAAGTTGTTGAATGAATTGAAGGTGCGTGCTGAAAATGAATTAGGTGTTAAATTTAAAATTAAATAAATATGGCAATTTTAATATTGATATTCTTAGTTGGATTTGCAGCATTAATCGCGCAATTAGGAACTAATCGAAAAATTGGTTACGGATGGTCGTTTGCAATATGCTTATTTGCAGGGCCAGTAATAGGATTAATCGTAACATTATTATCTAAGAAAAATGAAACAGAATTTATAGAACCACCAAAACAATGAAAACAGCAGGATATATTTTTATCGCACTGGCAATCCTAAATTTGCTTGCCGCCATTCTCGCTTTCTCTAATGCTTCAACGGCTCAGTTTGGTCCCAATAAAATAGGTGGCGCTTTTATGACAGGAGTAATCGGAGCATATCTCCTTCATAGGGCTGATGCTAAAGAAAAAGAAAAGAAGGATCGAGATAAATGGATGAAAGGGGATTCATGATTAAAACTTAAAAACATTTTGAATTCCATTAAAGGATGATTCTTCGCATTCAAATGATTAAGTATTTTTAATTCAATTTTTATAACTGATCAAAAGTTAATTTTTGAATTACTAATGAATATTCCCAAAAGTTATAAATTGTTTGTGAATGGGAGGTTCTTAAAAAAAACGAATGCTTTAATATTCATCATTGATTTTTTGCATACACCTTAAATTGATGCTCCCACTTGTTCCTTTCGTCAATTATTCCCTGTTCCTCGCTTACTAAATCCCATTCTTCATAATTAATTTGCGGAAAAAATGCATCTCCTTCGAAATCGTGCAGCAATTCTGTGATGTAAAGTTTCTTCGCTAACGTTAATGCCTGTCCGTATATTTCACTTCCTCCAATTATAAAAATCTCTTCATCTTCTTGACAACTTTCTACGGCTGATTCAATAGAATTGAAAATATGCGCCCCCTCAATCTGATATCCACTATTCCGTGTAATAATGATGTTTTTACGGTTGGGGAGCAGTCGGCCTATAGACTCAAATGTTTTTCGCCCCATTATTACTGGATGACCACTTGTGATTTTTTTAAAGTGTTTTAGGTCGTTGGGTAAATGCCATATCAATTGATTGTCTTTGCCAATAACCTGATTGTTAGCAAATGCGACGATAATAGAAATCTCCATAATTAAACAGCAACAGCAGCTTTTATCGCTGGGTGTGATTGGTAATTCTCAATTGCAATATCTTCAAATGTGAAATCGAAAATATCTTTTACATCAGGATTTAATTTTAAAGTAGGAAGTGGGAGAGGAGCTCTCGAAAGTTGCAAATTGACCTGTTCGAAATGATTGCTGTAAATATGTGCATCGCCTAATGTGTGAATAAATTCTCCAACTTCTAATCCGCAAACCTGAGCCACCATGTGCGTTAATAAAGCGTAAGAAGCAATATTAAAAGGAACTCCTAAAAATAAATCAGCACTACGTTGATACAACTGGCAGCTTAATTTTCCGTCTGCGACATAAAACTGAAACAAAATATGACAGGGAGGTAATTTCATTTTGGAAATTTCTCCAACATTCCATGCATTCACTAATAATCGTCTTGAATCGGGATTCTTTTTTATCTGATCGATTAACTGAGAGATCTGATCATGTTGCTCTCCTGATGCAGAAGGCCATGACCTCCATTGATAACCATACACAGGTCCTAGATTTCCATTTTCATCGGCCCATTCATCCCAAATAGATACTCCGTTATCTTTTAAATATTTGATATTCGTATCACCTTTCAGAAACCAAAGTAATTCATGAATAATGGATTTGGTATGTACTTTTTTCGTGGTTACGAGCGGAAATCCTTCTTGTAAATTAAATCGCATCTGGTAGCCAAAAACACTTACTGTTCCCGTTCCTGTTCTATCTTCTTTCTTGGTTCCTTGCTGCATCACATGTCGCAGCAAATCGTTGTACTGTTGCATGGCGATTAATTATTTTTGTCTTCGGGTGGAATATTAATATTTTGAAAAATCTTTTCGATTTTTTCTACATAATCAAGGGTGTCATCGTGAAAAAATTCGAGCTCCGGAATGATGCGTGCTTGCTTTCCAATTCGTAATCCTAATGCTTTACGAATCTCATGTTTATGTATCGAGAGTTGTTTTAAAACAGATTTTGGATCCGTCACTTTAAACATACTTAATTGCACACGAGCTAATCCCAAATCTGGTGTTACACGTACTCCTGTTACAGTAATAAAATGGGAACCATACCAATTTCTTCCCTCTCTAAGAAAAATCTCTCCCAACTCTTTTTGTATGAGTTTAGCGTACTTCTGTTGTCGAACTGAATCCATCATACAAAGGTAATTAAAAGGGGGCGAAAATTTATTCGCCAGGCAATAATTTACGATAGAAGAGGGTTATAGGGTTGTGTTGTGCTTTGCAGAGATTGTTTTTATTATTCTTATAACTTTGTGCTTCTAAATTTGAATTTATGAAAAAGATATTTTGGGTAGCTTTTGCTTCATTAACATTGTTCGTTGCTTCATGTAGTGATGAAACTGTAGATCCTGCTACCGATCCTCGTGATAAATTTACGGGTAGTTGGTTATGCAAAGAAACGGTTACAGGGACACCTACACAATCTTTTACCATTACGATTTCGAAAGTAGGAAGTGGCGATTCAGTGAAAATCAGCAATTTTAGCAATTACGGTACATCTGCCCCACAGACTTATGCAGAAATATCTGGAAATTCAATTGTTATTCCTCTACAAAATATTACAACTACTGCTATTCCAGTACAAGGTTCAGGTATTTACAGTAGCAGCGGTGGAGAGAAAATTAGTCTGAATTACTCTACCGATGGACAAAGTGCTTCGGCAGTGTGTACAAAGTGAAAATTATTCTGCTCCCTCTACATCTTCTGCGTTTACAACCACCATCTTAACGGAATCAACGCTGTGCTTCAAGCGTTTTAATACGGTGAATTCGTAACCCCCGTAAATTCGTTTTTCGTTTACCGCAGGAATTCTTCCAAAAATATCATTAAGTAATCCACTGATGGTATCATAATTCGGATTTTCTTCAAGCATAATAGGAAGTAAGTCGTTTACATCACCAATGGATGCAGTAGCATTCACGATGTATTCTGTTTCACTTTTCTTTTCTACTGGTGGTTTTTCATCGTCATACTCATCTTGAATTTCTCCTACCAATTCTTCGATAATGTCTTCCATGGTAACTATTCCCGCAGTTCCGCCAAATTCATTAGTTACAATAGCCATTTGAATATGTTGCGTTTGAAATTCACGAAGTAAATCGTTGATGCGTTTACTCAAAGGAATAAAATAAGCAGGCCTTATTAACGAGCTCACGCCTTTAAAATTCCTCTCATGCATAGCTCGAATTAAATCTTTGGTATAAATAATACCAATAATGTTGTCCAATGAATCTTGATATACAGGCAAACGGGAATATCCTTCTTCAATCACACGCTGAATAACTTCTTCTTTTGAACTTTCAATGTCAATGGCCGATATTTTAGTTCGAGGAATAAGTATTTGTCGCACCACACGATCGTCAAATTCAAATACATTTTGAATAAGTTCATTTTCGGATGGTTTGATAGCACCACCTTCCTCTGATTCAGTCAGCAACATTCTTATTTCTTCTTCACTGTGAATTTCACTGTGCGTTGCTTTTCCTAATCCTAAAATTCTTAGTGTTAAAGAGGAAAGGCTGTTTAGAATCCAAATGAATGGAGCAAAAATGCTATACATAATTCTTAATGGTATTGCTACCATCATGGTATGGAATAATGGATTGCGAATGGCAGCCGTTTTAGGAGCTTGTTCCCCTAATACGATATGCAAAATGGTGATTAAAATAAATGCGATAATTACCCCAACTCCCGTTGGATTATCAGGATTGATGACCCAACCAAAATGTCCTCCAATATTCGCCACTATGCGCGTTACTACACGTTCGCCTATCCAACCTAGTGCAAGGCTGGCCAAAGTAATTCCCAGCTGACAGGTACTTAAATATTTGTCAAGATTGTCAAGTATGTGTTGAGAAACTTTTGCGAGTTTGTTGCCTTGAGACGCTTTAATGTCAACTTGTGAAGCGCGTACTTTAACAATGGCAAATTCGGCAGCCACAAAAAATCCGTTCAAGAAAACCAATAATCCGGTAAGTAATATATCTGCTATCATTCAATAGGAATCTGATACAAAGTTAAGGTTTGATTGGGTTGAAATTTAATAGAAAGGAAATTTAATTAACAATTTTAATCTTTCAACTTATCATTGTTTTTATGTCGTTCGGCATCTCTGCGGTTTTTCTTTTCGAAATTTTTTTCAAGCGCTTCGGTCAGATTAACTCCTGTTTGATTGGCTAAACAAATGAGAACCCACATCACATCAGCAAGCTCATCGGCAATGTCTGCTTGTTCTTCTTTGTTTTTAAATGATTGGTCGCCATATTTTCTGGCAATTAATCTGGCAAGTTCTCCCACTTCTTCTGTTAATATAGCCATGTTGGTCAATTCACTGAAATATTTAACACCCACTGTTTTTATCCAATGGTCAACTTTTGTTTGTGCTTCATTTATTGTCATAAATTTTCTAAATAAAATTTTCATAAAGATAAAAGGTATTTTTGTACACATGTCTTTCCTGAACATTTATAAAAAAGCATTTGCCGGCTTGTCTCCCAAGGTTTGGGTGTTAAGTCTCGCGATGTTAATCAACCGTTCAGGGTCAATGGTGTTACTGTTTACATCATTATATCTGACAAAGGAGTTGCATTATTCCTTGGCTCAAGCAGGGTGGGTGATGAGTCTATATGGCGTTGGAAGTATTTTAGGAAGCTATACAGGTGGTTGGTTAACGGATAAAGGTAATTTTTACGACATCATGATTTCATCGTTGTTGGTATGTGCATGTGTGTTATTGATGATGGTGTTCGTTACTTCCTTACACGTAATTGCGACTATCATTTTTCTATATGCATTTACAGCGGATATTTTTCGTCCAGCAAATTCGTCCGCTATCGCGTTTTATAGTGAAGTCGATAACCGTACGCGTTCGGTTTCATTGGTGCGAATGGCTACTAATCTTGGATTTACTATTGGACCCGCTGTTGGTGGATTCGTCGCCCATTATTTAGGTTATAAATGGTTGTTTGCAATTGATGCGGTAACATCCATTGGGGCGGCATTCATGCTGATGTTTAATTTGCCTCGAAGGAAAGTAGGACACGATGTTCATTCACCAAAACCAATGATGGCAAAGTCGGCTTACAAAGATTATTGGTACTTGGTTTTTATTTTTTTAGTTGCGCTCTATGCCACTTGTTTCTTTCAGATTTTTGCAAGTGTTCCGCAGTATTTTAGTAAGGTATGGGAATACGATGAAGATAAAATAGGACTTATTCTCGCCTTGAATGGGTTATTGGTGGTATTAATTGAAATGCCTTTGGTGATGCGTCTTGAAAAACAAGAACGCAAATTCAAATATATCATTTGGGGGTCTTTATGTTTACCCATATCATTTTTGATTTTGTTAGTTACGAATAAAAATTTGCCGATGGCTTTACTTTATACGTTTATTATTACGATGTCGGAAATTTATGCAATGCCTTTTATGATGAATATTGCTTTATCACGCCCAGATAAAACAAGGCAAGGTCAGTATGCCGCATTGTATTCTATTGCGTATGGCATTGCAAATATTGCGGCCCCCTTACTCGGATTGGGTATTGCAGCTCGATACGGATTTGAAAATATGTTTTGGGTTTTAATCGGGGTCAGTACAATTTTGACTTTTGGATTTTATCAATTAAATGCTCGCCGCCCTTCTATTCACAAGTAATCGTTATTCCTTGTATTTGGAATCTATTAATATCGTTACCGGTCCGTCATTTATCAATTGTACTTGCATGTCAGCACCAAACTCTCCTGTCAAAACCTTGCTTTGAATTTCTTTTTTTAGTTGCTGAATAAATTCTTTATATAACGGTATGGCAATGTCTGGTTTAGCAGCACCGATGTAGGAAGGTCGATTTCCTTTTTTTGTAGAAGCATGAAGAGTGAATTGACTTATCAATAATACTTCGCCATTCACATCGTTAATGTTCAGATTCATAACGCCCTCATGATCTGCAAATATTCTAAGCTTACTGATTTTTTGAACTAGCCATGTAATATCTTCATGGGTATCATCATGGGTAATCCCAATTAAAATCATTAGGCCATGATGAATACTTCTAATTTCCTTCTGATTAATAGTTACACTTGCTTCTTTTACTCGTTGGATAACAACTCGCATATTATTTAAAATGATCTTCGTTTCTTAAAATACTTAAGTAGTTGTAGTAGCGATCAGGATGAATTTTGCCAGCTTCGTAAGCGGCTTTAATCGCACAGTTTTGTTCATTTTCATGAAGGCAATTATTGAATTTGCATTCATTCAACAATTCACGCATCTCAACAAAATAGTGAGAGATTTCACTTGGCACAAAATCGATATTCACAAATTCACGAATTCCAGGCGTGTCTATTACATAAGTATCCTGATTTACTTTGTGCATTTCTGCAAAAGTAGTGGTGTGCTTTCCTTTTAAATGTTGTCTAGAAATTTCACCAACTTTCAAATTTAAATCAGGAATAATTGCATTGATTAAACTCGATTTCCCAACTCCTGAATGACCGCATAATAAGTTTACTTGGTGGTTAAGTAATTCTTTTAATTCCTCAAGACCTTCTCCTAAGTGAGATGAAACTTTAATGCATTTATATCCGAGTGGTTCGTAAATATCGAGATATTCATGTTGAATTTCACTCAGATGATTGATAAATAAATCAGACTTGTTAAAGATTATTCCAACAGGAATATGATATGATTCTGCCGCGGCAATAAATCGATCAATAAATCCAGTAGAAGTTTTAGGGAATACGGGTGTGACGACAATCCAGGCGCAATCAATATTAGCAGCCAAAATATGGGTTTGCTTCGATAGGTTTATTGATTTACGTATAATGTAATTTTTTCTGTCTTTAATATCGATAATGACGCCGGTGCCATCAGTTTGCTCTTGGACGGAAACAATATCACCAACAGCAACTGGATTTGTGCTATTTATTCCTTTTAGCCGAAGTTGTCCTCTAATTCTGCAAGACAAAGTTTGGTTATTGGGCATTTCAACCTCGAACCAACTACCTGTAGACTTTAAGACTTTTCCTTCAAACATCAAGGCAAAGATAAGATGTTTGAAGATTATTTTATTCAGTCGGATTTTGATTGTTTATCACAAAACTTTATCATTCCAACTTTCTAATTCAACCAATAATTTTACATTTGCGCTATATGTCGGTAGAAGTTAAAAATATCACCAAATTATACGGTACACAAAGAGCCCTGGACGATGTTTCTTTCACGGTTGACCCAGGTCAGGTTGTTGGGTTTTTAGGCCCTAATGGAGCGGGGAAATCAACAATGATGAAAATAATAACCTGTTTTCTTCCTCAGAATTCTGGTACTGTTACAGTGGACGGATTTGATGTGACGAACGACCCAATTAAAGTTCGCGAACGTGTAGGATATTTGCCCGAGCACAACCCGCTTTATCATGATATGTATGTGAAAGAGTTTTTGACTTTTATAGCAGGAATTCAAGTTGCTTCTAAATCTGTTGAAGCAAAGGTGAAGGAGATGATTGAGGTGACAGGATTGGGTGCAGAACAACATAAAAAAATCGGAGCACTTTCTAAAGGCTACCGTCAACGTGTTGGATTAGCGCAAGCAATGATTCATAATCCGAGTGTGCTTATTTTAGATGAACCTACAACTGGATTAGACCCCAATCAGCTGGTAGATATTCGTCAATTAATTAAAAATATCGGGAAAGAAAAAACGGTAATTCTTTCTACACACATTATGCAAGAGGTTGAAGCGATCTGTGATCGAGTTATTATTATCAACCAAGGTAAAATTGTTGCTGATGATAAAACATCTTTATTGCAACAAAAATCAGAATCGGAGACGATTGTTTTGGTAGAATTTGATAAACCTATTTCAAGTCAAATGTTAGCTACCATTTCAGGCATTAAAAAAGTAATTTCTGTAAACGATAAAACGTACAAAGTAATTGGACCTAAAGGCCAGGATTTACGTCCACTGATATTTAATTTTGCAGTTCAACAAAATTTAGCGGTTATCACTATGCAGAAAGAAGAAAACAGCTTGGAATCTGTATTCCGTCAGCTGACTTCTAAAAAATAATATCAAATTTTTCTGCTTGATGGCTTTTTTTATCTTTGTCACACAAAATAAATAATTCACAAATTTAATATGTCATACTTATTTACATCCGAGTCGGTATCTGAAGGGCATCCAGATAAAGTGGCTGATCAAATTTCAGATGCACTAATTGATTATTTCTTGGCTTATGATCCTTCATCGAAGGTTGCATGCGAAACACTTGTTACAACAGGTCAGGTTGTATTAGCTGGTGAGGTTAAGTCAAATGCTTATCTAGATGTGCAGAATATCGCACGTGAAGTAATTCGCGATATCGGATATACGAAAAGTGAATACATGTTCGAAGCAAATTCATGTGGTATTTTATCTGCTATTCATGAACAATCACCAGATATTAATCAAGGGGTTGTAAGAAAGAAAAAAGAAGATCAGGGTGCAGGTGATCAGGGTATGATGTTCGGATATGCTAATCGTGAGACGGACAACTTTATGCCGCTTCCATTAGAATTATCTCATACTTTATTAAGAGAATTATCGGCAATTCGTCGCGAAGGAAAGGTGATGAAATATCTACGTCCAGATGCTAAAAGTCAAGTGACTATCGAGTATTCTGATGATCATAAACCGGTTCGTATTGATACAATTGTTATTTCAACCCAACATGACGACTTTGCAAAAGAAGCAGAAATGTTAGCACAAATCAAAAAAGATGTGATTAATATTTTAGTGCCTCGCGTAATGAAAAAATTGCCGAAACGAGTTCAAGCATTATTTAACAATAAAATTAATTACCATGTGAATCCTACTGGTAAGTTTGTTATCGGTGGTCCTCATGGAGATACTGGATTGACGGGTAGAAAAATTATCGTTGATACTTATGGTGGAAAAGGTGCTCATGGTGGTGGTGCGTTTTCTGGAAAAGATCCATCAAAAGTAGATCGTTCTGCTGCTTACGCTGCTCGTCACGTAGCTAAGCACTTAGTTGCAGCAGGCGTTTGTGATGAAGCCTTAGTTCAAGTGGCGTATGCAATTGGTGTTGCAGATCCTGTTGGTTTATTTGTAAATACTTATGGTACTTCAAAAGTAAATATGACAGACGGAGAAATTGCAGCAAAGATTGGGGCAATGAAAGACTTTAACATGCGTCCTTATTTTATTGAACAACGATTTAAATTACGTGCTCCAATATATCGCGAAACAGCAGCTTACGGACATATGGGTCGCGAATGTAAAGAGGTTACTAAAGTTTTTAATAAAGGGCTGAAAAACGAGAAGAAAATAAAAGTTAAATTATTCCCTTGGGAAGATTTAAATGCAGTCCCTGCTGTTAAAAAAGCATTCGGGATTAAATAATTAGAATCGTTTTATGAATTGAAGGAGGGTTTATACCTTCCTTTTTTATTCTATAGCAGTATTTAAAAAATCTAAAAAGGGTTGAATGGTTTTTAATCCTTTGATTATTTGTTTTGTTAAATTGTCCGAAGTTAAATCGCTGTTATCAATGGATGAAGTCACAACGTAACTCGTATACTTTAATAACTCAATATCTGGATGTGAAGGGTCAACTCCTTTCGGAGCTTTTTTTAATTTGTGTTCTTCGAGTGTGCCAAAAAGTGATTTGAATTTTTTATCATGAATAATTTTTTTAAAGTCATCAGTGTTGTACTCTATTTCCTGTCGAACTTTTTTTAAAACTTCCACTTCGGGCATCCAAAAACCTCCTGCAATAAATGATGCATTGGAGCTTGGTTCAATATGGATGTAAAATCCACAATAAGGAGATTTTTTTCCGTTTTTTTTCAGTTGTAATGCCATGTGATTTTTATACGGAGCCTTGTTTTTACTAAAGCGAACATCTCGGTAAATTCTGAAAATACAATCTTTCAATTGTAAATGATGATAATCATCACTTATTTTTTGTGCAACTTTAATTAATTGCTCAGTCCAGTTATTAAAATCATTCTTTGCAGTTTCATAGGTGTCACGATTTTTTTCAAACCATTCCCGATTATTATTTTCATTGAGTGATTTTAAAAAATTTAAGGTGCTTGGCTGTAACATTATTTTGTAAAATATTTTTATTTTTACTTTTTGCTATCAAAAAAAATAACATTAAAATTGTACTAAAGTTTTGTTAAAGTAGAATAAAACTTTTTTACTTTTGTCCTGCGTTTGCATCAAATAAAATTATACACTGATTAATTAAACATATTTCTTAACCTTTAAATTTTGCTCAACTCTCGCAAATGAAAACTTCCAAGAAAACTGGAAAACCCACTGAGTCCAAAGCTAAGAAACCAAGCGACTCTGCAAAAGGCCGTAAGATGGAGCCTTTAAAATCGAAGGAACTAAAAAATAAACAATTCGATGATTTTGATGATGAAGATGAAGATATGGATCCGGATGATATGCCAGTTGGTAATCTTGAGTCATTCGATGATTTCTTCGACGATGACGATGATGATGAGTAATTAATGGCCTTTGTACAAGGCGCCCCCAATACTGTTTTTTGTTGAGCCAGTTGCACTCGCAAGGGTGTTTATCGAATCGTTTTGGTACAGCCATCCAAGAAATGCGAATACAAGCGCTTCCTTGTAGTTCACAATCGAAATATCTGGAACAGTAAAATCAGTATTTGAAATCGCTTTAATACGATTAATTAAAAATTTATTCAAGGCTCCACCACCTGTAACCAGGACGGGGCCTTTGATATTTGAATGCAACATTGTTTGAGCATGCTGAATTGCGATGTGTTCTACAATAGTACGAAGTAAGTCAGGAATGCCACATTTTTCCTGTTTTTCAGATTCGTCAAGTATAGGGAGGAAATGGTTTTCGAACCATTCTCGTCCGATTGATTTTGGACCAAATTGATGATAAAAATCAAGTTGATTTAATTCATCTAGTAAGTTAATGTTAACTTCTCCTGATGCGGCAATTTTCCCTTCATCATCGTAATTCAAATTTAGTTTTTCTGCATAAAAATTTAAAGCCATGTTAACTGGACAAATGTCAAAGGCCATGCGTTTTTCGTTTTTTTCGAATGATATATTGGCGATACCACCAAGATTAAGGCAGGCTGCATAATTTCCAAATAACAATTGATCTCCGATCGGAACTAAAGGCGCTCCTTGTCCGCCTAAGGCCACATCTTTGCTTCTGAAGTCGCAAATTGTATTCACTCCTGTCTTTGCTGCTATTACAGCGCCTGAGCCCATCTGAAAGGTAAAGCCCTTTTCTGGCTGATGAAAAATTGTATGACCATGAGATGAAACCAATAAAGGTTGAAGTTCATGTTTTTGAATAAATGAATTAATGATGTCTCCGAAATAAGCCCCCAATTTCCTATCTGCTTCAATCAAATTCAAAGCATTAAAATTTCCTGCCGATTTTAAAATTTGAATCCATTCTGTTGGATAAGAAAAGGTTTCTGCTGCAATAATTTTAGGAATGATTTGATTATTTGAATTTTTAAAATTGCACGCGCATAGGTCAATACCATCTAAAGAGGTGCCCGACATCAGGCCAATTATTATATCCTTATATTGCTTATTCATAGAGTGAAAATATTTCCAAATATGCAACGAAATAATCGAAAATTAGGCTTAAATAACTTATTTTTGCACCTTTAAAAGTAAGAGCTATGCTATTTCAACTAAGTGAAGAACATTTAATGATTCAACAAGCTGCGCGTGATTTCGCACAGCAGGAACTACTACCGGGAGTTATCGAACGCGATGAACATCAAAAATTCCCTGCCGAACAAATTAAAAGATTAGGAGAGTTAGGCTTCTTGGGGATGATGGTTTCTCCACAATATGGAGGTAGTGGATTAGATACGATTTCTTATGTGTTGGCAATGGAAGAGATTTCTAAAGTGGATGCATCAACGTCTGTAGTAATGTCGGTAAATAATTCATTAGTGTGTTGGGGATTGGAAACTTTTGGAAATGAAGAACAAAAGCAGAAATATTTAGTGCCATTGGCTAAAGGTGAAATTATTGGTGGATTCTGTTTGTCAGAACCAGAAGCGGGGTCTGATGCTACATCACAACGTACTACTGCAATTGATATGGGAGACCATTATTTGTTAAATGGTACTAAAAATTGGATTACCAACGGTAATTCTGCAAGCGTGTTTTTAGTAATGGCACAAACAGATGTTGCCAAAGGTCATAAAGGAATCAATTGTTTAATCGTTGAAAAGGGGATGCCTGGATTTACGGTTGGGCCTAAGGAAAATAAGTTAGGAATTCGTGGTTCTGATACGCATTCTTTAATGTTTCAAGATGTGAAAGTGCCAAAGGAAAATAGAATTGGAGAAGACGGCTTTGGATTTAAGTTCGCAATGAAGACATTAACAGGTGGTCGCATAGGTATTGCTGCTCAGGCTTTAGGAATTGCAAGTGGAGCTTATGAATTAGCTCTTAAATATTCAAAAGAAAGAAAAGCTTTTGGAACGGAAATTTCAAACCATCAAGCAATTCAATTTAAACTAGCAGATATGGCTACTGAAATTGAAGCGGCTCGTTTGTTATGCTTAAAAGCTGCATGGCAGAAGGATAATAAAATCGATTACAATCAGTCAAGTTCAATGGCTAAATTATTCTCCTCCGAAGTAGCAATGAAAACAACTGTAGAAGCAGTGCAGATTCATGGAGGTTATGGATTTGTAAAAGAGTTTCATGTTGAGCGTTTAATGCGTGATGCAAAAATTACTCAGATTTATGAAGGCACTTCTGAAGTTCAGCGCATTGTAATTGCTCGTAGTATTTTACAATAACTTAATGCAATGAAAATAAATAATAGCATTAAAAGTACATTCTTTATCATCCTCATCGGATTGTTGTTTTCTTGTACTCCGCAAAGAAAGATTGTTTATTTTCAAAATAACGCAGGTAATGCCACCGATACTTCTTCGTTTGAAATGACCTTGGCGGTCGGTGATATTATTACAGTTGATCTTTATACCATTAATCCCGATGCGTTCCCTGGAATTGGAATTAGTAAGGATAGAGCAACCATTGTCGATAACCGTTCATCGTATGAAAAAGGATTTACGATTGATAAAAATGGGAAGGTGATATTGCCTTACATTGGAGAGGTTGTTTTACAAGGACTAACGATACCGGATGCACGAAGTTTAATTACACAAAAGTTCAAGGCATTTTTAGATGAGCCTGTGATTGTAGTTAAAAAACTTAGTTTTAAAGTTTCTATTATTGGCGAAGTGCAACGCCCAGGCTTATACTATGTTCCCAATGAAAAAATGACATTGTTAGAAGGTATTGCGTTAGCAGGCGACTTAGGAAACTATGCTGATCGTACAACTGTTAAAATTATCCGACAAACGAATCAAGGCTCCATTGAGATACCTGTCGATTTAACAAATCAAAGTTCATTAACAGGGGCTGCAAGGTATCTTCATCCAGATGATGTGGTGTATGTTGCGCCAACACGTAAAAAAGCATTTTCACAGATTAGTGTTGCCTCTGGAATTTTTACTTCTATTATCACCTCACTGGTGCTGATAGGTACACTTTACTTGAAAACAAAATAAATGAATAACAGCTCTGTAAATAAAAGAAAAGATGATGAGTTAGACCTCAATCATTTGTTTAATGAGATTATATCAAAATGGCATTATTTCTTAATTACAGGAGTTGTTTTGACTGCTCTAACTTTAGTTTACGTTTATACTAATCTGCCCGTTTATCAAAGTACTTCATCAGTTTTAATTGACGATAGTAAAACATCTGACAATTTCGAAGATTTTTTAACAAGTGATTTGTTTGGTACGAACACAAGTGTTTCAACGGAGATTGGAAAAATTACCTCCAGAACTGTTATTCATAATACCATCGAAAAATTAGGAATGAGGGTGGAATATTATAATACAACAGTATTTCCTAATCGACCAATTTATCCTTATTCACCATTTTTAATTGAAGTGAATAAAATTAATCAGTTTATCCAAGATCAATCTTTTAGTGTTACAGTTATTGATCAAAATCATTTGAAAATTGAAACGGAATATACCGGTAGCGACTTACCGTCGTTTGAGTTTTCAAAAGTAATTGCTTTAAATGGCAGGTTGAGTTTGAAGAAGGATACATTAACTTATTTTGATTTTGTAGTTGTTCCATCTGACACTATTCCACTTCCAGCTCCAGGCTCAACGTTTTCGTTTTGCGTTAGAAATATCAATAAGTTAACCAATGACATTATTGAAAATCTGACAGCAGAGCCGATGGACAAGGACGCTAATATTATTGTTCTAACGTACAAAGACGTATTGCCAGTTCGCGCTATTGATGTGCTGAATACAATCGGGAAAGTGTACATTGATTTGGATGTGGAAAACAAAGCAACTGTTGCTGCATTAACATTGAAGTTTGTTGAAGATCAGTTAAGCAACACAGGAGATTCATTAAATATTTCAGAAAAACAACTTCAAAGTTTTAAAGAAAAAAACAAAACTGTTGATTTAAGTGAAGAGTCAAAAGCAATGGTTACTAAATTAAGTGATCTGGATGTTCAGCGAGTGAAGAGTAATATTGATATTTCTTCTTTGAGAAATCTTTATGCGTACGTTTCTACCAATCAAGATTTATCTACTATGGCACCTTCAAGTATGGGAATACCTGATCCCTTGTTGGTAGAGTTATTGACTAATTATCAGGAGTTACAGGCTAAAAGGAAAAGTTCAGCATTCGGAGTTAAGAACAATGCACCAGGTTTGAAAATTATTGATCAGCAAATTTTAGAGACAAAAAATTCTATTCTTGAAAATATTAAGTCGATTCAAGATCGTTTAATGATAACTAAATCTTCCGTTGATAAGCAAATAGCGGATGTTGAATCACAGATAAAACAAGCACCAGAGTTAGAGCGAGATTATATCGGTATCCAACGTAATGTTGAAGTAAACCAAAATATTTACACGTTTTTGCTTCAGAAAAAAGCCGAAACAAGTATTGCTAAAGCAACTGCAGTATCTGATAATCGAATACTTGATAAAGCGAGTTTAGGGGAGAAGCCTGTTTCTCCGAATAAACTTTTGCTCATTGCATTGTTGTTAATCTTTACTTTGCTTATTCCAGGTGCTTACATTTTAGGAAAATCAATTTTTAAATCAACAATTCAAAATCGTGATGATGTTGTTAAGTTGACCTCAGTCCCTGTTTTAGGCGTTGTAGGTCATTCAGAAGACAAATCAAATTTGGTCGTTAATAATCGTCCTAAATCACCAATTGCAGAAGCCTTCCGAACGCTACGAACGAATATGCAGTATTATGGGTTAGGAGCAGGCAGTAAAGTGATTACTATTACGTCGTCAGTAGGAGGAGAAGGTAAGTCCTTTGTGACATTAAACCTTGCAACTATCATTGCTATGCAGGGCAAAAAAGTATTAATGATTGGTCTTGATTTACGCAAGCCGAAATTATTTGATGATTTAGAGATTAAAAATTCAATAGGTGCGAGTAATTACCTTTCTGGTACAGCAGCTTTTGAAGATGTTGTAAAAGTAACTAAAGTGAATGGTCTTGACTTTGTTTCTGCGGGTCCTATTCCTCCTAATCCAGCAGAGTTGTTGTCGAAAAAGAATTTGCAAGAGCTAGTAGACAAGGCAAAAACAATTTATGACTTTGTAATTATTGACACCCCACCACTTGGAGTAGTCTCAGATGCTTTATTAATTATGCCTTATTCGGATGTAAACTTATACATCGTTCGTCAAGGATATTCCAGAATTGAGTTTTTAAAATCATTGAATGAATTATACGAGGAAGGGAAGTTTAAAAATCTTAGTATTGTTCTAAATGATTCTGATTTTAGTCGTACTTACGGTTACGGCTATGGGCACAACTACGGTTACATCAAAGGTAATGAAGAATATTATGGTGAACCCAACAGTAAAAAGTGGAGTTTGAAAAAATTATTCAAGAAATAAATTACGCTATTACTTCTAGCAGTTTTTCCATTTTACTTCCACGTGAACCTTTAATCAATAAAGTGTATTGGCCCGGCAGATGGTCTTTTAGCCAATTGGCCGCTTCCGTTGAATTATTAAAATAGTGTGCGTTTATTTGTGCAGCTATTTTTGAAAAATTCGCACCTACCAGTAGTGTTTGATTTGGGTTAAGCTCTTTAATTAATTCTCCTATAATTTGATGTTCTTTTGCACTTTCTTCCCCTAATTCAAGCATTTCGCCAAGCGCAATAATTTTATACCCGTCGAACGATTTTTTAAAGTTCATTAAAGCAACATGCATACTACTAGGGTTCGCATTATATGCATCAAGCACAATTGTATTATCTCCCTTACGAATAATTTGTGATCGTTGATTACTGGGCACATATTCTTCAATTGCTGATTGAATGTCTTCTGCATTGATTCCAAAATGATGACCAATAGCAACGGCTACTAAAACATTGTCTAGGTTGTAGGAGCCTGTTAATCGTGATTTTATAGAAGTGTTAAACGGTTTTTCAATTCGCACTTCTAAATATTCACCTCCTTCATTTGCCGTTCCGCATACATCAAAATTTGCATTTGTTCCGTAAGAAATAAAATTTGAATAATCACTTAATAACTCATTCAGCGCTTCACTTTCTTTTTGAATAAAAATTAATTTGTTGTTCGATTTTAAAAATTGATATAATTCTCCTTTCCCTTTTTTTACACCTTCAATTCCTCCAAAGCCTTCGAGGTGTGCTTTGCCTATATTGGTAATTAATCCAAAATCAGGTTTTGCTATACTTGCTAATAATTCAATTTCTTTTTGATGATTGGCGCCCATTTCCACCACTGCAAAATTGTTTTCGGATGTAATACTTAATAAGGTCAGCGGTACTCCTATATGATTATTCAAATTGCCTTGAGTATAATTAACATTATATTTTTTTGAAAGTACTGCAGCAATTAGTTCTTTGGTAGTTGTTTTACCATTACTCCCAGTTATCGCTAATACAGGGATATTAGACTTTTCTCTGTGATAAGTAGCCAGATTTTGCAAGGCGGTTAATACATCTTCTACCATTATTAAACGTTCATCATGAACAGATAAATCCTCATCAACAACAGCGTAAGCAGCTCCTTCATTTAGTGCTTGCAAGGCAAACTGATTTCCATTAAAATTTCCACCTTTTAGTGCAAAGAAAATTCCTCCAGGCACTAATTTTCGAGTATCTGTGATAATAGCAGGATGTTTCTGAAAGATGGCATATAATTTTTCTGTGGTAGTCATATTCTTAAAGATAGAGTAGGGTAAAAATAAAAAAAGGTCACTTGTTAAAAGTGACCTTTAAATTTAATTTATCAGCAAATTAATACATACCATCCATACCACCACCTGGCATTGCTGGCATTGCTGGTTTGTCTTCTTTAATATCCGCTAAAACACATTCAGTAGTTAGAAGCATAGATGCAATAGAAGCAGCATTCTCTAAGGCAACACGTGATACCTTAGTCGGGTCAATTACACCAGCACCTAACATATTTTCATAAACATCTGTTCTTGCATTGTAACCAAAATCACTTTTTCCTTCTTTTACTTTCTGAACTACGATAGAACCTTCGATTCCTGCATTTGCTACTATTTGACGTAAAGGCTCTTCTAATGCACGTTTTACGATAGCCATACCTGTAGTTTCATCATCATTGTCTCCCTTCATCTTATCTAATGAAGCAATACAACGAATGTACGCAACTCCACCACCAGGTACAATTCCTTCTTCAACTGCGGCACGGGTTGCATGTAAAGCGTCGTCCACACGGTCCTTCTTTTCTTTCATTTCAACTTCTGTAGCTGCACCAACATAAAGTACTGCTACACCACCTGCTAATTTTGCTAAACGCTCTTGCAATTTTTCTTTATCATAATCAGAAGTAGTCGTTTCAATTTGAGCTTTAATCTGATTAACACGCGCTGTAATGTTTTCTTTTTTACCAGCTCCGTTTACCACAGTTGTATTGTCTTTGTCAATGGTAACTTTTTCCGCTTTACCTAGATAAGTTAAATCGGCTGCATCTAATTTATAACCTTGTTCTTCACTAATAACAGTTCCATCCGTTAAAATAGCAATGTCTTCCATCATCGCTTTACGACGATCTCCAAATCCAGGAGACTTCACCGCAGCGATCTTTAATGATCCACGAAGTTTATTGACTACTAAAGTTGCTAATGCTTCACCATCTACATCTTCAGCAATAATTAATAAAGGGCGACCTGTTTGAACTACCTTCTCAAGAATTGGAAGTAGTTCTTTCATATTGCTAATTTTTTTATCATAAAGTAAAATGTAAGGGTTTTCTAATACCGCCTCCATTTTATCTGCATTGGTAACGAAATAAGGGCTGATATAACCTCTGTCGAATTGCATCCCTTCTACTACAGTAACTGTAGTTTCAGTGCCTTTTGCTTCTTCTACGGTAATTACACCTTCTTTCTTCACTTTGCCCATTGCTTCTGCAATTAACTTTCCGATTTCAGCATCGTTGTTTGCAGAGATGGTTGCAACTTGTTCTATTTTTTGATTATCGTCGCCAACACTCTTACTCATTTTTTTCAAAGCATCAATTACTTGAGCTACGGCTTTGTCAATTCCTCTTTTTAAATCCATTGGATTCGCTCCAGCGGCTACATTCTTCAATCCAGCAGTGATAATTGCTTGAGCTAGTACTGTAGCAGTAGTTGTTCCATCACCAGCAACATCTGCCGTTTTAGAAGCAACTTCTTTCACCATTTGAGCTCCCATATTCTCAACAGGGTGTTTTAACTCGATCTCTTTCGCTACAGATACACCATCTTTTGTTATTGAAGGCGCTCCATATTTTTTATCTATGATTACATTACGACCCTTAGGACCTAATGTCACTTTCACCGCATTTGCTAAAGCGTCCACTCCGCGCTTTAAAGCATCGCGAGCATCTACATTAAAACTTATTTCTTTTGCCATATTAATAGTTGTTTTTCAGATTTTTTATAATGTGATTTTATACAATTGCAAAAATGTCGCTCTCGCGCATGATTAAATATTCTTGTCCGTCAACAGAAACCTCTGTTCCTGCATATTTACCGTACAACACGGTATCACCAACTTTAACAGTCATTGGTTCATCTTTTTTTCCATTTCCTACTGCTACAACAGTCCCCTTTTGAGGCTTTTCTTTCGCGGTATCCGGAATGATTAATCCGCTTGCAGTTTTCTCTTCTGCCGGTGATACTTCCACAATCACGCGGTCAGCTAACGGTTTAATGTTTACTTTGCTCATAATAGTTAAAATTAATTTAAGTTTATTAAAATGTTTGATTGCCGTTTTTTAACGGCGCACGCCGTTGTCGACAATTATGCCAATAAAAAAATGCTGTCAATTTTTCCAATTTGAAATCTTAACAGCATTTTTTACGTGACAATTTTGGTAAATTTTGTCACAACATGACGGATACTCTGTCAGAAATTATTTTTGAGGTGCAGCCCCACCAACAGGTGCAGCAGGCGCCTTAGGAGCAGTTGGAGTAGGAATGCTCTCTAACTTCTTATCTAAATCAGATTTTACACCTGTAGTCCCTGATGAATGAGGTAAAGCTAAATTTCCAATTAAAGCTAAAACGATTAATGTAATCGCAAATCCCCAGGTTAATTTTTCTAATGCGTCTGTCGTTTTACGAACACCCATAATCTGGTTAGATGCACTTAATCCAGAGGCTAAACCACCACCTTTCGAATTTTGTACTAAAACAACAGCACCTAAAAGGATACTAACGATAACGATTAAAACTAAAATTAATGTAAACATGATTTATTGATTTTGTTTGTTTTTTAATTCTTGAATAAGGGATGCAAAGTAAACACTTTTTTCGGGAAATTTCAAGGAAAGCTTTTCGTAAAATGAAATTGCCTTTTCGAAGTTGCCTTGTTGAGCATAAATCATTGCTAAAGTCTCTGTTACCACATCATCCGGTTGAATAGTGCTTTTACGTGCCATATTCACTGGATTGTATATAGTTGCCTTGATTGGTGTAATACGTGGCTCTTCTTCAATGAATCGATCAATTATTTTTGATTGATGTTGCGGATTGCTCAACGACTTTTGCTCCGAATTCTTTTCTTCTGCTTTGGATTTGTTTTTTCGCTCTGCAGCTCTTCCTTTCCGTATAGGTCGGATTATTTCTTTTAAGCCAAGTTCTTCATTCGTGCGAAGCGTTCTAATTGGTGTAGGTTCAGTGTGGGCAATAACAATATCTGCCTTTACTTCATTGTTTGCATCAATGTTTTTAAGTGTTGAATCTTCTTTAATAACTGCTTTTTCATCAGTTGAATAAAGTGGTGTTGTACTTTCTAAAACAGCATCGTTTTTAATATAAAGTACTTTTGCAGTTGTTGGCTCAGCAGGTGTTTCTGGAAGTGTTGCGGTTACTGAAAAACTAGGAGATTCTTTTTCTAGTGGGAAGTCTTTACGCTTCAACCACTCACTAAAACTCAAAACGGGTGTTTCACGCGATGCTTCAGTTCTAGGTGTTGCAGTTGTAACTGGGGCAATAACTTCATTCGATTGGGTAATGCTTTCAAGATATCCACTAACCAAGGTATCGTGATCATTTTGGGCACTTTCAATTTCAATAGTCTCTTCAATAGTCTCATTTATTGTTTCTAGAGCTTCTTTATCTGAAAAGCTATTTACATCGGAAGAAAGTTCATTATTTTCCTCTTCCTCTTCTTTTATTTCTACTTCGTTTTGGGCAAATGTATTCGATGATTCTTGATGTTGAACAGGAGCATCACCCTCCCATAAGTTAAGTTCTTTAAGTCGATTGACAATTATTTCTTCTGGGCTAATCGTACTTTGATTTTCGCTTTCAGATGGTTTTGCCTCTGGTCTGATTTCAGATGTTGTTTCGCCCGTTGTGGATAGAACTTCCTGAACTAAAATGGTGTCAACTTTAGTAATGTCTTCGGTTTCCAGAGGGGTAGTGGAGGCGTCTTCGATTTTGATTTCTTGTATGGTGCTTTCAACTAATTCTGGGAAAGCTGAAATGCTAATAGGTGTTGCGGTTTTGTTCTTACTGTTGATGACCTGATATAATTTAATGCGGTCGGGTGTGTAAGCAGCGGCTTCTTTTAATCGTTGGGAATATTGTATGGAATTATGAAGCTTTAACTGTTTCAGTTGTAGTATTCGCAAAGGTTGACAGTAGGGAAAATTACTTACCAATTGCTGAAGCTCGTCTCCCGCATAGTTGGCAATCGTTTCAGGATCGCGTAGAAATGTTGTAAATTGATCTCTTGTCATTTCTTACCAGTTGCTTACTGATTTGTTAAAAATATCATCCACCAATTGTTTGTCGATATCCTCTATTAATGTTTGTTCTACTTCAGCAAGACTTTTTTGTGCGTCATAATCAGCATATCGACTAAAAACAGTTTCGTAATTTTGCTTTTCGTCTTTTGTGTTGGTAAATTTAACACTTATTGAAATAGTAAGGCGATTTAAAGCTGCGGTTTGTGTGCCTTGAATTGCCACAGGTTGCGTTCGATAGTCACTAATGTATCCTTCAATTTTTAAATCTGCATTGTCATTAATTAATCTTAGACTCGTTTGAGAAATGAATTTTTCTTTTAATTTTTCAGTGAAAGCCTGACTTAATGTAGGCTGAATTAATGAGGAACGGTTAGGGAAATACTTGATTGAAATTGTTTTGATATCAGGTGCGATAGACGCTCCAGTAAACGAATAAATCCCACAGCTTTCCAAAAGTAAAACCGCAAAAATCACATTAAAAAAGATAGTCAGATTTTTGCTCATTTGATTCCGTATTCGTTTATTTTTCTATATAAAGTGCGCTCGGAAATGCCTAATTCTTTGGCTGCATTTTTTCTTCTTCCTCGATGTTTTTCTAATGATTTAATAATCATTTCTTTTTCCTTGTCAGCTAATGATAAAGACTCGTCTTTTATTTCAGTATGAGCATCTATATTAATATCCGCTGGTTCTATTGTAACATTGCTTCCTGCTGAATGAAAACTTGCTATTGGGGCTGGAGTAATTATTGCCGATGAGTGATCTCCAAAGGCAGATTGAGAATATATGTTTTCATTTGACAATTCTACTTTTCCACCCGACATGATATTCGCCACTACGGTTTTTAATTCAGTCAGGTCTTTTTTCATATCGAAAAGTACCTTATATAATAATTCTCTTTCTGAATAATCTCCAGTACCTCCAAAGGCATCACGCAACACCATGGGCACAGCAGCCATTGAATCTTTGGGCAAGTATTTTAATAAAACTTCCGCATTGATGTCTTTGTTTTTTTCGAGAATGGATAATTGCTCTGTAATATTTTTTAACTGTCTTACATTTCCCGGCCATCGATTATCCATCAATAATTTTTGAGAGGCTGGCTCCAATGATAGGGTAGGCATTTTATATTTATCAGAAAAATCTGAAGCGAATTTTCTAAACAGCAATAATATGTCTTCTTTCCTGTCGCGAAGAGGGGGAATGGAAATGGGTACTGTATTTAATCGATAATAAAGATCTTCTCTGAATTTACCTTTTTCAATTGCTTCTAATATGTTTACATTGGTCGCAGCAACAACCCGGACATTTGTTTTTTGAACTTTACTAGATCCAACACGAATAAATTCACCACTTTCTAACACACGTAACAAACGTGCTTGCGTTAACATAGGTAATTCAGCCACTTCATCTAAAAAGATTGTACCACCATTCACTACTTCAAAATATCCTTTTCTGGCTTCATGAGCACCAGTGAATGATCCTTTTTCATGTCCAAATAATTCAGAGTCTATTGTGCCTTCCGGAATAGCTCCACAGTTAACTGCTATGTAAGGTCCATGCTTTCTCGCGCTTAGAAAATGAATAATCTGCGGAAAAATTTCTTTCCCTGTACCACTCTCGCCAGTAATAAGTACAGATAAGTCGGTGGGCGCAACCTGACGGGCGATGTCAATACAATGGTCTAACTGCGGCGAATTACCGATAATGCCAAAACGCAATTTTAGATCCTGAATTTTCACGTTGATTTATTTTACAATATGTCCAATTAATGTTGCTTTTGTACAATTATCCGCATAAACATTTACATATTCACCTGGCTGATAATTTTCTTTTGGGAATACAATAACCATATTCTGGCTTGTTCTTCCACTTAGCATCTCTTCCGACTTTTTCGAAAATCCTTCAATTAAAACTCGATGTGTTTTATGTAATCCAGTTTTAGTTCTTTCAGCCGACAACTTTTGCTGCAATTCAACAATTTCACTTAATCGTCTTGATTTCACCTCTTCGCTGATATCATCAACCATTTTTTTAGCAGCAGCAGTTCCTGGTCTTTCAGAGTATTTGAACATGTATGCAAAATCATAGTTTGCCCATTTCATTAATGATAATGTTTCCTGGTGCTCTTCTTCTGTTTCTCCACAAAATCCAGCAATTATATCTGTTGAAACGGCGCAGTCGGGTATGATACGATGAATTGCTTCGATTCTCGCAATATACTGTTCACGTGTATAACCTCTATTCATTCTTTCTAACATAGAAGTACTACCTGATTGAACAGGTAAATGAATGTACTTACACAAGTTTTCATATTTTGCAATAACATATAAAACTGCATCCGTCATATCCCTCGGGTTGCTTGTTGAAAATCGAACACGTAAATCGGGATGAATCAATGCAACTAATTCTAACAAATCTGCAAACGTTGTAAAATTCTTTTGCTCCTCATCAGGTAATAAGTGATTCAGTGCTTTATGCACAGTTTCAGTTGGGAGCTCTTTCTTTTGACCACCACCCCACCATAGGTAAGAATCTACATTTTGTCCCAGTAAAGTAATTTCACGATAACCATCATTAAATAATTGTTGGCACTCTTCAACAATACTTTTTGGATCACGACTTCTTTCACGTCCACGAGTAAATGGTACTACACAAAAAGCGCACATGTTATCACATCCACGCATAATAGAAACAAAGGCATTAACACCATTAGTCGCAAGTCGAACGGGGCTGATATCAGCATACGTTTCTTCTCTTGATAATAGAACGTTCACCGCTTTATGGCCATTCTCAACTTGTTCTATCAAATTGGGTAAGTCTCTATAAGAATCAGGGCCGGCTACGATATCAACGAGTTTTTCTTCCTCCAATAATTTTGTTTTAATACGCTCGGCCATGCACCCTAAAACACCTACAATTAAACCTGGATTCTGTTTTTTAGATTTTTTTAAATCCTGGAGTCGTTGGCGCACACGGTTTTCGGCATTATCACGAATGGCGCAAGTATTTAAAAAAACAACATTGGCTTCTTCAAGATTGTTGGTGGTTTGGAATCCGATTCCTGTTAAAATAGAAGCAATGATTTCGCTGTCTGAAAAATTCATTGCACAGCCATAACTTTCTAGAAAAAGTTTTTTCCCGTTCGACAAACCAACCGATTCGACCATTGTTGCCTCCCCTTGTCTTGTTTCGTCAATTACCTTATTTCCTTCGTTAAACATCTCAAATAATTTGAGTGCAAAAGTACTAAAATCTAAGGCGGTGACAAAATGTCAGCAGTAAATTTTGCTATTTTACTTGAGGGATTCTCCAATAAGCTCCACCTGTTACAAAAGATAAGCTATAACCAATCTCTCCAAATACCCCCCAATTATCATTAATACTATAGTTCAAACCAGCAAAACCTGCTAATACAAAATTGGGATGCCCTGGTCTAATAATTTCATTGTGTGAGTAAAAATCACTTGTGTGTTTTACTTTCCAATTGGTGAAAACATAGCCCATCATAGCTCCTAAATACACATCAAAATGTTCTTTCGACCAAAAGTGATAGGTAGCTCTACCTCCCACTAAACGATAATTTTGCTTAGCCAAATATTCACCTTTGTTATCTACAATAGAAAATTTGGAGGCAGCTACTCCAACAATACCTCCAATACCAATTTTATCTTTAATTGAATAATCAAAGTTAAGGCTTAAGGGAGGCATGATGCCTTCAGTATTCGAATAATAATAAGGACTACTTATTCCTAATCCACCTTTCAATAAAAGGTTTCCCTCTTGAAATGATTGGGCTATCAAAGCCTGATATGGTAAAATAATTAGAATAAAAGTGAATAATTTTTTCATGGCAATAACGATATTTTTGAATTCTCCAAAAGCAAAATTATTCAAACTGTTTATGAAAAATTGAAATAATAGAGAAGATAGAATTAAGTTAATAACAGATGTTTTTTGAAATTTATGGTAGATTAAAATAATGGTCAATTTTTTAAAAAAACCGAAATAACATTTAAATTTTGTTATTTTGCTCGCCAAATTCATTTGAAATAAACCTTGTAAATCAACTGTTTTTGTTTGTAAGTAATTGATATTCTAACATATTAAGCAATAATTTGTACATGGCAGAGAACTTAGTAATAGTGGAGTCCCCGGCGAAAGCAAAGACCATTGAAGGGTTTTTAGGCAAGGGGTATTTGGTAAAATCAAGCTATGGTCATGTTCGTGATTTAGTAAAAAATGATAAAGGAATTGATATTTCCAACGATTTTGAGCCGAACTATGAGGTGAGTCCTGATAAGGTTAAAGTTGTTGATGAGTTAAGAAAGTTATCAAAAAAGGCTACCACCGTTTGGCTAGCTACCGATGAGGACCGAGAAGGAGAAGCCATTAGTTGGCATTTATATGAAACGTTGGGTCTAAAAAAGTCAAATACGAAACGAATTGTTTTTCATGAAATCACAAAGAAAGCCATTCAGGAGGCGATTACTGCTCCTCGATTTATTGATATCAATCTAGTTGATGCTCAGCAGGCAAGAAGAATTTTAGATCGTTTAGTAGGATTCGAATTATCGCCTGTCTTGTGGAAAAAAGTAAAACCATCTTTATCTGCAGGGCGTGTTCAGTCGGTATCTGTAAGATTAATTGTTGAGCGCGAGCGCGAAATTGAAAAATTCACTTCTGTTTCAAGTTATAGAGTTATTGCCTTATTTAAGGTGAAAGATAAAAATGGAAACGCGACCTTGTTAAAAGCAGAACTCCCTAAACGAATTCAAAAGCTTGAAGACGCCAAGGCTTTTCTTGAAAAATTAGCAGACGCACAATTTGCTATCCAGGATTTAGAAGTAAAGCCAGCAAAAAAATCGCCGGCTGCTCCTTTTACCACATCAACATTACAACAGGAAGCGAGCAGAAAACTAGGATTTTCTGTAAAACAAACCATGGTAGTTGCACAGCGATTATATGAAAGTGGAAAAATCACTTACATGAGAACGGATTCTGTAAATCTTTCTCAATTGGCAATTGATAGTGCAAAAGCAGCGATAACAAAAATGTTTGGAAAGGAATATTCTAATCCAAAACAATATAAAACGAAGTCGGCAAGTGCACAAGAAGCGCATGAGGCTATTCGTCCAACCTATTTAGATCATCCAACCATTGAAGGTGATAGTGCCGATAAACGTTTATATGAATTAATTTATAAGCGTACGATTGCGTCTCAAATGGCCGATGCACAATTAGAAAGAACAGTTGTGACCATTTCGAATACAAATACAAATGATAATTTTAATGCAACTGGAGAAGTTGTTCGATTTGATGGTTTTTTAAGAGTCTATTTAGAATCTACTGATGATGAAACGGAAGAGAATGAAAGTGGACTGCTTCCTCCTTTAAAAATCGGACAGAAATTAGAGGTTGAGTCGATTTCTGCAACTGAAAAATATTCGACACCACCAGCACGATACACCGAGGCTAGTTTAGTAAAAAAGTTAGAAGAGCTGGGAATAGGACGACCATCAACTTACGCACCTACTATTGCAACCGTTCAAACTCGAGGATATGTAGTAAAAGAAGATAGAGTAGGGAAGGAAAGAAATTTCCACGTTCTTACTTTATCAAATGGAAAAGTAGGACAGGAAATTAAATCAGAAACCTTTGGAAATGAAAAGTCAAAAATGTTCCCGACGGATATTGGAACTGTTGTAACAGACTTTCTAGGGCAGAATTTTCCGAGTATCATGGATTATAATTTCACTGCGAATGTTGAAAAAGAGTTTGATGAAATTGCACAAGGGAATCTTGATTGGTCTAAAATGATTAAGAAGTTTTACACGCCATTTCACAAAAAAAACAGTGAACGTGCAAATGGGGAACGCGTTTTAGGTAAACATCCTGAAAGTGGAAAGCAAGTAATTGCACGTATAGGTCGATTTGGTCCCTTAGTTCAGATTTCTAGTGAAGGAGAAGAAGACAAGCCCCAATTTGCCCCATTGAGAACTGGTCAACGATTAGAAACTATAACACTTGAAGAAGCATTAGATTTATTTAAATTACCTAGAACGCTTGGAGAGTATGAGGGTAAATCCGTATCTGTTAGTATTGGAAGATTTGGACCTTATATTAAACATGACAGTTTGTTCGTTTCTTTACCCAAAACGGATGATCCTTATACAGTAATTTTAGATAGAGCGATTGAGTTAATTGAAGCAAAAAGAAAAGCGGAGAGAGAAAGAGTAATCAAAGTGTTTAATGATCGTTCGGATGTTCAATTATTGAATGGAAGATGGGGGCCATACTTGGTTGTTGGTGATTTAAACTATCGTATTCCCAAAGGTACAGACCCTGCTAAACTGACATTGAAAGATTGTCTTGAAATTGCAGCTGACGAAAAAAATGCATCAGCAAAATCAAGATTTAAGTCCAAGAAAAAAGTACAGGCTGCGGAGAAAGCTGCTGCTAAAAAAGCTTCACCTAAAAAAACGACAGCGAAGAAGGCCGCAAAAAAAACAGCGGCAAAAAAAGCAGCTCCTAAAAAAGAAGCTAAGAAAACTAGTAAGAAATAATATTAATTCAGAGTTTAATGTTGGATAATTATTTTCATCAGCTGGATGAGAAATTTAATAATATTCATTATACTGGTGACAGTTTAGGCGCTAGTATATTTGCCAATATTGAAAACAATAACTTTCCTTCTTTTGAGGGAGCAGTAATTGCTTTGGTTGGTGTTCCAGAGTATAGGGGAGCTGTTTCGAACAACAAAGCTCCAGAGGGAATAGATTACATACGTGAAAAATTTTATAAGCTTAAAGTCCACTTAAATAGTCGAACAATCATCGATTTAGGGAATTTAATTCTCGGTGAGACATTAAATGATACCTATGCAGCAGTAGCAACTGTAGTGAGTGAATTACTTTCGAATAATGTAATTCCAGTGATTATAGGAGGAAGTCAGGATTTAACCTACGCTCACTATTCTGGTTATAAAAAATTGGAGCAAATTGTTAATCTGGTTTGTGTAGACTCTCGATTTGACTTAGGTAGCCCTGACGATGGATGTAATTCGGAGACCTATCTAGGAAATATCATCATGGAGCAACCGAATTATTTATTTAATTTCAGCAATATTGGTTACCAAACATATTTTGTTGGTAGTCCTAGTATCGAAATTATGAACAAGTTGTTTTTTGAAACCTATCGCCTAGGACACTTAAGAACAAACATTGAAGAAGCAGAGCCAATAGTGCGTAATGCTGATTTTCTATCAGTCGATATTTCTTCGATTCGTAATTCAGACGCTCCAGGAAACAAGAATGCTACCCCAAACGGATTTTATGGGGAAGAAATTTGCCAGATAATGATGTATGCTGGTTTAAGCGATAAGTCGACTGGGGTCGGTTTTTACGAGTACAATGCTGATTTGGATATTAACAATCAAACAGCTCATTTAATTGCCCAAATGATTTGGTTTTATGTGGAGGGCGTTGGAAATCGTAAGAATGAAACACCAGCATTATCGAGCGCTAACTACCTCACTTATCGAGTCCCCATTTCAGAAATTGAGAATGATATCGTTTTTATCAAAAGTTTGAAAAGTAATCGTTGGTGGATGAAGATGCCGGTGGAACTTTCAAAGAACAGGTATATGAGCCAACATTTAATGCCTTGCAGCTACAAAGATTACCAACAAGCATGTACCAATGAGGTACCCGATCGTTGGTGGAGTGCTTTTCATAAGCTTTCGTAACTAATACACTAGCAATCAGAAATTTAAAAAATAGTCAATTGCTTTGAAGCGAGTGGAGTGGTCGGGCGAATATTTCTTAAAATTGTAGTAACAATGTTCAAAAAGTACAAGCTGTTTCGCCTCCCAAACAAACAGTAAAATGTTCAAATTTTGAATTCTAAATTATATTTACTTACTTTACCCACTTCAATCAACCGATTAACAAAGATTCAACCCTCTATGAAGAAAATTTTAGCTGTATTAGCAGTTAGTTGCCTCTCAACAGTAGGCTTCGCACAGCAAGATCCTCAATTTAGTCAAAACATGTACAATAGATTATTTGTGAACCCTGCCTATGCTGGTAGTTCAGAATCTATTTGTGCACATTTGCTTTATCGTAACCAATGGGTAAGTTATGACGGTGCTCCTAAGACAGGGGTTATCGGAATTGACGGGCCAGTAGCCAATGGAAAAGTTGGATTAGGTTTATCAATTTTAACTGATAAAATTGGCTTTGAAAATACTTTACAAGGTAAATTAGCTGGTAACTACAAGTTTGATTTAGGTCAAGGTAAATTGGCATTAGGTATTGATGTTGATTTTATGCAACATCAAATTGATGGGCAGTTTAGAGCACCAGATCCAACAGCGGTAGATAACTCTATTCCGAAAGCTGCTGTAAGTGGTACTGCACTTGATTTAGGCTTTGGAGCTTATTATAATAATGATAAATTATTTGCAGGTGTTTCTGCAAGTCATTTAATGGAAAGCAGTGTTAACTTAGACAATTTTTCTAAAGTGTATAAGAGACATATTTATGGAATGGTTGGGTACAATGTAGAAGTTTCGCCTACAGTAGTTTTAAAACCAATGGTTTTTGTAAAAAATGTTACCGGTAATACCACTTTCGATATTAATTTGAATGCCCAATTTAACGAGCGATTCTGGGTGGGAGCTTCTTATAGAAATGAAGATGCCATCGTTGGTATGTTAGGAATGAACATTAACGAGAAGTTAAAGGTTGGATACTCTTACGATTTTACGACTTCTGAGTTGAAAAATTATAGTGATGGAACACATGAAATCATGTTAGGATATTGTTTCATGGTGAAGAAAAAGATTCCAGTATCAATCAAAAATGTAAGATTCTTATAAGATTTAAGAAATTTAATTAAATCGGTAACCTATATTTGATATCAACGTAAAGGCGACTTCAAATAGTTATGTGGTGACAATAAACAAACTTAGTTCGTCGTTACTTCATTAAAGAATATAAAATGCCAAACCTTAAGCGAAATAAAACGCATATGAAAAATTTGATTATTGCAATTTCCGCAATCCTATTATTAAGTAGTTGTGGAGGCGGTAACCGCGGTCAATTGGTTGGAGTACAAGGTCGTGAAAAATGGTATCAAGCTGATCCTTATGGAATGGTTTTCATTCCACAGGGTTCGTTTAATATGGGTGCCAGCGATCAAGATGTACCTTACTCTCAGGTAACGCAATCGAAAACTGTTGCAGTTCATGCGTTTTATATGGACAATACAGAAATAACAAACAACGAATATCGTCAGTTTGTGTATTGGGTGAGAGATTCGATGGCTCATCGACTTTTAGGGGGAGAACATTTATTAGAGGAAGGAGAATATGGTGAAAGAATCAATTGGGAAGAAAAAATTAAGTGGGATGAAGAGGAGAATATTGAAACTTTGGCTGATTTATATTTACCTGAAAGCGAAAGATATTACAGAAGAAAAGAAGTTGATGCGCGTAAATTGAATTATCAGTACCAATGGATTGACTTGAAAGCTGCGGCACAAAAAACATTAAGAGATGAGGGGGCTGATGCGGCTGCTGGATCATTCAGTGATCGTAAAGCAGGAAGAACTGACCGCTCTGTTTTCATTAAGAATGAAATCATTAATATTTATCCTGATACCTTATGTTGGATTCATGACTATACATATTCCTTTAATGACCCAATAGCAAAAGCTTATTTTTGGCATCCAGCATACGACGATTATCCAGTAGTTGGAGTTAATTGGAAGCAAGCAAATGCTTTTTGTGTTTGGAGAACTCAATTATTGAATAGTTATTTAGAGGAGAGTGGAGAAGCTTACGCTCAAGACTTCCGTTTACCAACGGAGAGTGAGTGGGAATATGCATCTCGTGGAGGATTAGCCAATAACCCTTACCCTTGGGGAGGTCCATACACCAGAAATAGCAATGGTTGCTTCTTAGCTAACTTTAAACCGCTTAGGGGAAATTATACAGATGATGGAGGATTCTATACAGTGAAAGTTACCTCTTATTTCCCGAACGATTTTGGTTTATATTGTATGGCAGGAAATGTTGCTGAATGGACGACCAATGCATACGATAATTCGGCATATAATTTCATGCATGATTTAAACCCTGATTACATTTACAATGCAGCCGATAATGATGCACCAGAATTAAAGAAGAAAGTAACGCGTGGAGGTTCTTGGAAGGATATCGGTTATTTCATTCAAACAAGTACACGTAATTTCGAATATCAAGATACTTGTAAATCATACTTAGGATTCCGATGCGTGATGGATTTCTTAGGTCGTGATAAAGCAGATTTTTAATAGCAATTTAACCACATAAATAAAGCGAATTAACCACTCGCTGAAAAACAATTATCAATCAAACAAAACCTTAAAAACTAAAACAAAATGGGATTAGCGCAATTGACCCAAGGAAAAGGGTTCAAGTCTTTCATGGCAAAATTATACGGTATGGGTGCTGCCGTAGTTATCTTAGGAGCTTTATTTAAAATCCAACACTGGGAAGGTGCTGGAATCATGTTAACAGTAGGTCTATTGACTGAAGCTGTAATCTTCTTCTTTTCTGCATTTGAGCCACCACATGAAGAAGTGGATTGGTCATTAGTTTACCCTGAATTAGCTGGTATGCATGAGCCAGGTGCTGATCGTCATAAAAAAGTGAAGCCTGCTTCAGGAGATGCTGTATCACAACAATTAGATAAATTATTAGCCGACGCTAAAATTGGTCCTGAATTAATTGAAAGTTTAGGAACCGGCTTACGTTCTTTAAGTGAAAACACTTCTAAAATGGCGTCTGTTACGAATGCTGCCATTGCCACAGACGAATATGCTAAAAATGTTGCAAATGCTTCTAAGGAAGTAACTGCCTTAGCAAATTCTTATAAGTCTGCTTCTGCTACATTATCAAGCTTAAGCGCATCAAATGAATCTTTATTAGCGAATTTAAACAGCACTGTTGAAGACACTAAAAAGTATAAAGAAGAAGTAGGTAAGTTAGCAAAGAACTTATCATCTTTAAATACAATTTATGGCAACATGTTAACTGCTATGGGTAATAAATAATCCAGGTCATTCTACTTATCAAATATTTCTAACCTTTAATTTGAACTAAGAAAATGGCAGGTAATAATTTATCCCCTAGGCAAAAGATGATTGGTATGATGTACCTCGTGTTAACAGCCTTGTTAGCATTAAATACATCTAAGGAAATCATCAACGCGTTCGTAACTATTAATACTAGTTTAGAAGCATCTGTTCGCAATATGGATGCTAAAAATGATTTGTCTTATCGTACTTTCGATAAGCAATTGCAAAATGACCCAGCTAAGACAAAGCCTTTCTTTGACCGTGCTCAAGCAGTACGTAAATTAGCGAAGGAAATTGATGATTATATCGACAAATTAAAAGTTGATTTAATTGTTAAAACTGACAAAATTGAAACTGGAAAAGCGGTAGAACTTATAGATGTTCAAGCAAAAGACAACTATGATGAGCCTACTCGTATTCTTTGTGGAGATAAGCAAGATGGTCGTGGTAAAAAAGCTACTGAATTAAAAACCAAAATAGAGGAGTTTAAAAAGAAAGTAGTTGCTGCATTAGACCCGAAAGATCAGGCTGAATGGAAAGTGAAGTTAGACGATATGTTTAGAACTTCTGATCCAAACGCAAAAGATAAAACGGATAAAGTTCTTATTGAAGAAGGAAAACGTACATGGGAAATGGCTAATTTCTACCATAATCCAGTTGTAGCATCAGTTTGTCAATTGACGAAGTTTCAGTTAGATGTTAAAAATGCAGAATCGGATGTTGTAAATCACTTATTAGCATCTATTAACGCAACGGATTTGAAATTCTCTGATGTTGTTGCGAAAGTTGTTGCTCCAACTAGTTATGTTATCATTGGTCAAGAGTATACTGCAGATGTATTCCTAGCAGCTTACAATAAAACATCTTCTCCAGAAATCGTAGTTGGTGGATCTACTTTAAAAGTAGAAGAAGGAATGGGTAAATATACAATTTCTCCACGTTCGCCAGGTGAGCAAAAATGGTCAGGTAAAATCCGTGTTAAAGGATCTGATGGTGCATATAAAGAGTATCCATTTGAATCATCGTACATGGTTTCTGCTCCAAGTGCATCGGTATCTGCGGATTCCTTAAATGTATTTTATATCGGAATTGACAACCCTGTCACGATTTCTGTACCTGGTGTACCTGCAGAGAATGTTACTTGTAGTGCTACAGGTGTTACTTTAAGTCCTGTTGCAGGAGGTAAAGGACGTTACATTGCTCGTGTGAGCGCTGGTCGTGAAGCAACAATTAACGTTTCTGCTAAAATGGGCGACAAGGCAATGTCAATGGGAGCATTCCACTTCCGAATTAAGAGCGTTCCTTCTCCAATTGCACGTATTTATGGTGCTAAGGGTGGTAAAATATCTAAGACTACCTTGAACTCAATGGGTGGGGTATCTGCTGATATGGGAGACTTCTTATTCAATATTCCAGCGAAAGTTACTTCATTTAAAATGACAGTAGTTTATAAGGGTGGTTCACGTGCTAACTTGGTGGATGATCCTTCAAACAGTAGTGCATTTACGTCAAATATGAAAGCTGCAATGCAAGCTTGTAAGCCTGGCGATAAAGTGCTTATCGATAATATCGTAGGTTCTGTTGCTGGTCAAACTAAATCATTAGAGTCTATTATTCTTACAGTTAATTAATAATTCAACCAACCTGAACCATCCAACATTGTAAAAACAATAAAATATAATGACAATGAAAAAGTTCATCTTATCAGTCGTATTGTTTTCAGTTTCTATTCAATTAGTATCTGCGCAGAATAGTATTCTGACAGGTGGAATTGAAGACAGAGAACATATCTATCGTAGAGAAAGTGCGATGGACAGGAAGGTCGTTCCTTATCCTCCATTAAGAGAAGCTGACGTAATGTGGTCGAAAAGAATCTGGAGGGCCATTGATTTACATGAAAAAATTAATGCTCCTCTTCGATTTCCTTTAGCTGATGGTAGTGGTGCAAGCTCGTCTCGTGATCGTAAAAATTTAATTTTAACATTAATCGATGCGGTTAAAGAAGGGTCTGTTACAGCTTATTCATCAATTGATGATCAGTTTACGATGCCATTAACAGCAACTGAATTTAACAAGGTTATTAGTGGTGATTCTGTTCATATTGAGTCACGTCCTGATCCAGATAATCCTGATTATATTGTCATGATTGATTCAGTTGAACCTTTTAACTCTGATCGAGTTACTCGTTACAATATGAAAGAAGAATGGTTCTTTGATAAGCAACGTTCAGTGATGGATGTTCGTATTATTGGAATCTGTCCTGTTATAGAAGTGAAGAAAGAAGGCCTAGATGAAAAATTATCGAAGCCATTATTCTGGATTTATTTCCCTGAAGGAAGATCTGCTTTAGTTCATTCTGAAGTTGGAAACCGTTATAATTCGTCTCAACGTTTAACTTTTGATGATATCTTTATGAAGCGTATGTTCAATAGCTTTATTACGAAAGAAGAAAATATATATGATCGTAGTATCGAGGTGTATCGAACAACTCCAATGGATCGCTTGTTAGAAGCGGAAAAAATTAAACAGGAAATGGTTAATTTTGAAATTGGACTTTGGGATTATTAATATTCAAAGCATAAAAAAAGCCCCGAGTATAACTCGGGGCTTTTTTATTTTATATCAAGTTGGTTAATAACCTTCATTGGTCCAGGACAAAAGTTGCCATGGCAATCACGGCAAGTGCTTACTAAATTATTATGCGACATGATTTTTAAGCTATCAGGTGCTGCCGCCATTTCTTTAATTCGCTGTTGATAAATGCGAGCGTAGGCATTAAAAATGGTGGTGTCTAAAGAAGGATCTGTTTTTTGAGCTGAAATTAATTGGTCTATTTCATGTGGAGCAGGTATCATGCTTTTACCCGCTTTTAATGCGTCCCGGTTTTTTTCTAAATGTGTTGCCATTTTTCGCATTATTAAGGATAATTCACTTGATCCATTTGGATTGATATCATTACTTGAACAGGATTCACTTTCATTATTTGGTGTGTTACAACTAGCAAGTAAAATAGTTGTACACGCAGTGATTTGAAGAATTGTTTTTTTCATTTAAAACTGTTTAATAAAATTAACTGAAGCATTTTTGGTAGAAACGCTTGGGAAAATATGCCATTTCTGTTGATGCGAATTGTAGGTGAAGTTGCCAATAGCGTAACCTAATAAGGCTCCTGTGAAAACGTCTGATGCCCAATGTTTAGATAAGCCAATACGTGAAAACCCAACGAGTGTAGCCAAGCCGTAAGCAGTTCCTCCAACCCATTTTTTATCTGCATATTCTTTAGCTATAACAGTGGCCATTGAAAATGCTGTAATCGTATGTCCAGATGGAAATGAATGATAGCCTGAGCCAGCATCCATTTTTTCAAAAAAATGAAAACTTCCTTGCTGTTCTTTGGTTAAAGGCCTTTCTCTTCCGGCCATTGTTTTTAATACAAATACTACTATGCCGGCATGCACCATCGCCTTGGCAGAAAGATATCCTGTTTCAATACTCCTATGGTTATTAAAAAGTAGTCCGTGAAGAACAAATAATGAAGACACGCTCATATTTATTGCGCCATCTCCTAAATAGGTAACCGACTTGTTAAAAGAATTGACGTCGGTATTATGATTGTTTAAATAAGCAAGTTCACGCTGAATGGGTTGGTCAAAAGTATAAGTCATACCAATTAACGCAGCAGAAGGTAAAATATAGTTTAAGTCTGTTTTTTTTAATTTAACGGGATAACTCCATATTGTTTTTTCCTCTTTGAAAAAACTTGAAAAGCTATTTTTTATGCTGAATTCTCCTGCAGAAGGAAATGTTGATTGTTGACAAAAAGCCGTGGTAGTAATAAATAAAAACAATAGAGTAGTGATTGATTTCATTGCACAAGAGGATGATGCTAAACTACTAAATAACTTTTAAAATTATTTGATGAGGCCACTTATAAATATCTCCGTTCGGCGGTTGAGTTGATGCATTGATTCTGTACAAGGAGTTGTATCACCACAATCATTAACAAGGATACCTTCACCTTTCCATTCTGACATGGCAATTTGCTTTTTTGAGACTCCATGTAATAATAAATAGCTTTCAATTGACTCTGTTCTTTTCTGAGACAACTTGGCATTATAGTTTACACTAGCTCTACTATCGGTGAAAGAGGTAATGGTAATCTTGATTTCTGGATGTGCATTTACAAATGAAACAACTTCTTTCATGTCATTCATCATGTCTTTTCGAATATCACATTTATCGAGGTCATAATAAATAATCTTATACCAATTAGCATTTGCAATTCCAGTATTGGGTTTCATTGTAACCGAGTAATTATTTTTTATTTCATTGAAAATAATTTCTTTTGAGTAATATCCATCTTTAATGACTTTTATTTTCTTTATGCCGCTATCAATTAAGGCTATTCCATTTTCATTTGTTTGGCCTATTAACTGGTTTTGACTATCGAATATTTGAGCTCCCGCTATAACAGATTCTTTATCATTAATCGTTATAACTTTCTTGTTTAAATTGGATACTTCTTTTGAAGTAGGGTGCGTATTTATTGCGTCGTTATTGATATTATTAAATGTGGATTCTAAATTCGTTTTTGTTTTTATAAACTTAAAAATATCATCATCGAAACCTTTATTGATTCTGTTTGAAGTAAAATAACCGCATTGGTTTTTTACGTCGTATGTTAAATAAAAATCATCATCAATTGAATTGACAGGTGCACCAATGTTTATTGGTGTTAAATAATTTTCATTCACCAATTTTGTATAAAACAAATCTAATCCACCTAGTCCAAGTAATCCATCAGATGAAAAATAAATTGTACCGTCTGATAATAGTGTAGGAAAAATTTCATTTCCACTTGTGTTAATATTACCACCAAGATTTATTGGATTACTCCATCCTTTTTTTGTTTTATGGCATACATAGATGTCCATTCCTCCAAATCCACCAGGTAAATTGCTCGAAAAATACAACGTGTTTCCATCTTCACTAATTGCTGGATGTGCAACATTAAAATCGATGTTATTAAATGAAAAGTCTTTTTGTTTTATCCATTTGTCATCAAGCAATTTATAACTCGCCAATTTTAATTTAAATTTATGTTCTGTTGAGTTGTCTTTGGGTGTTGCATAATTTTCTGTGACCCAAATTTCTTTGCCTTTATTGCAAAAGCATAATGGACCAACATTGTATTTACAGTTTATTTCTTTTGAAAATATAATTGGACTGGTCCATTTATCATTATTGCATTCGGAATAAAGTAATTTTATGAAAGGTTGGTTTGTCCAATTATGGGTTCTTTCGTAAGTAGATTGGATGGGTATGCTAGAGCAATACACAAATCCGTTCTTGTATTTTACGATACTCATGTCGGCATATCTTGAATTTAAATCGAGAGGCGTGATAACGTAGTTTTCACGATCGTTATATAATGTAGCCAGTACGTTTTTTAATTCCGAAATGTTTATTTTAAATAATCCTTTATTGGTCAAATATTCAATAGTGGTTAAATCCTTTTTACGTATAAGAACATCTAAATAATATTGGCAATACAATTCGTCATTTGTTTCGTCACAAATACTTTTCAAGTAACTTTCTGATTGAATTAAATTGTTTGTTAAGCGATAACAGTTGACAATTTTTTTCTTGATTTCTATAGATAGGTCAACGTTATCTAATTTGTTAAAATAATCTAGCGCACGCAAGTAATTACCTCGATTGTAGTATTCGATTGCCTTTAATGAATTTTTGTTTTGGGCATCAGAAATAAATCCGCATGCAATAAAAATAAGAAATAAAAAATGACGCATCTTAAAAATATCTTGGAGTCACAATATTGTTTTTGTCGAATGAAAAATCATATCCAATCGTGATTTCATGTGTTCCTGAATTAACTCTCTTTAATTCACTGATGGTATAATCGAAAGAGTATCCCAGTCTTAATTGTTTATTTATCTGCAATGAAAAAATGGCAGCCCATGAATCTTTTGCACGATAATTTGCGCCTATCCAAATGGTTTCATTAAACAAAAAATGAGCGCCAATGTCGGTGGATAGTGGAGCACCTTTTACAGCTTTAGCCATAAAGGTAGCTTTGATTTTTAATCCATCATTAATAGGATGAACATACCCCCCCATGAGGTAATAATGCCAATTTTCATAATTAACATGATTAAGTGCCTTCCCTGTACCAGGATCAACTTTGTTGGTTATTAATCGTGGAATTGATAAACCAACATAAGCATTTGGTTGATTATAATACAAGCCGAAACCGGCATTTGGAACAGTTATTTTGGGGGTTCCTAAAAATGTTATATCTCCGATATCTTGCGTTTTAATATCGCCTAATTTTTCTTGATGATTTACTAAGCCGCCTTGTAGTCCCATTGAAAAATTTCCTTTGGGCAACTGAATGTGATAGGCATAGGTTCCGAATAAATAAAAATCATGAATCACTGAAATTTCATCGTTCATAATGGATAGACCTATTGCTGATTTTTGATTGCTTAATGGGGTATGACCGCTAAAAGTTTGCGTTTTAGGTGCGCCATCCATTCCTACCCACTGATTACGATAGGCTCCTGTTATTGCAGCATGATCACGACTTCCAGCATACGCAGGATTAATGAACATTTCATTAAACATATATTGCGTAAACTGGGGCTCGAATTGAGCATAAACGCTCTTCGCTCCGAATAGAATTCCAAAAAGGATTATATGTTTAATTTGCTTCATTAATGATTTATCTTTTTAATACAACATATCCGTTAATAGGCTTTCCTTCGTTATTTAAATCAATGAGGAAATAATATGTGCCTTCTGGTAAATCTTGTCCCATTAAAGCTCCATTCACATTGCATTTACCGTCCCATTTATTATCATAGTTTTTTTGCTTATACACTAAATTTCCCCATCGATTGTAAATAAAAACTACGTTCCCTTCAAAATCATCTATTCCTTTAATATGGAAGTAATCATTGATACCATCATTATTTGGAGAGAAACCATTCGGAACATCTAATGAGTCACACATAACAGATACTTTAACAGTTGCATTAGAGGAACATCCAAATTGATCAGTTATTGTTACCGTGTAGTCGGTAGAAGTTGTCGGAGAGACCACCGGATCGGAAAAGTTCACATTATCAATATTAATTGCTGGTGTCCATGAATAATTTACTCCTCCTGCAGCATGAAGTTGTGTACTTTCTCCCTTGCATATAATCACATCGTTATTTATCTGCACATGGTTTAAAGAATGCACTACAATTTCAATATTGTTGGATGAATATTGACCACATGGTGTTGTTATTACAACATAGTAAGTACCTCCAACGGGAGTTATAAATTCTGGTGAGGTAGCTCCATTCAGCGCTTCATTATTGTAATACCATTGATAAGTAGCATTTGCTACTGTGTCAATATGAAGTGTCGCATAAGTGCCAATGCAAATTTCATTATTACCCAATACCTGTGCATGGAAACTTGTTTCGTCAATAATTTGTTTTACTAACGTTGAAGTACATCCGTTGGCATCTGTTACGGTGACTGTGTACGTTCCTGCTGTGATATTGGAAGGAGCGATATTGGTGCTTCCATTACTCCATAAATAAGTATATGGTGCTTTGCCTCCTGAAACAAGTACATTGATAGAGCCTGATTGATTCACAAGACAGTTGATATTGCTACTGCTTGCACTTAGTGTCAATGGGGTAAAACTATTTGTTGTTGAAATTGACTGATTGATTTTACATCCGTTATGATCAGTAATTGTCAAAGAATAAATTCCTGAATTAATGTTTGAAATGCTTGAAGTTAATTCTCCGTTGCTCCATAGATAACTATATGGGGAAATACCTCCAGTTGCACTTGCACTAATTGAATTGCTGGTATTGCTTGAGCATGGTGAATTATTATTCGTTAATGTTAATTGCAGGACGCTATCTGGTTCATGTATTATAAAATTTCCGATAGTTGAACATCCATTTTGATCACGTACAACCACTTGATATTGTCCGGCTGCTAACAATGTGATTTTATTTGTTGTGCTATTGTTGTTCCATTGGTAAAAGTAATTCCCTAACCCTCCAGAGGTAAAAACTTCAATCATGCCAGAAGAATCACCTTTGCAGGCTACATCATAAATACTCGCTGTGATTTGTACAGGTGCAAGAGGTTGGGAGATGCTTACACTCTTCGTTACGGCACAATTGTTAGTGTCAGTTACAATAATTGTATAAACTCCTTTTGGAATAATAACTCAACCAACGATTCCATCAATAATA
>JBJTMY010000200.1:0-3914 GCA_046073825.1 Bacteroidota bacterium
ACCTTCTGGTATATCTTTCAATAATTCAGTGACGATATTATTGACAGAAAATTGATGCAATGCTGAAATTGGCAGAATCACTTTGGGATGAAGAGTTTCCTTCCAAAAATTAACCGCCTCTTCTACGCCACTTTGCTCTGCGGTATCAATTTTATTAATCACTACATAAAGTGGAACGGAAAGAACCGTTAATTTATCCTTTAGTTCGTCCTCTATCCTACGGTCATTCACCTCCGTTACATAAATCACTACATCGGCATCTGTAAAAGTTTCTTCAACAGCGGCCAACATTTTATGATGCAGCTTATAGGCAGGTTTCATGATGCCTGGAGTATCTGAAAAAACAATCTGGTAATGATTGTCATTTAAAATTCCCTTTATGCGATGGCGGGTAGTTTGTGCCTTTGCATTTACCATGGACAATTCCTGTCCAAGCAACGCGTTCATAAGGGTACTTTTACCTACGTTCGGTTTACCTACAATATTTACAAATCCGGATTGATGCATTTGGCTGCAAAGATACCGATTTTATCTGTACCGATTTGAGGCTAATCATCCTAAAACAGATTCACCAATCCAAAGTGAATTTTAGCCGCTTTAAAAGACAAGGCCTGGTCTTGCAGACTTCCAACGGCATACGTAAATGAAAATATCCCTGCTTTGGTCTCGAAATTAAGTCCTGCACCCAATCCATAAGGATGATCATTGAATACAGTTTGTTTTGACTTATCTTCATAAAATGCCTGATTAAAAAACAAAAACAAAAATGAATTCTGCTCTAAAATCATCCGATATTCTATTTTCCCCAGCAGCATAGAAGAGGCATTAAAACTGGTTTCATTAAATCCTCGCAGCGATTTCAATCCACCAAAACGAATGAGCTCATTCGAAAAATACTTGTTGCTTTGCAAATGTGCTGCTATTGCACCCAAGTTCAACACCCCCATTTTACCAACGGAAAAATAAACATCTGCATTCGCGTCAAATCGAAATTGATTTGTTTTTAACTGAAGTGAATCATACCATGCTACCGGAAACTTGATGTTTTTTTTAATGGTCCGTTGCCCAGCAGTTGCGGTAAAATTAATGTCGTAACCCTTACGCGGATTAAAGCGATAGTCGAGGTCTTGCCATTGCAAACCAATACCATAGTTTAGGAGCTGCACATCCGCTACATCTGGTAGTTTGGATTGATTTTCATACGCCGAAACAGCAATTAAATTATTGGTCTTTTTACCTGCAAAAACCTTCATCGAATTATTTCCATTTACGAGATATTGAACACCCAACTGACGATTGACTTCAAACCAAAGAGTATCCTTTTTGAAGAGTGAGAAATCAGCTTCCACACCAAATGGCAAATCAAAAATAAACGGATAATTAAATTTGATTTTCAAATCTTGTGTACGGGGCTGCGGATTATTCCAATTAAAATCAATGAGCTCTGCTCTACCAAAAACATTCATCAATTTTACTTTAACATCACCTGTTAAATAGACTTTATTAGCGTTAGCATTATCCGACTGAAATCCGATCACTCCATTTAACATACTCGCCTTTTTATTTTGCAAGTAAAAAACGGGGTGATAGGCACTTTCACTATATTCCATATCAAATGGTCTAACCTCTTCCACAAAAGGCAGCTCTTTCAAGCGGAATGTCCACTTGCTAATTTTGTTTTCGTTAAACAATTCATTCGTCTCAATATCGAGGTAATTCAAAAAATAATGCTGATTTAATTTAGCATTCCCTTTCACGATGATCGTATCCAGATAGAAACTATTTCCCTTATCAAAATTCAATCGTGCTGAAAACCCGGAAGCATCATTTAATAACTGAATACTATCCAACGCTACTAACGCAAATGGATATCCGTTATTACAGCCCCATTTCACAAGAGCATTCATTATTTTAGAATAGGAATGAGATGTAAAGGGAGTATTGGGTAATTTAAATCCTAAATCATTTAAAAGTTCTTCGTCCTCTTTTTTTATTTTCAAAGACGCGAATGAATATTGAACACCCACCGACCAATACACAGCAATTTCATTTGTTGAATAAATTACACTATCAAATGTAGTTGTTAAATACCCTTTTGCTTGAAGAGAGGATTCAATTTTACGAAGAGAAGAAACCAATTTTAAGGAATCCAACTTTTGCTTGTTTACTTTCTTTTCGTAAGGAGCAAGCAATGCTTCTTCGGATTTATTTTTTGAATAAAACTTTATTGGAGCAATTAATAAATTATTGGCTAAAGCAAGGGAATAATTGCTTAGAACAAAGCATAATAAAACAAGTAGAAAATTTTTAAACCAAATCTTTTTTTTCATTCTTACAAATGCCAATCGACAGGTTGAATATTATTTGCAGTGAGGTAATCATTCGCTTTCGAAAAATGAGCACAACCACTAAATCCGGTACGGGCTAATGGTGAAGGATGAGCGGCTTCCAAAACAAGGTGTTTAGAACGATCGACGCAGGCGGCCTTTTGCTTTGCGTAATTGCCCCAAAGCATAAACACTACATTTTCTCGATTATCTGAAATTGTTTTAATAACAGCATCGGTAAATTTCTCCCATCCTTTATTTTGATGAGACCCTGCCTGATTTGCTCTAACAGTAAGTGTAGCGTTAAGCAGAAGAACACCTTGCTTTGTCCAAGCGGACAGGTCGCCATTCTTAGGAGGAACAATTCCTAAATCACGTTGTAGCTCTTTAAAAATATTATTTAAAGACGGTGGAACACGAACCCCCGGAGCCACAGAAAAGCAAAGTCCGTTGGCTTGCCCTTCACCATGATAAGGATCTTGACCAATAATCACCACTTTCACTTGATGAAATGCTGTGTTTTCAAAGGCAGCAAAAATTTGCGAACCGGGAGGATAAACAAGGTTATTATTCGCTTTCTCCTTTCGTAAAAAATGAACAAGCTCTTCGAAATAAGGTTGACTTAATTCGTTTGCTACTTGCGCCTTCCAGCTTTCTTCTAATTTCACATTGGCAGTTGTCATTTAATCAAAAAATGAGTCATTATTATAAACAATTTATCGTGAGAAAAATAATCAACATCCTTCTCCGTTCGAGAGATAAAAATACTTACTTTGTGCTGATTAATCATATTACCGGTAAAAACATGCAAAAATTAATTTTAATCTGTGGATTTATTTTAACTGTAACCTGCATTTTCTCTTGCAAACCACGTGAAAAATGTCCAGCTTACGGTCAGCAAAACACAACAACTACACAACGTCCTGCTTAAATAAGCAGCTAATTTAATTTCGTTTTAGTTGTCCATGCAATCGGAAAGCAATAAACCGATCGTACTCGAACTTCTTGCTAAAGGAGATATTGAACGTCTTGAGGAGTTGTTAGAAAACTGGCTTCCTCAGGAATTAGCAGAGTTATGTTCGGAACTCTCCTCTACAGAACAGTCCATAGTTTTTAATGTAATTGATCGCGAGCAAGCGTATCAAACCTTTGAAGAATTAGAATTCAATATTCAAGTGGAGTTATTAGATGAGCTCAGAGCTCGTCAGGTGCAGCTTATCTTAAATGATATGTCGCCCGATAACCGTACTGCATTTTTAGAAGAGCTGGAGCCGGAGCGATTGAACAAATTATTAAAGTTGCTTACTCAGAAAGAGCGACGCGTTGCTTTATCACTCTTAGGGTATCCAGAGGACTCCATCGGACGTTTGATGACGCCCGATTATGTGGCGGTAAATCAAGAATGGACCGTAAAACAAATCATAGATTATATCAGAAGTAATGGAGAGAATTCTGAAACCTTAGATGTAATTTATATTGTTGACGAAAAAGGATATTTAGTAGATGATATTCGTATTGGCGATCTATTATTAGCAGAGGATGAAATTCCGGTTAATGAAATTTTAGATGGGAAATACATTTCACTTT
>JBJTMY010000201.1:0-2919 GCA_046073825.1 Bacteroidota bacterium
AATCCAACAACTGCTCAAAAAAACCACCTATCTCCAACACCTCATCTACAAAATGGACTTCATAAATCCAGAAGCGAGGATTGTTATTACGATCGTTGTCCGACATTGGCTTATGATTTTCGGGATGTAAATAGTTTTCAAGTTCCTCGCCTTGTATCACTTCGTGAGGAAAATTCCCAATTAAATGTCCGCAGTGCTTATTACCGAATGTCCACCCATACTTTACTGCTAACTGTTGCGTATAGCCGTATAATTCTGCAGGCGTAATATGTTGTTTGTTATCGTCGTAATATTTTTTTCCCTCGTACCAAGCAGCTTCTACATCCGCCATCAACTTTAGCTTCTTCTCGTTTTGTCCTATCACATAAGTACGACCATAATCAGCTTCCCAGTCTTCGAATACAGGACCAAAGTCGAGGAAAATAATTTCATCCGCTTGAAGCACTAAATTTTCTGGGTTATGCTTGTAAGGTAGCAAGGTGTTTTTTCCTGCACGCACAATGCGCTTGTGCCAGTATTTTTTTATTCCGAAAAGCTCAAAGGCCAAATCATAAATCGTATCGTTTACTTCTTTCTCCGAAACATTTGCTCGAATAATATTTCTCTTTTCAATTTCTGAAAATAACTGTGCCGCCTTTTCTTCTGCTAAAATAAGTTGTTGGAGTTGATCGTGTTTGTCCATTAAAATTTATCGGATAATTATAAATTTCTTTATTGATGAATTAGAATTGCAAATCAATTTCAAATAATAATTTCCTGCATTTAATGAGCTAATATTTAATTTCATTTCAGCAGCAGAACTATTTTTTTCTAAAACTATTCTTCCGAAACTATCATACACTTGTACAAGTGCATTCGCAGAGGTAAAATTAGCAAGTTGAATTTGTAAGTAATTATTGGCGGGATTTGGATAAATATTGAATGATAAATTAGCTTCATTATTATTCACGCCAGTAGTTAAACTACATGAATCTGAAAGCACATTTGCATTTTCAAGAATGGTGGTTGATGTAAGTGTTTTACCAATAAATCCACTGAAATTTGTCGGGTAAAAATTTGCATGAAAAATACTATTTGTTGATGGAGTAGCACCCTGTGTTAAGGGTCCTGTTGAAATTACCGGATTCATATAACTCCATAATTTATTTCCTGTGGAATCAATCTCTACAAACTCCCCTGCTGGACCATCGGAGTACAATACATTCCCATTGGCTAGTTGCTGTGCTCCAGAAATATTTTGCGCAAAGAAATTATGAATGTTTGCATCGTTATACGTCCATGATGGACCAGTTGGTAGGTATGGCAATGATGCATTGTAATTAAAACCGTTAAGTGGCGGATTAATAATTTCAATTGTTGAATAATTTCCTCCTGGTCTTGCAATTCCGTTGTTAAACACCATAATCTGATTTTCATAGGGTAATCCTGGTTTTATCCAATGTGCATTATGTTGTCCAAAAAACTGCTGACTACCTGCTGCATTATACGTAGATGGATTTCCCCATCTATATAATAAATCTCCTCCTTTTCCTGCATTACCTCCTGTATGTCCAGATGCCTGCCCAGTAGTTGTACTATGATCGATAATCCAGATTTCATTAAATGCATGAGCGCTCAATACTATTTGATCAAGCGTAGGATTATAATCAATAGAATTTAAATGAATCCAATCGGCATTAGTACTGCTCGCATTGTAATTAATATTTACGAGCTGTGGATTACTTTCAACACTTCCGTAATTTGCTTTCGTAGAATCAAACTCTTGTACGAGATGGTCCCATAAATTCCATTCCCATACAATATTGAAACCATTTGCTATTTCTAAAATCCGCTCATTCCATACTTTTGGTGTTACGAGAGCAGGATTACGACCATTGGCAATTGCTACAGTACTCGATTTAACCTGCCAGGCAATTAATAATATATTCCCATTGGGCAAGGCACATATATCATGATGCGGACAGTTAACAGAGTCACTATAACCAAAAGTCCAAAGAAGATTCCCATTCCAATCATACTTTTGAATAGCACCGCCTCTTCCACCGGCATTAAAATAATTATTCATTGCATTGCCAGTGCGTATTAATGAACCATCATCCATTAAATAAGAAGACAAACCAGGACGATAAGGGCTTGTCCACGTTTTAACTTGCTTACCACAGCGATCTATCAAATAAGTATTGAAGCTGCTCATCGGACTAAATAAAGTATAACCGTCTGAAATATTATTTCCTGTGTTTAGTGTAAGTCCAACAGTAGTTTGACTTTTTACTTGCTGAGTTATTAAACCTAATGCAAGCAAAATGATAAATTGAATAGATTTCATAATTATGAATGATTGGGTTAAAGATAAATGATTGGTTGGTTTTTAATCACAATAATTGCGAGTATATTTGAACAAATCATCAGTTATTATTTATGAATACGATTGAAAGTAAATTGCCTCATGTAGGTACTACAATATTTTCTATAATGTCGGGACTTGCGCAACAAACCGGAGCTATTAATTTAAGTCAGGGCTTCCCAAGTTTTGAAGTATCGCGAGAATTGATTGAGCTCTATAATCAGGCAATGCTTGATAATCAAAATCAGTATGCGCCCATGCCTGGTTTAATGAGTTTACGAGAAGAATTATCGAAAAAAACGCAAAAGCTTTATGGCGCTTACTACAATCCAGATACAGAAATTACAATTACAGCAGGTGGAACACAAGCCTTATATACCGCTATCACCGCATTTGTAAACAAAGGTGACGAAGTTATCATCTTTGAACCTGCATATGATAGTTATAAACCAGCCATTGAACTCGCAGGTGGAATTGTAAAGCCTTATTCACTAACGGCTCCGGACTACCGCATTAACTGGGAAGTAGTAAAAAATATGATTAACGACAAAACACGATTAATCATGATTAATACT
>JBJTMY010000202.1:0-26635 GCA_046073825.1 Bacteroidota bacterium
GGCGGGAAGGTAGCATATCCTAATAAACCACCGCTTAATGGACAAACCCAAATATTCAAATATTTATTTACATCCCAAATTGAATTTGGTTTGATGGTAGCGTCCACATAAGTTTGCGCAAATGGAGGTGCTGTCCAACCCTTAGTTGTTCTGTTAATACGGTCAATACCATTTGTTGGTTGTCCGTTAGGGTCAGTTTGTGCTAAGCAAAAAGTGATTTCACAATCTGCTGCTAAACTAGAAAACACAGAAGGAATTAATGAAGTATCAGCGTTTAATTTTCTGTAGTCTTCATTTAAAACTGCAATTTGTGATAAAATTTGAGCATCCGATAAATTGTAACTTGTTCCAACTGCACTACCGTTGTGAATTACGTGCACAACAACTGGCAAATTGTAAATAGTTTTAATACGGCTTCCTTGATTTTTTACTGCGTCTTCTTGAATTTTAGCAGACATCCAGTTCTCATAATCATCAGGTAAAATTCCTGTTCCACAAGTGCGATGCAAAGGTGCATTTCCTTGCGATTTAGCCGATTTACGTTGAGCAGAAGCTGATCCTGTCATCAACATTGCTGCGGCAGCAATGAGTAATAGTTTTTTCATTTAAGTTATTTGACTTTTAAGGTTTTTAATGAAATTGTTTGTTTTGGGGTAACAAATTTAATTAAATATTTAACTTTTCCTAGGTCAAGTATGCGGAACCCGATTTTTTTGATGCTGTATCACGTTTTTGTAAAAAAATCAGATTAGTTCAATACAATTAAGTCGTCTATGTTTCTATTAATAAATTGCTAGTTATCTTTGTAGCATACTTTTTTGGGATATGAAGAGAATCTTGCTCGTAGAAGATGAAATGAGTTTGCAAGAAACAATCAAGTTAAATCTTGATTTGGAGGGATATAAAGTTAATGCTGTAGGGGATGGTAAATCTGCTTTGAAAGCTTTTAAACAAGAACGTTTTGATTTGATTATTCTTGATGTGATGCTTCCAGAAATGGATGGATTTAAGGTGTGTGAATCTATTCGTTTAGAAAACAAAGAAGTTCCGATTTTATTTTTAACGGCTAAAAATAGTTCTGCGGATAAAATTGCAGGGCTTCGATTAGGAGCCGATGATTATTTAACCAAGCCATTTAATTTGGAAGAACTGCTTTTAAGGGTTCAGATTTTATTAAAACGATCTTCTTTGAATGCTGAAATAAAGGAAAATTTAAATCAGTATAATTTGGATGGTTTTCAAATAAACTTTCAGAATATGCAGGTGGTAAAACCAGATAACAATACCATAAGTCTCACAAAGAAAGAAAATGCATTGCTTCGCTTATTAATTGAACGAAAAAATGAAGTAGTGTCTCGTGAATCGATCCTCGAAATTGTTTGGGGTTATGATGTATATCCTTCAACTAGAACAATCGATAATTTCATCGTCACTTTTAGAAAATTGTTTGAAAAAGATCCATCAGAGCCACGTCACTTTTTCTCTGTTCGGGGGGTAGGTTATAAATTCATGGAATAATTAATTAACAATCTCAATCTATTGCATTTCACTTATTTTTCGAGTAGTACGACATTCTTTTAATTTCTATTTGTTAATTTCTGCTTAGTTAAAATTTAAATTCGTCAAATATTATTTGCTTTGTAATTAGGTATTTTTTACATTTGATACCCACCTTTGAAAAGTTTCTGGATTTCTTGCTGATTTTTCGTTACCAATTCGGCCAAGATTACCAAGATACTACCATATTATTTTAAAAAATAACTTAACTACTTACACATGAAAAAAACCTACATTGCTTTGTTAGGACTAATGATGAGTCTAACAACAACTGGATTTTCTCAATCCGGAAGAACATGCGGCAGTATGGATCATTTGCAGCAACAAATTGCTGCTGACCCATCTGTTGAGCAAAGAATGCAACAAATTGAAAATGCAACTAGTCAATGGTTGTCCGATCCTTCACACCGTACAGGTGCTGTTATTACGATTCCAGTGGTTGTTCACGTGATTTATAATACAACAGCTCAAAATATTTCAGATGCTCAAGTTCAATCACAAATTGATGTTTTGAATGAGGACTTCCGTAAGTTAAATGCAGATGCATCTTTAACACCATCTATCTTCGCCTCTTTAGCAACTGACTGTCAGATTCAATTTTGTTTGGCTCAGCGCGATCCTAATGGAAATGCGACAACGGGTATTATTCATAAGTCTACTACAACTACTTCATTTTCTACTAACGATGCTGTAAAGAAATCAAACCAGGGTGGAGATGATGCGTGGAATTCATCTTTATACTTAAACTTATGGTCTTGTAATTTAAGTGGCGGTGTATTGGGTTATGCTCAATTCCCAGGTGGAACAGCAGCAACTGACGGTGTAGTAATTTTATATTCTGCATTCGGAAGAACAGGAACAGTTACTGCTCCTTACAATAAGGGAAGAACTGCAACTCACGAAGTTGGTCACTGGTTAAATTTACGTCATATCTGGGGTGATGCTACATGTGGTAGCGACTTAGTAAATGATACTCCAACGGCTCAAACATCTAACTTCGGTTGTCCAACTTTCCCTTATCATGTAGGAACTTGTACAGGTAATACAACAGGAGAAATGACCATGAATTATATGGATTATACAGATGATGCTTGTATGTATATGTTTACTGTTGGACAAGCAGCGCGTATGACTGCAGCAATTAATACTTCTCGTACAGGATTATTAACTTCATTAGGTTGTACACCTCCTACTCCTCCAACATCTTGTGGAACTGTTACTGGTTTAACATCTTCATTGGTCGGATCTACCACAGCTACTGTTAGTTGGACAGCAGTTTCAGGAGCTACTGCCTATTCTTTACAATACCGTAAAGTTGGTACTACCACTTGGACAACAGTTTCTACATCTACAACTTCTTCTGCCTTAACTGGATTAACAGCTTCAACGGCTTATGAGTTCCAAGTTACTTCATCTTGTTCTGGTACATTAGGAACGGTATCAGTATTAGGAAACTTTACAACAACAGCTGCGGCATCTTGTGGAACTCCTACAACATTGGCTGCATCTTCTATTACATCTTCTTCAGCTACTGTTAGCTGGGCAGCAGTTACTGGTGCATCTAGTTATTTAGTGCAATATAGAGTTTCCACAGCAACCACATGGTCAAGTGTAACTGTAACAGCTGCTACTGCTACATTAACAGGATTAACGGCATCAACAGCTTACACTTATCAAGTTACAGCTACTTGTTCTGGAACGGCTGGTACCGCTTCTGCAACCGCTACATTCACTACTTCAGCTGCATCCACAACTTGTACAGATGTTTATGAATCAAACAACTCAAGAACAGCTGCAAAAACAATTTCAGTTAACACAGACATTTATGCCTTAATTGGAACTTCAACTGATAAGGATTGGTTTAAGTTTGTAACAACTTCAACAGCTCCTAAAATTAAAATCACGTTAGATCAATTACCAGCTGATTATGATGTAGCATTATATAATTCAGGTGGAACAACTTTAACTTCGTCTGCATTGGCAGGAACTTCAAGTGAAACAATCATCTATAATACGCCAACAGCAGGTGCAACTTATTATGTACAAGTTTATGGATATGCAAGTGCATTTAATGCCTCCTCTTGTTATCATTTACGTGTCAATACAGGTGCAACTAATTTCCGTTCAGTAGATGGAAGTGATATGAATTCAGGAGATGTAATTAGCGCAGAAAAAGTTACTTCTTTAGAAGGATTAAACTTATTCCCTAATCCTGCTAACACTTCATTAACTGTAAATTACTTTACTCCAAGTATGGAAAATACATCTATCGAAGTTTATGACATGATGGGTCAAGTTATTACTTCTTTGAATGTGAATGCTACGCAAGGAATTAACTCTCGTGAATTAGACTTAACTTCAATGAGTAATGGAGTTTATTTCTTAAAAGTAACGCAAAATAATAATACATTAACTAAGAAATTTGTTGTAAAACACTAATTAGCTAATAAAATTTTGAAAAGTCCCGGCTGAATGTCGGGACTTTTTTATTTTTATATAAATTTATTTTTATGATTTCTTTCTTAGATTGTTTAATAACTGATATACAACATAAAGTTACTTCCGATTCTTTAATTATTGTCCCTACTCGTCGTGCTGCGATTCAAATAGAAAGAAAATTAGGTCAATTATCTCCCGAACCAGGATTTCTACCTACCTGTATACCTGTAGCAGATTTAATGGATTTGGGCGCAGGAATTCCAATTGCAGATGATACACGTTTACTAATTGATCTATATACTGCTTATCAAAAAATTGATCAGCAACTACAATTAGATGAGTTTATTAAATGGGGTGATCAAATACTTTCTGATTTTGATGAAATAGATAGAAATCTTATTGATACTGATAAATTATTTAAACGGATTGTTGATGCTAAAGAAATCGAGTTCATGTTTAGTCACGATGAGTATGAAACGGAACTGCTCAATCGTTTTTGGAAAGAATTTTCAATGACTCCTTTATCGAAATTGAAATTGTCCTTTCTATCTTATTGGGAAATTCTTCCAGTACTTTATAAGGAGTTTCAGCAACTGTTGCAACAAAAAGGATATTGCTATGAAGGTTTTGCATGGAGGAACACCGCGCAATCAATCCAAAATAATAATTGGTTTAAACAATTTGATGCTATTGTTTTTGCAGGATTTTATGCATTGACTAAATCAGAAGAAGTAATTATCAATTATTTAGTGAGAAACAATAATGCTAGTGTTTATATTGATGCAGATACATATTATACAGAAAATAAAAATCAAGAGGCTGGAAATTATTTAAGAAAGGGTATCCATGCAGAGGTGAAAAATTTCATCGGAACAGCACTTTCTAATTCCACAAAGGAAATTAAAATTATAAAGTCGAACGGATCAACAGCCATGGCTAAAGATATCGGATTAGAACTTATTCAGCAATTTGAACATCTTCCACCCGATAAATTAGCAGATGCAGTGGTTGTTTTACCTGATGATACGTTATTAATTCCTTTATTACAAGTTCTAGATAAAAAGAATATTCCGTACAATCCTTCTATGGGTATGGCTTTATCGAATTTTCCATTACTGGCCTTTATAAAAAAAATCAAAAATATACGAACTCAACTAATGAATTCTGAATCGAACATCGAATCGATAGTCGGAAATTTATTTGATTTGAATTCGTTTAACAACCTGTTTTTAGTCTTACATAAATCTATTGATGACTTAAAAAGCATATTACTAATTCCAACAAATAATTTTAATCAAGAACATGTCTTTTTATTAGACTTATTAAAACAATTTGCAAATCCAACAGTTCACTATCAAAAGCAGATTCTTAATTGTGTTAAAAATGAAATAACAAAATTTGGGAATCAATTAATCAATACTGGTGTTAATATTTCAATTACTTCCTATTGGACATTGCTCATAAATCATCTGCATAAAATCAGAATTCCAATTGAGGCGAATGAAGGGGAAGGAATTAATATTAATGGCTTTTTAGAGACACGTTTAACAGATTATACGGACGTATATATTGCAAATGTAAATGAGGGGACATTACCGTCGAAAAGTGTGTCCAATTCATTAATTCCTTACGCATTGAGGAAATTTTATTCCTTACCTTGTAAAGAAGAGCAAGAGGCCGTAACTGCCTATCACTTTTACCGTTTGTTACAACGAAGTGAACGCGTAAGTTTGTTCTATACTAATCAGATGACTGCAACGGGAGGTGGTGAAAAATCCAGGTTTATTTTTCAAATTGAAAATGAACTATCCGTAATAAATAAAAACATTACGGTATCCTATTTACAATATCAAACCAATTTAATTCCCTTATCCCGCGAAGAATTAGCGATTGAAAAATCAGAGGATATATTGCAAAAGATGCGAGATAAATATTTAAATGTGGACATAAGTGCTGGTACAGATGGTAAAGGATTTTCACCTTCATCTTTAGCTTCTTATATTTTTTGCCCATTAAAGTTTTATTTAGAACAATTTGCAAAGTTGCGTAATACGGATGATAAAAAAGTCATCGATCAAATGTTGTTTGGAAGAATCCTACATACCGCCATGGAAACGATTTATAAAAATCATAAACAAATATCTCCTGATTTTTATAAACAAATCGATTTACAATTAAACCAAATTGTAGAAGATGCTACACGAAAAGAATTTTCTAATAAAAAATTAACTGGAAATGATTATTTACTACAAGGCGTCATCAAGGAGTTAATAAAGAAAATAGTACTGATTGATAAGCAAAGCCCTACTCTAGAAATAATTAGTATTGAAGAAACATTTGCATTTAATTTTAAATTAAGTAACAAGAAAGAAGTATTGTTTAAAGGGGTATTTGACAGGCTGGATATCGTCAATGATCAAATTCGAATTTTAGATTATAAAACTGGTAGTGGAGAAATTACAATTCCCAAAGACCTTCAAGTGATTTTTAAAAACACAGATTATAAAATAGTTTTTCAACTTTTACTCTATGTTTACATTTATAAAAACAATTTAAAAAGAAACAATCAGCAGGATTCATTAAAAAAAGACATTATTACTGGGGCCTATCTATTAAAAAAGAATGTAAAATCAATTACTTTTCTTGAAAAAGGAAAGTCGATTAGTGATTCTGTTCTTGACGAATTCGAAAGTTTATTAATGAATTTGCTGAATGAAATCTTTGATCCGGGTAAACCATTTTATCAAACTGATGATATCCGAAAATGTGGCTATTGCGATTTTAAAAATATTTGTAACCGTTAATACGAGCGATTATGACGATTTTCTAAACGCTGCGATATTCTTTCCAGAATTGAATTGGTAATTGAAATCAATATACTAAACAAAAAAGCCACCCAAAATCCATCTACTTTAAATCCCTTATGTAATAAGTTACTTGCAATTAAAATTATGGCTGCATTAATCACTAATAAGAAGAATCCGAATGAAACTACGGTAATGGGTAATGTTAAAAAAATTAAAATTGGTTTTAAATAAATGTTCAATAGAATAATCACTAAAGATACCAATATAGCATACCCCATAGATTCAACGGATACACCAGGCATCAATGTCGCCATTAGGAAAATTGCTAGCGCCAAAGACATTATTTTAACTATAAATTTCATATTTAATCTTTGTTCAAATTTATAATAAATCAAATAATAAAAACAATTTTTTATTATTAAATGTTATATCATCATGAAAAATCTAATATTAACCGTACTATTTACTATTCTTACTACTTCATCAATTCATAGCTTTGAGTTTAAAAGCATTGAAGGCAAATCAATATCATTTGCTTCTTTTAAAGGAAAAAAGATATTAATTGTTAATACAGCCTCTCAATGTGGATATACTCCACAATATGAAGATTTAGAAAAACTAAATAAGGCTTTTAAAAATCAACTTGTCATAATCGGTTTTCCTGCTAATAATTTTGGTGGTCAGGAGCCTGGAAACAATTTAGAGATTAATGCTTTTTGTAAAAAGAACTATGGAGTTACCTTTCAAATGGCCTCTAAAGTTTCAGTTAAAGGAAATGATATTGACCCCATTTTTCAATGGTTAATTAATCAGCCGAATCCTGATTTCACTGGAGATATTAAGTGGAATTTTGAAAAATTTCTCCTTGACGAAAATGGGAAACTGATTAGACGATTTCGTTCTGGAACCAATCCTATGTCGCAGGATATCCTTCAAGCTTTGAAATAATATCTTATTGAGCAATTAATAGACGTATTCCTTTGCCATGTAAGGTTGCAATCTCAATACGACTATCTTCTTTCAGGTACTTTCGAAGCTTAGTTACGAATACATCCATACTACGACCATTAAAATAATTATCATCACCCCAAATTAATTTTAAGGCTTTTTGACGTGGTAGTAAATCATTTTGATGAACACATAGTAATCTTAGTAATTCAGCTTCTTTCGGTGATAAATTCTCGGTTTTGCCCAGTCGATGGATTTGTCGTAATTTATAATCAAAATCATATTCTCCAATTTTAAAATCTGTTTGATCTTCTAAATCAACAATTCCTAATGAACGTTTTAATATGATATTGATTTTGTAAAGTAAAACTTCAGTATCAAAAGGCTTTGTCAAATAGTCATCAGCTCCTGCTTCATAACCTCTGATCATGTCTTCTTTCATCCCTTTTGCTGTTAGAAAAATAATGGGTGTTTTTTTATTTTCTTCTCGAATTTTTGCTGCCAAAGAAAACCCATCCATTTTGGGCATCATCACATCTAGGATAATTAAATCGTATGATCTCTTTTGATAGGAATCAAAACCTTCCACTCCATCTCTCGATAGACTAACATAATATTCTTCCAATTCTAAAAAGTTTTTTAAAACATTTCCAAAATTGACATCATCTTCAACTAATAAGATTTTTGCTTTCATTTTGCTTTTTGATATTTGGGTAGTTGTATGGTAAAGGTGCTTCCCTTATTAATTTCTGATTGAACGCTAATTGTTCCATTATGTTGTTCTACAATCGCTCGCACGTAACTTAATCCTAAGCCGAAACCTTTTACATCGTGAACATTTCCAGTAGTTGCCCTATAAAACGTATCAAAAATTCTTTTCTGAACGTCATGGCTCATCCCTATCCCATTATCGGAGACGTTTAATAAAACAAAATCTTTATCGGAAGTGATAGATAAAACGATATGAGGCGCATTATTGGAATACTTGATTGAATTATCAATTAAATTACTCAAAACATTTACGAGGTGATTTCGATCTCCATTAACCCATACATTATCTGGCATCGTTGCTATTTCTATTTTCCCATTTTTGTTTTCAACAGCTAGTAAACTACTATTTACAGCCTCTTCAATCACTTCTTTAATATTTAGTTCTTCGTATTTTAATTTCAATTCCCCTTTTTCCAGTTGAGCCATTTGTAACATCACCTCAACCTGTCGCAACATTCGTTTATTTTCGTCTCGAATAACTCCGGTGTAATAAGTTAGTTTTTCGGGGTTATTATAAACTTTTGGATTTTTCAATGATTCATTGGCGATGGAAATGGTAGCTATAGGTGTTTTAAATTCATGCGTCATATTATTGATGAAATCACTTTTAATCTCTGCCAATTTTTTCTGAGTTAAAACAGTTCGCATCACATAAATAAATCCTATTACCATAATAATTGAGAAAACAACGGCACTCACTAATAAAGGCCATAAAGAATAAAATAAAAATTCATATTTATTCGAAAAAGATATAATCAATTGCTCATTTTTTTTCAAAATGTCATTAGGAAAAAGTAATACAGAATAATTCGATTTTATTAGTTCGTTAGAATCTGTTCGACCATTTATATATTCAAAATTATTTTTGTTGACTTGCTTTATTCCATAACGATAGTTCAATGAAATGCTTCTACCAGCAAATTCTTTGTGTATAATACTATCAAGAACTTTAGGCGAAATTCTTTCGAGTAAATTCTTGTTTCGATCATTAATTTGGAAAGTAAGCTTATTCATTAGTGTATTCAGCTTATTAAATTTCGATTCCATTCTTCGCTCTGCTTCTCGTTCGATAGAATCCATGATTAAAGACTCATCTTTTAGATTAAAAGAAATAACTTCTTTTTGTTGAATATCATTTTCAATTCTGATATCGATTGAAGAATCAAGGAATGAATTATTACTAAAATCTTTGTTGTATTTGCGATTCGATTTAATCTCATTTACCTTTTTGCGTATTTCTTGTGCGATAATAGAAAAATCATTGTTGGCAGCATTTATATTTACTTGGTTATTTCCGAGAATATTACCAAGATTATTCAACAAACTATCGTCTTTACTAATTCCCGCTCCCGATGAGTCGCTTTGAGAAATGAAATTCTGAACTACGATTTTAATATTTTCCTGCTGCTCTACCTTTGCCACAATTTCATTCATGGCAAGCATGACTGATTGATCAAATTGCTGTTCCTTTAATTTGAAATCATGGTAAATCCAATATGCCTGTAATAAAATGAGTCCAGCAAGCGCAAAGCTCATTACAAAAACCGTCAAACGAAAACCTGCTTTTTTCACTGGCCAAATTTATAAATTGAAATAGTGTAATTTTTGTTATTAACGCTAAATTAACGTACTTGTTTTAATTGTAATTTTGTTCACGAAAATTCTCCCATTTAGCTTAATAATGATATCCTCCGCAAGAAGTTTAAAATTGTTCCTCCCTTGTATTAATTATTGTCTATTAACCATTGCATTGGTATTGCAATTCTCATCTCTTAAAGCACAGGATTCTTTAAAAACACTTCAAGCAGTTAGACTTGCAAAATCTCCTGTAATTGATGGGAAAATGGAGGATATTTGGATGCAAGTTCCTTTCTCTAATGAATTTGTTCAATCACGACCTATTGAGGGAAGTAAGCCAAGCCAACATTCGGAAGTTCGTGTGGGCTATACCGATGATGCAGTATATGTTTTTGCACAGTTAAATGACGAACATCCTGATAGCATCTTGCGACAATTAGGAAAGCGAGATGAAATGGACATGAATGCAGATTATTTTTGCTTTAAAATTGACCCTTATGCGAATCACCAAGATGCCTTTCAGTTTACCGTATATGCGAGTGGCGTGCAATTAGATAGTAAATTTCAAGATTTTACTTTTAATGCAGTATGGAATAGTGCTGTAGCATTAACTTCTAAGGGATGGAATGTAGAGATGGCGATACCCTACTCTGCTTTTCGCTTTCCTAACACACCAATTCAAAATTGGAATATTCAATTTTTAAGATATATCCGTCGTGAACGTGAATTAAATCAGTGGTGCCTGACTCCATCTGGAGTGGCTAATCCACTTACTTATTGGGGGACATTAACAGGGATTGAAAATATTAAAACACCTATACGTCTTTCGTTAACACCGTATGCGGCTTTAAACTTTGAACATAGTCCACAATACGACGAGCTGAATAATTATTCCTATGCTAATTCTTACAGCTGGAGTACCGGCGCGGATATTAAATATGGAATTGATGATCGGTTTACTTTAGATATGACGTTATTGCCCGATTTTGGTCAAGTACAGTCGGATAATAAAGTAAAAAACTTAAGCTACACTGAAATTGTTTACGATGAAAATCGTCCCTTTTTTCAAGAAGGTGTAGATTTATTCACCAAAGGAAATTTGTTTTATTCCAGACGCATAGGTAAAACGCCCTCGGGCTATTACGGATTAAATTCTGAATTAAAGGAAGGTGAAGTCATAGTAGATAACCCAACTCAGAGCAAATTATTAAATGCATCAAAAGTGTCGGGGCGATTAAACAATGGATTAGGAATTGGGTTTTTCAATGCAACAACCGACAACACCTATGCGATTATTAAAAATGCTGCAGGTGAAACAAGAAAAATGATGACCGAATCATTTGCAAATTACAACATTATGGTGGTCGATAAACAATACAAAAGCAACAATAATTTTTATTTAATCAATTTAAGTACACTTCGCAGAAATCAAAATAAAGACGCGAATGTTACCGGTGGTGGTCTTTCCTTGTTTACCAAAGACAATCGATTTGCTTTTTTTGCTGATGGCGTTTATTCTTTACATCAATATCACGCTAGCGAGCAGCAAGATTTAGCTGGCTATCGCTATAGTTTAAAGGTTGGTAAAGTGAGTGGTAATGTAAAGTTTGGTGTTCAATCACAAGTAGTAGATACATCATACAGTGTAACTGATTTGGGTTATTATGAAGTTCCCGGAGTACGTTCGAATGTTGGATATGTACGTTATAATTTATTTCAACCTTGGAAGTTTTTTCGCGATGGGTTTATTAATATTCAATATAGCGATCAGCATGATTTTAAAACGGGTAAACAAGGAAATAATTCCGTGGATGTAAATGGCTTCGCTAGCTTTCTTGATTACAATGCCGTGTTTTTTGGAGGAGGCATAACCCCCAATCGTAATTATGATATGTACGAACCCCGTACTCCTGGTTATTTCTTTCATGGATATAGATATCTATATGGATACTTAGGATTTAGTACGGATTACCGAAAAAAGTTTGCCTATGATATAAGTTTAAATATATCCAACTTTATTGATGAATATAAAAGCGATGGATATTCTCCTAAATTAAGTTTGCGCTACAGACCCAACGATCATTTATTTATTACCACTTCTTTTAGTTATAACATCGATCCGGCCAATATTGGTTACGTTACCAATGATGATATAAATGGAATTCTTTTCGGAATGCGGCGTCTAGATACCTATACGAATGAAATGAACTTTTCTTATACCATTAATGAAAAAATGAACCTTACCTTGAGGGCGAGGAATTATTGCATTACTGGCCACTATCGAAAGTACTTTCACTTAAATGATGATGGAAACCTGTTCGATTTTGATACCTATGCTGGTAACAATGATTTTAAATTGAACTTATTTAATGTTGACCTAGTTTATGAATATCGTTTTTCGCCAGGGAGTGTTCTTAATATTGTGTATAAAAACAGTATTGATGATGCAGCGATGAATGAAATTACCAGAGATTATTCCTATAATTCTAGGCGATTATTTATGCATCCTAAAACAGATATTTTTAGTGTGAAGTTGTTGTATTATTTAGATTATCAAGACTTGAAAAAAGGGATTAAGACCAAGACGAAATAAGATTTTTTAAATCACGCGTTATTGCCTGACCTTTGTTTTTCGTGTAATACTTATGCAATTCAATTTCCCAAACATGTTTTGTTAATTCGGGATTTTGTTTTCGGAAGTCAGACAACCATGATTTTATTTCCTCTGGTCGTGGCCCCCAAGTACCATAAACATTTCCATTAATGGGGTTAAAAAAAATACAAATGGGTATTGAACGACTTCCATTCGTTAAAAATTGATTCATGAAACCAGGGTGCTCATCACGAAAAAAATAATAAGTTGGAATTTTAGGTGAACAAGCATTGACAAAGTGCTCCAACCAAGGAATATTTTGTGCTGAATCTCCACACCATGCCTCGGTAATTATAGCAGCAGAAATCGGAAAACCCAAAGAATATTTTGTAAGCAAGGGCAAATCCTCATTAATGCGCTTCATGCGATGTAAATTTAATTTAGTGAACTCGATTCGTTCTAAGCTTTTATCGTCGCCAGAGGTCGTTTGAGCCTCAACAAGCTCTTTCATTTTTAAACAATAAGATTCATAGCTAATTCCCTCTTGAAGTATCCAGTTTTGATCGATTTTAGTGGTGATTTCTGACATTGAAGTTTTGAATTTGAAATGTAAAAGTATAATTTAACGCCCGAAAACTACATTTTTAACCAAAACTGAATTAAATTTACCAAAAATAATTTCACTTTTTAAGTTTAAAGAGTAAATTTTGATATCGAATATTATGAAGACACTCCACAATTTACTGATTGCATTTGCATTCATTTCAACAACGAGTTTTGCTGGCAATGAGCCTATTCAAAAAGGAAGCGGAAACTTAACGCTAAACTATCAAACTACGAAATACAGCGATGTTTTCGATAATGATGGGCAATTAAAACCTATTCCTAAAATCAGTTTTTCATCGGTCAATGTACAAGGAAAATTTGGATTAAGAGATAATTTGTCTTGTTCATTCGTAGTTCCTGCATACGTTTCTATGAGTAATGCGGAATATACGGGCGTATCATCAAATTCAATTTCGGGAATTGGAGATATTTCATTTGGGGTGAGCTACGCTCTTAAAATGGAAAATAAAATTCAACCAGTTGTAAGTGTTTTCCAAAACTTGCCTACAGGAAAAAACAATAACAACGGTCTTAATACAGGTTATGGAGATTATGCAAATAGTATATTTTGTGATTTGTTTTATGAAATCAATCCTCATTTTTTATTAAACGGTGGTATTGGTTATCAAAATCGCAAAAAGTACTTTAAAAATGATTTTTTTGGAGATTTTTATGTGAATTATATACAAAAGGATAAGTTTCAGGTTAGTGTTTTTATGAAAGGTAAAACACCATTTACTGAAGTATCTAATCCAGATAATATTGTCAATTTTGGACAATATAAAAACAGCGAGGGGTATTACCGTTATGGAGCTAGCGCTTGTTATTTCATCCGTAAAAACATTTCATTGTTAATAAATTACGAAGATTACATAAAAGGACAGTTTATTGGGAATGGCCCTATCTATTCTGCAGGAATTAAGCTTGGATTTGTTAAAAAAGAGGAGAAATCCGATGAAAAGTAAAAGAACTATCTAACGAAAAACAACCAAGCCATAATGGCAAAGTAAGCTAAAACTATCAAAAAAGCGACTATTTCAAATTTACTGAATTGCTTCGAGTGTAATTTGAAATTTAATAAGTCTCTAGCTCTTAAGTGTCCCACTAATCGATTAGTATTTGAAATAATTGATAAACAAAATAAATTAATAATAAGTATAATCCCAAATGTAGCAATGTTTTCTTTTGTTGCAGTATGTGCCTTTTATTAATCCACTTGAATCGTTGTTGATTTATCCAATTTAGCCAAATATAATACTCCATTTGGTTAGCCGTGTATTCCTTTTCTGTAATGATCCGATTAATAGGAACAGAAATCATCTTTGCATCATTTGCTTCAACTTTCAGCATATCATCTACTCTTGATGAATAAAAAACGACTCCATTTGCTGGTAGATCTCGTCCCTCGGCAGAAATAATGCGATAGCGATTAAATACGATTGTTCCTCCCTGCTTTAATACTCCATCCTTGTTACGATAATAGTAATTTGTTTTAATTTCCATAGTACTTCTTTCAATATTCGTTAGAAAGAAAAACAATCGAAACGATTTTAACACTTTGTTAGCATTAATCGCTAAAAGCAATCGCAATATTTGTCAAGATTAATGGTTTAAATGATATAAACAAAACAAATTATGTCAAATTATGTCAATCAGGACTTAAAACAGGGGAAAGATATTCATAAAATTTATCATTAATCGATAAAATTAACTTCATGAACTTAGTAATATCAAATATTAAAATTAAAAATTCGGATATAAACTTCTAAATTTACCCAAACAAAAAAGTATAACGTTTTATGCTAAAAAAACAATTACAATTTATCATTATTTATTCATTGATAATATTATCATACGTGAATAAAGCAAGTGCTCAAGGCTATGATATTAAAATAAAGGTAAATGGTTTAAAAGACACCTTATGCTATTTAGCCAATTATTATGGAGACAAGCAGTACATTAAAGATTCTGCCATGGTCAATTCTTCCGGTAATATTACCTTTAAGGGAAAGGAAAATCTCCCTGGTGGCATTTATCTATTTGTATTTCCGAATAAAACATATTTTGAAATAATGGTAGATAAAACACAATCTTTTTCGATGGACTGTGATATGAATGACGCAATTAATTCGATGAAAGTAAAAGGCTCTCAGGAGAACACTGATTTCTATAGCTACTTGCAGTTTATTCAGCGAAAGTCGATTGAAATGGAATCCTTAAAAGCAGAAAAAAATAAGTTAGAATTAGAAAATAAAAATGTAGATGTAGTAAAAGAAAAAATGAAGGCGGTGGATAACGACGTAATTAGCTTTAAAAATACTTATATTGCCGCTCATCCAGGTGCCTTTTTAACAGCTATTTTCAATGCTTCAAAGGAACCTGAAATTCCTGAGGCGCCACTTTTAGCTAATGGAGCCAAAGATTCAATATTTCAGTTCACTTACTATAAAGCGCATTACTTCGATAATTTTGACTTAGCGGATGAACGCATTTTACGAACCCCTATTTATCACAATAAAGTATCTAATTACATCAAAAATTTAGTACTTCAAATTCCTGATTCGCTAATTAAAGAATGTGATATGATTGTGAACAAAGCAAAGTTGAATAAGGAGACTTTTAAATACGTTGTTTGGTATCTAACCAATACATACGAAACTTCTAATATCATGGGGTTGGATGCGGTATTCGTTAGCTTGGTTACAAAGTACTACACCAAAGATCAAGCTTATTGGGTAGATGATGCAACGCTTTACAAAATACAAGACCGCGCATCGATATTAGGACCTATATTAGTTGGTAAACAAGCCAAAAATTTAGTCTTGGCAGATACATCTGGAAACTATCAAAGTGTCTATAACATTAACTCTCCTTTTACTGTTCTTTTATTCTGGGATCCAGACTGCGGTCATTGTAAGAAAGCTGTTCCTAAAGTGAAATCATTTTATGATAAAGCCAAAAGCAAAGGACTACAAGTATATGCAGTAAATACAGCGGTTGAAGAGGATAAGTGGAAAAATTACATCAAAGAAAACAAATTAGACTGGATTAATGTGGCTGACCTAAAAACACAAAATAATTTCCGTCACGAATTTGATATTTTAACTACCCCTCAGATTTTCATACTCGATAAAAACAAAAAGATTTTAGCTAAGAAAATTGATGAAGAGACAATGGAAAAGATTTTATGTAAAGAGTTAGGAATTGAATTTATTCCTCATCCAAAAGAAAAAGACGATACAGAAAGTCATCATTAAGAGAATTTAGGGCACTTTAAATGTGCCCTTTTTATTTGATTTTAAATTCAGTTCTTCGATTTTGAGACCTCCCCTCTTCTGTGGAATTATCTGCTACCGGTATACTGCTTCCAAAACCTTTATAAGATAATCGAGAGGCCGTAATTCCTTTCTGAATTAAATAGTCATATACAGCTTTCGCTCTATTTTCAGATAATATTAAGTTTGATTTAGCATCACCTATGGCATCTGTATGTCCACCAATTTCAATGGCGACTGTGGCAGATGATTTTAAAAAAGCTACGAGTTTGTTAAGCTCTGCAAAACTTTGTGATTTCAACTCAAATTTATTGTTATCAAAAAAGATGTTCTTCATGATTACAGATTCGCCTGCAACTGGTTGTTTTAATCGAGCTGTGATTTTAAATGCATGTTGATCATCCGTTACATCAGAGCAATTGAAATAATCAGAATAAAATAGATAACCATCCTTACTCACATTTAACATATAGTCATTACCGGTAGTTAAACAAGCTAAGAAATCTCCCTTTCTTTTATCAGAAACATCGGACATAACGGTTCGTCCTGAACGAACATCAATAATTTCATATTTTGCTTGCAAAGGATTACCCGATTTATCATCAACTACTAATCCCTTCACGTAACTCACTACAGCGGGACGAACCGCAGGATATAATTCAAAACTGTACATGTCTAAATCACCATATCCATCTTTACGAGTACTACTCATAAATGCTAACTTACCATCAGGACTAACAATTAAACTGTTTTCATCGCCATTCGTATTGATAGGATAACCTAGATTGATGGCTTTACCCCAAGAGCCATCTGCTTTACGTTTACTCATGAAAATATCCAACCCTCCGAGTCCTGGATGTCCATCACTACTAAAATAAAGCGTCTGATTATCGGGATGAATAAAAACACTTTCTTCGACTCCTGGAGTATTGATAGAATCACTTAAACGAATGGGGTCGGACCAGCGGTTATCATCACTGTATGTACTCATGAAAATATCCTGTACTTTCTTTCTATTTTCATCAGTATAACCTCGAATAAAATACAATGTTCTACCATCAGAGCTAAACGAAGGTTGCGTTTCCCAGGCAGTGGTATTGATAGGGGCTCCTAAATTCATTGGTTGCGACCATGTATTCTCCCCCATCATTTGGGATAAATAGATATCACAATTTCCCATGCCATCTGGACGATTGCAAGCTGCATAAAAAACCACCTTGCCATCAGCACTGATAGATGGAGCACCCTCATTCATCATTGTGTTCAATGGGCCTCCTGGGTTAATGGCCTTTTGCCAAACGGAATCTTTTTTTGAACTGATGTAAAAATCTTCTTGCTGACGTCCACCCATTCGATCATCTTTAAAACGTCTTGTAAAGATGATTTTCTTTTGATCTACTGTTAAAGAAGGATAATACTCCCCACCTTCAGTATTGATTCCTGGACCTAAATTAATCGGGTTATAAGGTACAGGATGTTGAATTGCATCCATTGAAAAATCGCAAGAAGCGAGCATTCGCTGAATAGTATTCTTTTTATATGCAGGAATATTGTTTGCCTTTATTTGATACAAGTTTAAATGCTCCTTTGCCTGCTGATACTGTCCATCACGCAGTTCGTAACTAGCCAAAAGATAAATCGCATTCGGAAAATAATCAGGATTGATATTGACAAACTTTCGATAAAGCGTTATGGCCTTAGACAACTCATTTTGATCCGCGTAAATATCTCCTAAAGCCATATAAGGCTCTAAAAAATTAGAATCCTTTGACAATGCTTTTTCAAAGTAGGGAATCGCATTAATTCTATTTCCTCCATCTAACTCTTTTAACCCTTTCTCAAACGCATTGATTGCCGACTGGTTTGTGGAAGAATATTTCTGTTTTTGGGCATACGATAATTGAACTACTACCAGCAAAAACAATAACAAACTTATTTTTGTTTTTATCATACCTTTAAGCTAAGGAACATTAATTATTTTATGCGTTTGTAAAGAGATTCTCCACGATGGATTTTCCTTCACATAATCAACGATTAATTCGACTGCTTTAGTATGCTTACTATGCTCCGGTTGTAATAAGCTAATACAATCATTTGTAACCAAAGCTCTGTATTTTTCTGCCCATTCAAAATCGCTGGGATGGTAAATAACTACTTTTAATTCATGCGCCAATTGTAAATTTTGTGGTAATGGAGCCTTAAACTTTTTAGGTGATAAACAAATCCAATCCCATTTTCCAGTTAACAAATGAGCTCCTGAAGTCTCAATTGCTAACTCGTATCCGTTCTCTTTTAGAACACTTGTTAATGCGGTTAAATCGTGCATGGCTGGTTCTCCTCCAGTAATCACCACTAATTGGGTACTGCTTTCTTTTACCTTTTGAAGTATATCCCCAACCGTTAGCAAAGGATGTTTGTTGGCATCCCATGATTCTTTTACATCACACCATACACACTCCACATCACACCCACCTAATCGAATGAAATAGGCAGCACGACCGGTATTCATTCCTTCGCCCTGAATGGTGTAAAAATCTTCCATAACAGGGTACTTTTTATTTAACAAATCTTTCAATGTTTTAATTATAACTAACTTTTTTCTGACGAGCCATTAAAGTATTTTGTACAAGTCCAATAATAGTCATTGGCCCAACACCTCCTGGAACGGGGGTTATATAACTACATTTGGGTGCTACCGTTTCGAAATCTACATCACCTACTAATCGAAATCCTGATTTAGTAACGGCTGAGGCTATCCGCGACATTCCAACATCAATAACCACTGCACCTTCCTTAATCATTTCTGCTTTTACAAATAAAGGCTGTCCAATTGCTGCCACCACAATATCTCCTTGCTTAATAATCTCCCCAATATTGGGTGTTTTACTATGGCATATAGTAACTGTACAATTTCCTGGATATTGATTTCGTGATAACAAAATTGACATGGGTGTTCCAACAATATTACTTCTTCCAATTACCACACAATGCTTACCAACAGTATCAATTTTATAGGTCTCTAATAATTGCATGATGCCTTTTGGAGTAGCTGGTAAATAGCAAGGCATTTGTTGAGACATACGACCTACGTTAACAGGATGAAATCCATCAACATCTTTCTCTGGTAAAATGGCCTCAGTTACTCTATTAACACTGATATGCTTTGGTAAAGGCAACTGTACAATAAATCCATCTACTTCGGAATTATTATTAAGAGAAGCTACGGCTTTAAGTAATTCATCTTCTGTAACGCTAGCGTCTAAATGAATTAAGGAAGAATCGAAGCCAATATCCTTACATGTTTTAATTTTATTGCTAACGTACGTTTCAGAAGCCGGATCATTGCCTACAAGTATAGCTGCAAGATGAGGAGCTCTTTCACCGCGAAACTTCATTTCATTCACAATTTCGCTAATTTCTTTTTTTATAGCTTCTGAAGTGGCCTTACCATCAATTAATATCATAATTTGTTGTTATAAAAAATGAAAGCGCACATGAGATGTACGCTTTTACTTTTGATTTATCATTAACGCCGTGTGGGCATATTTCGCATCATTTTTTGAGCTTGACCTGTTGTAAACATTTTCATCATTTTACGCATGTCTTCGAATTGTTTTATCAACCTATTAACATCCTGAATAGAAGTTCCGCTTCCTTCAGCGATACGCTTTCTTCTTCCTCCATTCAAAACTTCTGGTCGTTCTCTTTCCTCTGGTGTCATGGAGTGTATGATGGCTTCAATTGACTTAAAAGAATTTTCATCCACATCAATATCTTTCACCATTTTACCCATGCCAGGAATCATTCCCATGAGGTCTTTGATATTCCCCATTTTCTTAATTTGCTGCAACTGCCCTAAAAAATCATTGAAGTTAAATTGATTCTTAGCAATTTTCTTTTGTAACTCTGCAGCCTGCTTTGCATCAAACTGTTCTTGCGCTCGTTCTACTAAGGAAACGATATCCCCCATGCCTAGAATACGATCGGCCATACGTTCTGGATAGAACACATCCAACGCATCCATCTTCTCTCCAGTACCTACAAATTTAATCGGCTTGTTCACTACCGATTTAATAGATAATGCCGCTCCACCCCTTGTATCACCATCTAATTTCGTTAATACAACACCGTCAAAGTCTAATCGATCGTTGAAGGCTTTAGCTGTATTTACGGCATCCTGACCAGTCATTGAATCGACCACAAATAAAATTTCATCTGGGTTAATTCCGGCTTTAATTCTGGAAATTTCATCCATCATTTCCTCATCAACAGCTAAACGACCAGCCGTATCGACAATGACGGTATTTAATCCTTTACTTTTCGCAAAGGCAATTGCATTCTGAGCAATTTGAACAGGATTTTTATTTTCCACTTCACTATAAACTTCCACCCCTATTTGTTCTCCTAATACTTTAATCTGATCAATCGCTGCGGGACGATATACGTCGCAGGCAACTAATAAAACCGAGCGATTTCTTTTCGTTTTTAAAAAGTTAGCGAGCTTACCAGATAATGTAGTTTTACCGGACCCTTGCAAGCCCGACATTAAAATTACAGAAGGAGTACTTTTTAAATGAATGTCTGCTGCTTGACCACCCATCAAAGAAGTTAATTCTTCCTGAGTAATTTTAACCATCAATTGACCTGGAGAAACGGAAATTAAAACGTCTCGTCCTAAGGCCTTTTCTTTAACGGTATCAGTAAATTGCTTAGCAACCTTGTAATTTTCATCGGCATCCAAAAGTGCTTTACGTACTTCTTTTAGCGTTTCTGCAACATTGATTTCTGTTATTTGTCCTTGCCCTTTTAGGAGTTTAAACGCCCTATCGAGCTTATCACTTAAATTCTCAAACATGAGGCAAAAGTAATAAAATGCTAGGAGCTTAAAAAGCGTTTTTTATCGAAAAGCGATCTTCTATCGTTGATCAAAACGATCGTTTCGTTTCGTTAGTTTTAAGTCTTGCAAAACGCTCGACTTCACGTTAATCTGAAAATAATAATTCTGTTGAAATCCGAAAGGAACCCAATTCAGACGCATTTCCCAACAATGTAAGTCACGATAAATACCAAGGGAAGTATAAGAAAGGTCCTTTTGAATAAAATCATATCCAGAATTAAAATTCACTTTCCATGCTTTGGTAACTTGGATGTCCCCACTGAAGTTAAGAGTTTGCGTAGTTTGGTCGGAGGTTAAAAAATTATTTTGATAATATAAGCTATATCCCACGTACAAATTAAAAGGCACAGTATAATCGATATAATCTTCCTTGTTTTTATTAATCGTTTGAAGCTCTTCTTTACTTCCTTTTTCGGAAGTGTAATTCTTCTTATTATTCACTACTGAAAAATTCAATGATAAATTCGCATTATTTAAATGCGCAAGCTTTCCATTTTCATTAAGTTCAAATTTATTTATGCGTGTACCAGCGGTATTAACGATATATGGGTCAAATACACCTGCAAAGTTAAAAGTGACTTTATCCAATAAAGTAGTTCTACCTGCTACTCCAATTGGCGATAGATTCATCGAATCTAAAGCAAAATTATAATTGGCAGAAGCCGCTAAACTTTCAAAAATTTTAATCTTTTTTAGCACGTCGGATGAATCCGTTTTTGTTCTTGTTTTCATCTCTAAATTGTTATCGAGATTAAAAGTTAACAATGAGGACTTACCAGAACCTGGTCCACCATACAAAGCACCTTCAAAGATGGAATATTGCCCCATCTTTCCTGTTGAATCTAATTGCACTGATTTATAAATTCCATAAGCAGGATCTGAAAAATCTGGTCGCCAAGAATAACCGATTGAAGGAGTTATTACGTGACGGATAGCCGCTATTTTTCCTTTCTTAAATTGCACTAACCCAAAAATGCGTGTATTTACATTCGCTGCAAATGAAAATTCTCTGGCCGATTTAAATCCTTTAATCGTATCTACACCAATAGTTTTAGTAGAGGCGTTGTAGTATTTTTCAATTGTTTTTAAATACCATTTTTCAGAGTAGGAAATACTTGGACTAATATTGAAAAATTTAAGAACCGTAAAGGATGTACTTATTGGAATTGTATGTTGAATCCCATAGCGTAGTTTCTTCAACGATTCATCTTTAAAAAGCAAAGTATCTTTTGTTGCGACAGCGTTTTGAAAATTAGTAGTATAACTCACTCCAATTTTCTCGTACCATTTCATACTTCCTACCTGCTCTTTTCTTTTGAACGGAGAAATACGTCCCACACCAAACGTAGCAGAAGGCAAACTCACTGAAATATCACGCGTAGTAGTGTTTTGAGAATGAGACATCCCTACACTCAAACTAATTGGTTTACCTACCCATGACTTGCTATATGCTACCGAAGAAGTAAAAGTATTCGTTAAAAAATTGGTAGAATTAGAGAGGTTGTATTTATAAAAAGAACTGGAACCTGCGTTAACACTGGCACTGAAAGAAGTATTAGGACGAGCCTTTGAATCTTGCATGTGATTCCAACGAATAAAAAATCCTTTTTCTGTGTGATAATCCGGCAATTCTATTTGACTCACTTTAGTGAAAGAATAATTGACTGAAAGATTTCCGGAATAATGATAACGGTTGTTATAGTTCGAAAAAGTATTTACACGATAACTTCCTCGAGAATAAATGTCTCCCGTAAGTGCTAAATCAAAATGATCACTTAATCCGAAATAATATCCGCCATTCGTTAAAAACACACCGAGCTGAGCTGACTGACCATAAGCAGGAATTAAAATTCCAGATGTTCTTGCTTTTTTATTCGGAAAAAATCCAAAGGGAATTGCGAAAGGTGTGGGTACATCACCAATCACTAATTCAGCAGGGCCGGTTACAATTTTATTATCAGGAATTACCTTAATCTTTGAACTAGAAATATAATAATGAGGGTGCTCTGCTTCACAAGTAGTATAATAACCATTTTTAATAAAGGTAGTATTATCACTTTCCTTTTTAACAGTTGTTCCATGAATAAAGCTTTCTCCTTGCTGAGTAGTAATTTCGGTTATTCGCCCACGTTTAGTATCAAAATTATAACGAATACTATCTGATTTAAACTCGTCATTATTTTGTTTAAATAAAGGATATCCAACAGGATTCCCCAAACTGTCCTTTGTTCCACAGGCAAATAAATTTCGATTAGTAAAACTTAACTCGATATAATTTGCTTTCAAATCAATGTCTTCATAGGTTATATGTGCATTCCCATACATGTACACCTTTTCATTTTCTAAATCATACACAATAGAATCAAAAGCATTATACACCACTTTAGACTTGAAATCAGATCCTAATTGAACAGAATCAACAGCTATTGTGTCAGTTTTGAAAACGTTAGCGCTATCTTTTTGAGCATTTACATTAGTAAAAATAAAAAATAGGCATGATACCAAAAACCAACATTTTATCGTTGATAAGTTGTACGATTTAATACGAATTCTTAGCTGCATTCCTATTGTAAGCCCTTAATTTTGTTGCGCAAAGTTACTCATTCCATGCTGAAACGGATATTCACCCTTTTATTTACTTTTTATTTTTCTGTTTTTTCTTGTTTTTCAGGGACTCCCGGAAAGAAAACAGGATATCGATTAAGAACAATCGTCATTGATGCTGGACATGGTGGACATGATACAGGATGTTTAGGTTCTGATTCTAGAGAAAAGGATGTGGCATTACGTATTGCTTTGAAGCTTGGTAGATTAATTGAAGCTAATTGTCCAGATGTTCGTGTAATATATACGCGTAAAACAGATGAGTTTATTCCACTCATCGAGCGAGCGAATATTGCTAATCGCGCAAAGGCAGACTTGTTTATCTGTATTCATCTGAATTCCGGACCTAAATCGGCCTATGGAGTAGAAACATTTGTAATGGGATTACACAAAACGGATGATAATTTAAATGTTGCGAAGCGCGAGAACTCTGCAATTTTATTAGAAGATAATTATCAAAAGAATTACGATGGATTTGACCCGAATTCTCCCGAGGCCAATATTATTTTTTCATTGTATCAAAATCAATACATGCAACAAAGTTTAAGTTTTGCTGCAAAAATTCAAAAGCAGTTTAAAGAAAATTCGAAACGCTATACCCGAGGGGTGAAGCAAGCTGGATTTTTAGTTTTATACAAGACAGCGATGCCCTCTGTATTGATAGAAAATGGATTTTTAACGAATGAAAATGATCAACGATTTTTAATGAGTGATGCTGGTCAGGCAAGTATGGCTTCTTCTATTTATCGTGCTTTTAAATCCTATAAGTCGGAATTAGAGACCGGAACTGTTTCTAACGAACCAATTGAACAAGATCAAAAACTGGTTGAAGAGCAACCTGACACCAATAAAAACAAAGAGGACCTAACGTTAAGCTCAAAAAACACGGTGGATACTTCAACAGTTGTTAAAAATGAAAAAGAAAATAATGCTGAAATAAAGGAATCTCCAATGAAGGAGAAACCTAAAGAAAAAGTAGTTGAAAAGACAAAAGAACCAGAAAAATCCAAAGAGAAACCGACAAACAATGTACATAAAACAGAAGCAGATTATTCTCAATTGGCTTTTATTACCGTTCAGGTAGGTGCAGTAAAAGAGGGGTCTACAGTTTCTTCTAAAGTAAATGAATTAAAAACAGTATTTCACATTACATTTGATGATGGATATACCCGCTATTTCGTTGGAAAATATTCTAATCTGGCGGATGCAAAAGCACGTTTAGAAAAATTAAAAAGTGCCGGATATGAGGATGCTTTCATTACTGCTTACGACCATCTCGTGCGTGTAAAATGCTCCGATGTTCAAAATAAAAAATAACAGTATGCTTTTCAACAATTACATCGCTAATTAATCAACATTTTTTTGGTTAAAAATAACTTTCATTTTTAATTTTTGTTTGATTGAATATTCTTACTTTGCAAGAGTTGAAAAACATGAATTATGATAGCTAATATTCTATTCACATTGATACTGATTGTGGGTGTTGGGTTATTCACCAAAAAAATCAAATCAGTCATTCGCAATATCAATTTAGGTCAGAAGCTTGATTTAAGCGATCATCCTGCCGAAAGATTACAAACAATGATTCGAGTTGCTTTAGGACAATCTAAAATGGGTAGTCGACCAGTAGCTGCATTTTTTCATGTGATATTATATGTTGGTTTTGTTATCATCAACATTGAAGTAATTGAAATTATTATTGACGGAATATTTGGTACACATCGAGTACTATCATTTTTAGGGAATTTTTATAATTTGCTAATCGGCTCTTTTGAATACCTTGCATTTTTAGTTTTCGTTGCTTGTTTTGTATTTCTTTCTAGAAGAAATATTCTTAAATTAAAGCGATTTCACATGAAAGAAATGACGAAATGGCCCAAGTCGGATGCGAACATAATTTTGATTACGGAAATTTGCTTGATGTCGGCTTTTCTGATTATGAATGCGTGCGACTTTCAGCTTCAAACCATGCAAGTTGGTCATTATTTTAAAGGACAACTGGTTGGCTCCTTCCCTATTTCATCTCACTTAGTTTCTGTTTTACCTACTAATGAAGCATCTCTTGAAATGTTAGAGCGATTTTGTTGGTGGTTTCATATAGTCGGAATTTTAGCATTTTTAAATTATGTTCCTTACTCAAAGCATTTTCATATTTTATTAGCATTCCCAAATACCTACTACAGTAAACTAACTCCTAAAGGTCAATTTACCAATATGGAAAGTGTGACCAATGAAGTAAAATTAATGTTAGATCCTACAGCTATCCCTCCTGCTACTGATGCTCCACCTGCTCGATTCGGAGCTAAAGACGTTCAAGATTTGACATGGAAGCAATTAATGGATGCGTACTCTTGTACAGAATGTGGTCGATGCACTTCTAGTTGTCCAGCAAACTTAACAGGTAAATTACTTTCTCCTCGAAAAATCATGATGGATACGCGTGACCGTTTGGAAGAAGTAGGGAAAAATATAGATCAGTACGGCTTAGATTATACAGATGAAAAGTCTTTATTAGGTAATTATATTACAGAAGAAGAATTATGGGCTTGCACGAGTTGTA
>JBJTMY010000203.1:0-5287 GCA_046073825.1 Bacteroidota bacterium
AGCATAATTAAAAGGTCAAAATAAGAATGGCAATGACCGCCAATACCAATCCAATTAAATTTTTTGTGTGTGGTTTCTCTCTAAAAAACAATAATCCCATAATTGCCGAAAACAAAACCACCAATACATTGCTTATTGCAAAAATCATCATGCTCTCAGCTCCATCGTTGGCTAGTGCTTTTACCAAGAATACCAACGAGTAAAAGTTGGCAATTCCTAATATAATTCCAGCTAAAATACTTTTTAATTGTATTGCAATACGATTACGAACAAATAAGTAAGTGGAAGCGATAACACCAAATATTCCTGCTGATCCAAACAAAAATGCAAAATACAAATACTGATTTTCTTCTGTCATGAAATACTGTTGACCAGCCTTTATGGAAGTATCAACGAGTCCACTTCCAATAAATAACAAGACTGGGAAGATCCAATTTTTTTTATTTGCAGTATTCGAATGATTAGAAGTTGCTGAACTGCTTAAATATACCGCCGATAAAGCTACTAACATTCCAATAATTCGAGTCGCGGTAATATGATCGTTGTATAAAATTACACCAAATAAAATGGGAATGACCATCGACATTTTACCAGCAATTGAGGTAATAGCTATTCCAGATTTTTGTGCTGTGATAGCCGCCGTATAAAACACACAGATAAATAAAAGTCCAATGCCAAGTGCAAAACTTGCATAAGAAGAAGAGTGGGGTAAAAGCTTGATGTTGTTTTGAAAAGTGTAAAAGAATGAAAATAAAGATGCGGTTAGATAATTTGCAGTTAATCCGTGAATATTCGTGACGTTAAATCGTTCGAAAAATTTTAAGATGATATAAAGTAAAGCTGATAAAAAAGCTGCAATTGTAATGATGATGAATAACTCCGCCGACATTTATTTTCTTCTATAAAATATTTTTAATTGATTGTTATCTATTGGTTCAATCGTATCTGCATTTTGAGGTATGAAAGGTGCTAATATACCATCTTCTAACTTATTATCGCTCTCAAATAAACGAATTTCGTCCCACAACTCATTTTTTAAAAATTGATTTAAGATGCTTGCGCCACCTTCAATAATTACACTTTGAATATTTCGTTGATACAAATCCGCGAGCAAAAAAGTTAAATCGTTATTCTTGGGCAATAAAATCGTTTCACAATTAGGTTTACTTATTTGTGTTGATGAATATATAAAGGTAGTAGCATTGCCATCTAAAACATTTAATTCATCAGATAAATTCCCGCTATTGCTTAGTATAATTCGAGTAGGATTTCTGCCTTCAAGTGTTCTGACTGTCAAATGTGGATTATCAGTTCTTGCTGTTTCTCCTCCAATTAATATGGCATCTTCTTGTGTTCTCCAAGTATCATTGATGATTCGAGAAAGTTCGTTACTAATTCGTACGGATTGATTTCTCTTTCCAATAAATCCATCTTTGCTTTGTGCCCATTTTAAAATGAGGTAAGGTCTTTTCTCGATATGAAAAGTAAAAAATCGTTTATTGATTTCTCTGCATTCTTCCTCTAAAATCCCAACAATGACATTAACACCTGCATCTTTTAATTTTTGAATCCCAGAACCATTTACTTTTTCAAATGGATCCTGAACACCAATAAAAACATTTGGAATCTGATGTTTTAAAATCAAGTCTGAACATGGAGGCGTTTTTCCAAAATGGTTGCATGGTTCAAGTGAAACATAGAGGGTAGAAGTTTTCAAAAGTGTTTTATCTTCCACTGAATTAATTGCATTCACTTCTGCGTGAGCCTCGCCAACTTGCTCATGATATCCTTCGCCAATAATTTTGTTGTCATGCACAATGACACAACCCACCATTGGATTGGGAGAAACTTTTCCTAATCCTTTTAGTGCCAATTGCAGACACCGCTGCATATATTGCTCATGAATATTCATTGCTTGCAAAGGTAACAAACGAATTGTAGTGTTTCGATTTTTCTATTCATTGAATTTTATTTCATCTTTGTAGCATGAAGATGAATCAGTTTTACGATTTTGCAACTGAACAACTATTGAATATCGAAGAGGATGAACGTTCTACACTCATTCGTTTTTTGTTGGCTGATCGACTATCCGTGAATGCTACTGAAATCGATTTAAAATCGGAAATTTCACTTCCGATAGAAATGATTAAATTGCTTCAAGAGGACTTGCAAAAACTGCATAGCGGCATGCCTTTGCAGTATGTTACTAACATTGCTTGGTTTGCAGGTGAAAAGTATTTTGTAAATGAAAGTGTTTTAATTCCTCGTCCTGAAACAGAAGAATTAGTGTATATAATAAAGGATGAAGTAGAGTTGAATAGCGATTCAAAAATATTAGATGTATGTTGTGGTTCTGGTTGTATTCCTATTGCAATGGCCAAGTTTTTTAAATTGAACCAAGTTAGCGGTTGTGATATTTCTTTAGAGGCATTAGCTATTGCGAGAGAAAATGCATCCATTCATGCTGTCAATTTAGAGTTGTTTTGGGCCGATGTTTTAGAAGATGGATTTGAAAATAATGATGATACAAAATATGATTTGATTATCAGTAATCCACCATATATAACCTCAGTGGAGGGACAGTCTATGACCAATTCAGTGTTGAATTTCGAACCTCACCTTGCTTTGTTTGCGCCCGATGATGACCCTGTTGTATTCTATCGAAAAATTGCTTTATTCGCTAAACAGAATTTAAATCCTGGAGGTTCACTTTGGTTTGAAGTCAATAAATTATATGGGGTAGAAGTAGAGCGATTATTACGAGGGTTAGGTTTTGCTGAAACAATGGCTCAGGAGGATATGTCAGGAAACATTCGATTCGTATCCGGCTTTCAACCGTTTTGAAGTGCGTCTAAAATCTGTTTAGCGTGATTTTTCGCATCAACTTTTTCAATGATAGCAGCAATTTTACCTTTTTCATCAATTACAAATGTCTTACGAATAATTCCCATGTACTTTTTACCATACATCGATTTTTCGCCCCATGCCTCGTAAGCTTCAATGAGTGCTCGTTCAGTATCTGCAATTAAAGAGAAAGGAAGGGTCTGCTTTGTAGCGAATTTTTCGTGACTTTTAACATCGTCGGCACTCACACCAATAACTTCAAATCCTGCTTTAACCAACGATTTATAATTGTCTCTTAAATTACACGATTCAACAGTACAAGTTGGGGTGCTATCTTTCGGATAAAAATAGAGAATGATTTTTTTACCTTTTAAATCAGCCGGTTTGATTTTCTCACCTGCTTGGTTAATTCCTTTAATAGCTGGTGCTTTGCTTCCAATTTTAAGGGCCATAAATGAATGTTTTTAAGCTTTAACAACCTAATTTGAAAAATGTTTAAAATAAGGCCGATAAAGATGTTGGAGTGCGAATTTACATTGGATTTTTTGATACTTTTGTGCCGCAATCAAAATTGCATAAAATAAAATACAATCATTATGAATTTACATGAATATCAAGGCAAGTCGATATTAAAAAGTTTTGGAGTTGCTATTCAAGAAGGTATTGTAGCTGATACAGCAGAAGAAGCAGTAGAGGCAGCAAAAAAATTAAGTGAACAAACAGGTACACAATGGTGGGTTGTGAAAGCACAAATACATGCAGGTGGCCGTGGTAAAGGTGGTGGAGTAAAGTTGGCTAAAAATCTTGATGAAGTGAAAGAGAGAGCATCGCAAATTATCGGGATGCAATTAGTAACTCCTCAGACTGGTCCCCAAGGAAAGAAAGTAAATAAAGTATTAATTGCACAGGATGTTTATTATCCAGGTGCAAGCGCTACTTCGGAGTTTTATATGAGTGTATTAATGAACCGTATGACTGGTCGTAATATGATTATGTATTCAACAGAAGGAGGGATGGATATTGAAGAGGTAGCAGAAAAAACGCCTCATTTAATTTTCAAAGAAGAGATTGATCCTAAAGTAGGATTACAAGGATTCCAAGCACGTAAGATTGCGTTTAACTTAGGCTTAAGTGGAAATGCATTTAAGGAGATGACAAAGTTCGTTGCCGCTCTTTACAAAGCGTATGATGCTACAGATTCAGCCATGTTTGAAATCAATCCTGTTTTGAAAACATCTGATGATAAAATCATTGCTGTTGATGCTAAAGTTAGTTTAGATGAAAACGGATTATTCCGTCATCCAGATTATGCAGCAATGCGTGACAAAACAGAAGAAGATCCAACAGAAGTGGAAGCAAGCGAGCATGATTTAAATTATGTGAAGTTAGATGGTAATGTGGGTTGTATGGTGAATGGTGCAGGGTTAGCAATGGCTACCATGGATATTATTAAGTTGTCAGGTGGAGAGCCGGCAAACTTCTTAGATGTAGGAGGGACAGCGAATGCAGCACGTGTAGAACAAGCGTTCCGTATAATTTTAAAAGATCCAAGTGTAAAAGCCATCTTCGTAAATATTTTCGGTGGTATTGTTCGTTGCGATCGCGTTGCGCAAGGTATTGTTGATGCATACAATAACATTGGAGAAATTCCAGTTCCAATCATTGTTCGTTTACAAGGAACGAATGCAGCAGAAGCAAAAAAATTAATCGACGAAAGTGGATTGAAAGTTTATTCAGCAATTCAATTAAAAGAAGCTGCTGAGTTAGTGCAAAAGGTGGTTGCTTAATTTTATAATTAAACATATTCAAGCAGTTTGTTATCTTTAACAAACTGCTTTTTTATTTATGCCTAAATCACTCAAATTAGTAATTGCAATTCTACTCCCAATGGTGGTTGGGGGCTTCTCCGGATTTTTAACTGCTAATTCAATCAACGATTGGTATGTAACTTTAAATCAACCTTCGTTCAATCCGCCTAATTGGGTGTTTGGTCCTGTATGGACAATCCTCTATTTAATATTGGGAATTTCATTTTATCGAATTTGGATTTTGCCAGTTTCAGAAGAAAGAAATAAAGCAATTCAACTATTCGCTGTGCAAATGACCTTGAATTTTTTCTGGAGTTTAATTTTTTTTAGATGGCATTTAATAGGCCTAGCATTGCTCGAAATAATGGCAATGTGGATAGCCATTGCAATGATGATTCATAAGTTCAAGAAATTAAATAAGTTTGCAGCGTACATGAACATTCCTTACCTCTGTTGGGTGAGTTTTGCTACAGTACTGAATGCTTCTTATTATTTCCTCAATTCATAATTCGTATTGTGGAAATAATAAGAAGCATTCAGTACTGTAGCAAAACTCACCCAACAGAGGTAAGGAATGTTCATGTACGCTGCAAACTTATTCAATTTCTTGAACTTATGAATCATCATTGCAATGG
>JBJTMY010000204.1:0-4088 GCA_046073825.1 Bacteroidota bacterium
CTTATTTAACCCAATCATGAACATTTTTACTCTCGTTTTTAATTCAAAATGAGAGTATTAAATAATAGGTTATGTCTTTCATTCAGGTTGAATACATCAATCGCCTAAAATACATGGTCGATATAGCGCCTTTTAACAGCCATTTTTACGATATTTGACCGTCAAAAATTTGTTATGGAATTATCGAATGACTTAATGGTATTAGCAGTCTTTACTTTACCATCATTAGTAGTGGCAACTACAGCTTATTTATTAATCAAGAAGTTTTTACAACGCGAGCAAAATTTAAAATTGCTGGATATAAAAATTGCAAATCAGAAAGATACATTGCCTTTGCGATTACAAGCTTATGAACGTATGGCGCTGTATCTTGAACGAATTTCTCCCAATCATCTTTTGTTAAATCAATACGACCCTTCTATGACGGTACGTGAGTTTCAGCGTTCATTGGTGTCTATGATTCGTGACGAATTTGAACATAATTTAGCGATGCAGATTTATATTTCTCCTGCGCTGTGGAATATTATCAGAAATACAAAAGAAGATGTGGTTAATCAATTAAATCGGTCGGCAATGGCCATTGGTCCTGATGCGCCCGCACACGAGTTAAGTGAGCATTTTTTTAATGAAGTACTGGCCAACGAAAATTTTGCAACTCAAAAAGCATTATCTATTTTAAAATCAGAAGTAGCCCAACTATTTTAAGCAATGTCAAACGAAGCAACAAAAAAAATAATTACCGATTCAGGAATAGAGGTTAATCGAATTTACACTGCAGGTGAAAGTGAAGACGCTGGAAAGTATCCATTTACAAGAGGGGTACAGCCAGATATGTATCGCGGTAAACTGTGGACCATGCGACAATATGCTGGATTTAGTACCGCTGAAGAGAGTAATGAACGATATCACTTTCTGTTAAATCAAGGAACGACTGGTTTATCTGTTGCGTTTGATTTACCAACTCAAATCGGTTACGATTCCGATCATGATTTATCAGATGGTGAAGTAGGGAAGGCCGGTGTTGCCATTGATTCATTAGCAGATATGGAAATTCTTTTTAAAGGAATTGAGTTAGAAAAAATCACGACATCCATGACGATTAATGCTTCTGCTTCGGTAATGCTTTGCATGTACATTGCATTGGCTAAAAAGCAAGGGGCGAATCTCGCAAACATCTCCGGTACTATTCAAAATGATATTTTAAAAGAATACGCGGCTCGCGGAACGTACATTTATCCGCCTAAGCCAAGTATGCGAATCATTACTGATATTTTTGAATACTGTAGTAAAGAGTTGCCGAAGTGGAATACAATTTCCATTTCCGGTTATCATATTCGTGAAGCAGGTGCGAATGCAGTTCAGGAATTAGCATTTACATTAGCAGATGGAAAAGCCTATTTGCAAGCAGCCATTGAAAAAGGACTTGATATAAATGTTTTTGCTAAACGACTTTCATTTTTCTTCAACGCGCATAACAACTTGTTTGAAGAAGTTGCAAAGTTTAGAGCTGCTCGTAAAATGTGGGCACAAATTACTAGCGATTTGGGAGCGACAGATCCACGTGCCATGATGTTGCGTTTTCATACACAAACAGGAGGCTCCACACTTACCGCTCAACAACCACAAAACAATATTGTGCGAGTGACTATTCAGGCGTTAGCTGCTGTATTAGGAGGTACGCAATCGTTGCATACCAACGGATTTGACGAAGCACTAGCATTGCCTACAGAAGAAGCTGCTCGCATTGCTTTACGTACTCAGCAAATTGTTGCGTATGAAAGTGGATCAACTATGACGGTAGACCCTTTGGGAGGAAGTCATTATGTAGAAGCATTGACGAATGAAGTAGAAGAAAAAGCGTGGGAGTATATTCGAAAAATTGATGAAATGGGAGGAGCTGTGGCTGCTATTGAGGCGGGTTATATTCAGAAAGAAATTGCAGGATCAGCTTATCAATATCAACGCGATATCGAGTCAGGCGCTAAAGTTATTGTAGGTGTAAATAAATTCACGATGGAAGAACCTCCATTTGAAAATTTATTTACCGTAGATGATACGATTCGTCAGATTCAAATTGACAAAATTAATCAGGTGAAGTTGAACCGTAATAATGAACGTGTGAAAGAAACTTTAGTGGCCTTAGAAAAGGCGGCAATAGATGGAAGCAATGTGATGCCTAAAATATTAGATGCCGTTGAAGCGTATGCTACGCTTGGTGAAGTATGTGATGTAATGAGAGGTGTTTTTGGAGAATATACCGGAGGCTAAAAAATTACTCTTCATATTTCACTTCTTCATCTGTCGAGTCTTTAACAAATAGGAAGATATCTTCACTATCTCTCTTCATGAGATAATGTTCTCTTGCATATTTTTCGAGATGCTCAGGGTCTGACATTAACTCTTGCATGTCCGCTTTATTTTTCTCTATTTCTGAAGTGTAATATTCTTTGTCGGCTTGAAGTTTATGAAGTTCACTTTTGTAACTATATAGCGTGAACATGTCGTTTTTATCAAAAAATGCCATCCATATTAAAAAAACAAAAGCAGTCATAAAATAGCGGTTCTTCAAATAAGGAAGCACCTTTTTTAATTTGACTTTTTTGAAGCTGAAATTCATGCGGATAAAAGTAAGCATCATTTTGAATAAATCAAGATGATGCTTAAAGATTAACTAAAAAGTTTTGTAATAGTATTTGTGAATAGCAATCGATTAATTACTTGCCAATTTGAATATTTACATTTTTATGAATGCTAGTATCTCCGTCTTTTTCAATTTTAATTTCTTTGCCATTAACGGTTACTTGTACTGTTGTTTCCTCTTGATGTTTGTTTTCACTTTTATAGTTAGGATTGCAGCTTGTACATTCCAAACCTCCTCCAGTCATTAAGAAGTATTTTCCAGTTATGTGTTCATCATAATTATTGGTAATGTCTTTCATATTATGCAAAATTTTGTGCAGTGGATGCCCGATGTAAACCGACTTCCCTGAAGGGACTTTTAATACAATTGTAACAAATTGTCCTCGGAATTTTTTACCTGGGAATAAACTGTAATAATCAGATATTGTTAGTGAGGTATCCGTTTGACTAATTTGATACACGACATCTTTAGTTCCTTCAGCAGCATCTTGCCTGTTTTTTCCTCTCGAAGAAACCTCTTGAATTAATTCAAATTCATTTCCATCAGTACGTTCGATTTCAAAATTTACCAATGATAATGAAGCAGTATCTTGATTAGAAACAACATTAAAGTTGGATTCATCGCTGCTGATGCCAACGTATAAATCAGAAGCGCTTTTATTGATATGAAGGTCGTTTAAATAAAGTGTATCTCCTATAGGTTGCTGTAGGGGCATACGTATTTGTGTTGTTTGTTTAGATCCAAAATTCTTACTTACTGAAAGACTAATGTAGGAGACGAGTATTAAGCCAACTATCCAAAGAATTCCTGCTGTGGCTCTCACCGGTTTAGGTTCTTTTTGAATATTTAATAGATAACGTAATGCACGATACAATAGCAATAAAAGAGGTATTCCAATTAGCAATGCAATGCCTAAAATAGCGATGAACTTTTGTGTTGGATTAAGTACAAAATTACTGAGGAAAACAGGGATATTGGCATCACCTAGAACACCCGTAATAGCAAGCAATGCTATCATCAATCCGAATAATAAGATGAATAAAATAATAGATAGAACTGCGCTTATAAATTTCAACAAAAATTTCGCTATCTGGATAACGATAGAAATTACATCTTCTACAAATTTTGCAAGTCGAGTAGTGCCTTTTTCAAAAAAAGGTTTTTTCCCTTTAACGCGTTCTGTTAAATCATTCACGTCCTCTTCAATGGTTTGTTTAATGGTATCTAAGTTAATCGGCTTCCCTTTCATAGCTAATTTTTCAGAAGCGTTTTTTGCTTTCGGAATAACTATCCATAGGATAATATAAAGTAAAAAGCCCACTCCAAAATAAATGAAAGAAATAATAAGCAATAGTCGAAGCCAAAGTGGTTCTATGCCGAAGTAATGCGCAACACCACTGCAAACACCACCTACAATTTTATCGTCAGGGTCGCGAAATAGTTTTTT
>JBJTMY010000205.1:0-3374 GCA_046073825.1 Bacteroidota bacterium
ATGAAGTGTTAGACCAATTAATAATTGCTTTTGATGAAGAATATATTGCTGAAAGTGAATTGAAACAAGGAAGAGAATTAATTGAAAAAGCATTGGCTTTAACAAACGGATTTATAAACTATTTAGAAAAACAACAAGAAAAAAATTAAAGGACTCTGTATTCCTATTAACGATTAACCATTAACTATTAACGTGTTTTACTATCTATTCAATTACTTACATGACCATTTTAACCTGACAGGCTCAGGGGTGTTTAAATACATCACTTTTCGAGCTTCTATGGCAGCGATTTTATCATTGGTGATTTCGTTGTTGTTAGGTAAAAGAATCGTGAAATTTTTGCAGAAAAAACAAATTGGCGAAACTATTCGTGATTTGGGTTTAGCAGGTGAACAACAAAAGAAAGGAACACCAACAATGGGTGGTTTGATTATTCTCTCTGCTATTGTAATTCCAACAATTTTCTTTGCAAGGGTTTTAAATGTTTATATCGTATTGCTTTTAGCAACAACTATTTGGATGGGATTGATTGGATTTTTAGATGATTATATAAAGGTTTTCAAAAAAGATAAACGTGGATTGGCTGGTAAGTTTAAAGTTATGGGGCAAGTTGGTTTAGGATTGATTGTGGGCACAACTTTATACTTCAATCAAAATGTAATGATAAAAAAAGAAGTAGTGAAAGATGGAGTAGAACAAGCTTCAGCTATAGCAAAATTGAATGTATTACAAGCTTTTAATAAGGATGTTGAAATTTCAATGGAGAGCATTCATAAACCAGTTACCACTATTCCATTTTTAAAAACACATGAATTCAATTATGCAAAGTTATTAAGTTGGTTGGGTGAAGGATATGAAAATTATGCATGGATAATTTATATTTTAATTGTGGTATTCATCATTACAGCAGTTTCAAATGGTGCTAACATCACGGATGGTATTGATGGTTTGGCTACAGGTACTTCTGCATTAATTGGTGTTACATTAGTTGTGTTTGCTTACGTAAGTGGGAATTTAAATTTTGCCCGTTACTTAAATATCATGTACATACCAAGTGTGGGTGAGTTGGTTGTTTTTGGTGCAGCATTCGTTGGTGCTTGTGTTGGTTTCTTGTGGTATAATACTTATCCTGCCCAGGTTTTTATGGGCGATACAGGAAGTTTGGCATTAGGTGGAATTATTGGTACAATGGCATTATGTGTTAGAAAGGAATTAATGATTCCCATTTTCTGTGGAATATTTCTGGTTGAAAATTTATCAGTGATGCTGCAGGTTGCAGTGTTCAAATATCGTAAAAGAAAATAAGGATTGGAATATGCACAGCAAAACAGATTGTTCAAAATGTCGCCATTGCATCATCATTATCAAAAGAATGGAATGCATGAATCGAAAATTGTAATGCGATTTTTTATCATTGGAATTATGCTGATGATTTTCACCATTGCAACTTTGAAATTGAGGTAAGTAAATTTAAAAATGAAATACAGATGCTTCGTAATGCAGTAGGACAGACAACTTGAAGCCGTCATCCTAAGCAATAGCGAAGGAACTAAAAAGAAAAATGAGAAACGAAAATTGCTTTATTGAAAAAATAAAAACAGCAATTGCAGTTGCAACGATAACGATTGTGTTGATTGGATTTGTGTCGTGTAATGTTCTTAAAAATTATGGGAAAGGAAATGTAAATAAAAATTCAGATTGGTATGAAATGAATTTGAAAGGGAGAGTGAAATCAATAAGAGAAAGAGAGATAAAAATTTTCAACAAAGAGGATAAATATTCCGAAAGAGAAATAAGGGATGTGAAAAGGATAATAAAGTTTGATAAGCATGGGAATATAGCAGGAAAGGAAAGTCTTATAAAGGACTATTTTAGAAAAGAAAATAAATACATAGAATTTTACACGACAAAAGACTCATTTATCTACATCTATAATAAAGATGGAAATAAGGCTACATGTAATGCATACAGATGGGGAGAATTCAGTTGGAGAATCATGAACAACATAATTTATCAATCGGATAAAGTGTATAAATATGATTCAAGCAAGTACATAATTGAAGTAGATGAACAATGGAATTTTGGAGAAAATGGTACACCAAATAGAAAGTACACTAATGGATATGTTGAAACATTTGAACGAGCCAATGAAGGAAAAGTAATTAGGATTAACGAGTTTTTGCCATCGTGGAGGTATCGTGCAAATAACAATGACATTGGGATTGATACTTTAATAAATACATTTGAATTGAAAGGAGACGCAATATTTTTTTTTGATAAAAAAGGGTTTTTAAAAACAAAAGTTGGAATAGATGCAAGAGAAAAAAGTAGTTATGCAATTGACTATGTAAATGATAAAAGAGGAAATGCAATTTTGGTTAAAGAGGAGAAATTTGATGGCAAGAAGTGCAGTAAAAATAAATACTTCTATTGGAGAAAAGGAAATTGGAAACTGAAAATTTCAACAGAAAATGACGGTAAAGTGTATGTTATACGAAGAATAAAATACTATTAGAAATGAAAAACGAAGCGGCAGGGATAGCAGCGAAAATCCTTTTGTGAGGAACGAACAAAAGATTGTAGCGAATAGCCCGTCAGCCGCCCAAGAAAAAATAAAAACGGAAGAAGATTTTAAAATCAATAAATCTTCAAATCATGAAATCAGAAAATGAAGAAGCGTCTTGTAATACTAGGTGGTGGCGAATCGGGGGCTGGAACTGCAATTCTTGCCAAGCAAAAGGGTTTTGACGTTTTCTTGAGTGATAAAAATTTGATTGCAGATAAATACAAAGTTCTTTTACAACAACACAATATTGATTTTGAAGAAGGTCAGCACACGGAAGAAAAAATTTTGAATGCGGATGAAGTGATGAAAAGTCCGGGCATTCCTGAAAAAGTGGAGCTGGTAAAAAAAATCAGAGCGAAAGGAATTCATGTGATTAGTGAAATTGAATTTGCAGCACGATATGCTGGAAATGCAAAACTGATAGGCATTACAGGCAGCAATGGCAAATCAACCACTACAACTTTGATTCATCATATTTTGGTGAAAGCAGGATACAAAGCTGCGTTAGTGGGCAACATCGGAAACAGTTTTGCATTGGAAGTTGCGAATGGCGGTTGGGATTATTTCGTGATTGAAATCAGCAATTTTCAATTAGATGATATTCATGATTTCCGACCAGATGTTGCCTTGTTGTTGAATTTATCTGAAGATCATTTAGACAGATACAATTACGAATATCAAAAATACATTGATTCAAAATTCAGAATCACGATGAACCAAAATGAAAATGATGTTTTCATTTATTGTGCTGATGATGAAGTGTTGTGCAAAAATTTAGAACAGAAAAAAACAAGAGCAAAAACAATTC
>JBJTMY010000206.1:0-23088 GCA_046073825.1 Bacteroidota bacterium
TTCTGATTATCGAGGATGAAACGCCAGCGGCTGATCGCCTGAAAAAAATGATTTTGGATTTTGAACCCAAGGCAGAAGTAACCAGTAATCTGGTAAGCATTGCATCTTCTGTAAAATGGTTATTAGAAAATCCAGCACCCGATTTGATTTTTATGGATATTCATCTTTCTGATGGAGATAGTTTTGAAATCTTTAAGGAAATGGAAGTGAAAACTCCTGTTGTTTTTGTCACTGCTTACGATCAATATGCATTAGAGGCTTTTAAAGTAAATAGCATCGACTATTTGTTAAAACCCGTAAAAAAAGAGGATTTATCGAGAGCGTTAGATAAATATCGTCAGCGTGGAGGAACAAATATGCAACAAATGATGGAGTTGCTAAAGCAAATGAATATCACGCCATCAAAAAGAGAAACGCAAAAAAGAATTGTGATTCGATATGGCGATACAATTAAAATGGTTGAAATAGCAGATGTAGCCTATTTTTATACGGAAGATAAAATTAATTTCTTGTGCACAAAAGACAATGTACGTTATCCCATCGATCAAAATTTAGATGAATTAGAGAGTATCATTGACGATACAGTATTTTTTAGAATTAACCGACAATACATCATAAATATTAGCGCCATCGATAAAATGCTGGCTTGGTCTAAATCGAGAGTAAAAGTGATATTAAAACCCACTTGTGATCAGGAAACAATTGTGAGTACCGAACGCTCGCCACATTTCAAAGAATGGCTCACAGGGCAAAAAAATTAAATGAAGTATTTATCCAATTCAACTCATCAATTAACCCACTCGGCAACATGCATGAACCAACTTTCAATTTCTTCTATACATTTGTTTTCAAGGATACAATGGGGGCGGGAATGGGAATGGTAACGGTAACAATTCTTTGCCCCCTTGTTATCCGATTAAAAGGGTTAATTTAGCTTAAATCCTACATCATGAATAAATTAATTATACTAGGTTGTTGTTTCATATTTGTTTTTTTGAACTCAGGTTGTAAATATGAAAATGAAGAAACACTTTATGGTGTTTGTGATACTACCAATGCTACGTATGACAAGGTGGTAAAGCCAATTCTAGTTGGTAATTGTACAAGTTGTCATAATGCTTCAAATCCAGGCGGTGGGTATAATTTATCTTCTTATCAAGATGATGTGGATGGGAATCTTGGAGTGCAATCTTCTGCTCTAAATGGCGGGTTATATGGAACAATTTCTTATGACCCCAATCATTCTCCAATGCCAAAAGGAAAATCAAAATTGGACGATTGTTCTATTAATAAAGTGAAAGCCTGGGTGGACAGAGGCGCCTTAAATAATTAATCCATGAAAAAATTAAAAATCGTAATTATTGTAGTAGTGGTTGGCGGACTTGCAGCGGCAGGAATAGGAAAGTATTTTTTCGACAAGAAAACAGTTGGACTGGAAGAAGCAAAAGCAGATTTTACATTAACATGTGATTCTGTTTTTAACTCGTTTTACACCAATAAAGCGGAAGCAAATAAAAAATTTATTGGTAAAACTATTCAGTTAGATGGAGTGGTTAGTTCAGTAGATACTAGTAATGGAAATGTTTCTGTAATCTACAAAGTAAACAATGAAATGGGTAACGTAGTTTGTCGAATGGATTCAACCGACGCTCCCAAAGTAAATGTGAAAGAAGGTCAATCATTATCTTTAAAAGGAGAATGCACGGGTTATGAAGATGATATGCTGATAGAAGTAAGTTTTAATCGCTGCGTGCTTGTGAACAAAAAATAAATAACACACCTATATTTAATTAAATTATTAACCAATCCCCAAAACAATTAAGAATGAAAAAAACGTTACTTATCGGTTTCGCAGTAGTTACAACCCTTGCATTAAGCTTAACTACATTATCAGTAATCAGCTACCCGCAAGGAGCACCTTCTGGTGTTGCTAATGATCCATTAGGAGGCAATTCAACTTGTACAGATTGCCACTCAGGTACAGCAATTACAGCAACTACTCAAGCTACTATTACATCTACAATCCCAGCAGCGGGTTATACGCCTGGTACTGTTTATACAGTTACTGCAACGGTTACTTATGCGGGTCGCTCTACGTTCGGATTTGAAGTGAGTCCGCAAAATTCTTCTGGTACTAAACTAGGAACATTAACGTTAACGAGCTCAAGCACAACGAAGTTAGTAGGAAGTAGTAAATACATAACACAAACTCAAGCAGGAACTACTGGAACTTCTGGTTCGCATACTTGGACGTTTAACTGGACTGCTCCAGCAGCTGGTTCAGGTGCTGTTACTTTTTACGGAGCTTTCTTAGCAGCCAATGGAAACGGGGGGTCTTCAGGCGATCAGACATACAAAACTTCTTATACGGTGGCTGAAGCAGTAGCAAGTGGCGTGAATGAATTACAAGCAAATACAAATGCTTTATCAGTAATCAACTTGAATTCTGCGCTTCATATTTCTTATACTGCACAATCTTCTGCAACTGCTAACGTTGAATTATATAATCTTCAAGGAGCATTAGTAGGTTCTACTTCTTTTGATAAGCAAAATGCAGGAAATGTTGAGTTAAACTTCGATTTGAAAGGTGGCTTAAATACAGGCATCTATATCGTGAAAGTTCAACAAGGTACGCAGGTGCTTACAAAGAAGCTTCCTTTAGTATTCTAAGAGCAAAAAAAGAAATTCATGAAAAAGGTATTATTGTTTTTATCAATGGTTGTAAGTCTTGCAGCGAATGCGCAAGATAAATACCTAACAAGAAATGCGAAAGTGGTTTTTGATGCAACTACTTCTACTTCTCCAGAGAAAATAGAAGGAGTAAATAACCAAGGTATCAGCGTTTTTGTCGCTCAAAGTGGGCAATACGAATTTTCAATTCAAATGCAAGCATTTGAATTTGAAAAGGCACTTATGAAAGATCACTTCAATGAAAATTATGTAGAGACCTCTAAATTTCCGAAAGCGGTATTTAAAGGATCTATTCAAGATGTGGCTAAAGTTAATTTTGCTAAGGATGGAAAATATCCTGTGGTAGTAAAAGGAACAATGGATTTGCACGGAGTGAAAAAGGAAGTAACTGCAGATGGAAGTTTAACGGTGAGTGGTGGTAAAATTACAGCTGCTTCTACTTTTAAATTACTACTTTCAGATTATAAAGTGGAAATTCCTAAATTGGTAGGCGATAAAGTAGCAAAGCAAGCGACTATTACCGTCAATGCTACTTATAATAAAATGTAATTCGAATGATTGTTTTCAAATTAAATAAGTACTTCCTTGTAGCAGCCCTGTTGATTTTATCAGGTACTGCTTCGTTTGCGCAAGATGATTTATTAGGTTCTCTCGGAGAAGAAAAAGCTCCTCGCGTGTATGAACGCAATGCGTTTAAATCTACTCGTGTGATTACCGCACAATCTATTGAGCAGTTATCAAAAGGGGTACTCGATTTCCGTATTCTACATCGCTTTGGTCAATTGAATAGCGGAGGTTATGAAGCATTCGGTTTTGATCAGGCAACAATTCGTTTAGCATTAGATTATGGTATTACCGATCGCTTAACAGTTGGTATAGGTCGTAGTAGTAATAAGAAAGAAATTGATGGATTTGTAAAATACCGTCCTATTTGGCAATCAAATGATGGCTGGCCAATATCTGTTGTACTAACATCTGGTTTCGTTAAAGATGGAATGAAGTGGGCTGATCCGAGCAGAGAAAACTATTACTCATCTCGATTCTCTTACTTTCATCAAGTATTAATTGGAAGAAAGTTTTCCGATGCATTTTCTTTGCAGTTCATGCCAACATTGGTGCATCGCAATTTAGTTCCAACCAAAGAAGATGATAATGACATTATCAGCATTGGAGTAGGAACGCGCTTAAAGCTTACGAATCGATTAGCTATAACGGCTGAGTACTTCCGTCATATTACCGATTTACCAACAGGCTATTATGATCCATTATCAGTAGGGTTCGATATTGAAACTGGTGGTCACGTATTTCAATTACACTTTACTAATTCCTTGGGTATGAACGAGCGTTCTTATCTTGTAGGAACAGAAGGTCAGTGGTCGAAAGGGGATATACACTTCGGATTTAATATCTCTCGTGTTTTCACCCTTTCAAAACCAAAAGAATTCCGTAAGAAAAAAGATTGAGCATCTTTATAGAACGAAAAAGGGGCGTCTGAATTTAGATGCCCCTTTTTTATTTTTTAGTCAAAATGTTATTATGCAGTATAAACCTTTTTAAAATATTGTGAAATTTTACTTGCGGGCTTTAAAAATCGTGTGAATATGCCTGGCTTAATACCATTTAACTTCCACGCCATTTTATCTTCAAGGTTGGCTTTTAAACGAACAAAGAAACTTACATTACTTACTCCGCCCATTCGCATTTTAACAACAACCTTTGGTAAATAGGCCAACTTGATTTTATTCTTGTGAATCATGCGTAACATCAATTCATAGTCTGCCGATAATCGCAAGGTAGTGTTAAATCCACCAAAGCGCTCGTAACATTCTTTCTTGACAAAAAATGTTGGGTGAGGAGGCATCCAGCCATTTAAAAAATCGCCCTCTTCATAATCGCCCGATTCCCATGTTCTGGTAACTTTGTTCGTGTCATTGCGATCCACAAATACTAAATCAGCATAAACACCTTCGGCACTAGGGTTTTTTTCAAATGTTTTAACGATATCGGATATAACATGATTCGATGCATATAAATCGTCGGAGTGTAGCATGCCAATAATATCTCCAGTTGCTAATTGAATCCCTTTGTTCAAGGCATCATACAGGCCCTTGTCTTTTTCAGAAACAATTTTGGTGATTTTATCTTTATACTTTTCTACAATTTGTAAAGTACTGTCCTTCGATTTACCATCAATAATTAAGTACTCAATATTGGGGTAGTCTTGGTTTACAACAGACATTAACGTGTCTTCCACTGTTGCCGCACTGTTATAGGTAATGGTAATAATTGATACTTTCATTGTGTTGGTATGATTATAAAATAACCCTTTCCCTTATTTTTTGAGCAGGGTTGCCCTTATACATCCAAAAAGCTTCTAAGGTTTCAGTTGCAACAGACGAAACTGATAAAACAGAATGAGTTTTTAATGTTACACCCGGACAAACAATCGATAATGCACCTACCCAGGCGCCATCTTCTAATGTGATATCTCCAATGATCAAATCGAATGTTTCTTTCTTGTAATTATGATTGCCACATAGTAACATGGCACCTTGGCTAATACAACAGTTTTTTCCAATGGTTACCATCGCTAAATTGTCTATCCATACTCGTTCTCCAATCCAGCTGTAATCGCCAACAATTAGTCGCCATGGATATTTAATATTTACATTTTGTTTTATCACAACGCCCTTCCCGATTTTTGCCCCAAATAAGCGAAGCCAAAAGATCTTGAGCTGGCTAAATGGATTCAACGGATTTATCAAAAAGAAAGCATTGATAAAATACCAAAGGGCAATTTTTATTTTACTTGCTCCTGGCTTATACCAATCGTTATTGTATTTCGATAAATCAGTTTGCTTCATCACGCAAATAATTTTTTGTTTTGTTCTACTCCTTCCGGATCGTCAAATATTTGTTGAGCAAAGGTAAGGGCTCCAAGGCTAAATTGGTTAAATATTTCCTGATTCCATGCACAAGCAGTTGTTATCGCGTGTATGATGGCTTCTTCATTATTCAAAGGAAGATCCCATCCAGCATTTTTATCTTGTAAATGTTTCCAAATGGTTTGATCGGAAATTAAAACCGGACAACCAGCTGCCATACTCTCCACTATCGAATGACCGTAATTCTCATTAAAGGTAAGTAAAACGCTTAAATGATAACGAGTCATCGCATCAATCACAGCACTATTTTCTAATATTCCTTTGTAATTTACTTGAATGTGGGAAGGCATGGTTTGAATAATGGCATTGCATTCATTCCAATAAGATGCTTCTTCAATGGGCCCATAAATATCAAATTCAATCAAATGGCCAATAGGAACTTTTGCCAGTAGTTTTAAGGTCCCTAGTAAATTTTTCTTGGGAGAAATTCTCGAAAGAAAAAACATTTTTAACTGCCCCTTATTTTTAATTCGTTCTACGTTGGCTAATTTTCTCGGTGCAACAAGGTCAATCGCTACCTGCACTTTTGCTTTACGACCAAATTGCTGATGGATTTCTTTTTCTTCGGAAGAGGAGCTTGCATGAAAAGTGATTCCATGATATAAGCCCATCATTTTGGTGGTGAGTAAATAGGATTTCTTTTTAAGTCCTTTAATTTTTAACGCACCATTACCTAACATACCTCTGGGAGCAAGTATAACTTTTCTTCGAGTAAGAAACTTTTTACGTATTGATAATGGAAGATACGTAAAGTAATAAGAAAACATCGAATTCAAATACAGAATATCGGCTTGCGCTTCAAAGATGATTTTTTTTAGATGCTGTTTCGTTCTTTTTTCATGGGAGATATAATATACATGACTTCCATCTTTCCTTTTGATCCAAGTATCTAATTGTACACCTGCATAAGGGGCTTCTGCATGTAAATCACGATCGCCTGTAACAATATAAAAGTCGTATGTCGCTTGTAAATGTTCTGCCATCGCCGCGACCGAACGGATTTGTCCGCCTGCTTTATAGCCAGGCAAATACCAATCTACAAATACAAGAATTTTCTTTTTATCGCTCATGCCTGCATTAATTGATAGAGTGTATCCGACCATTTGTCGGGTGTATTTGAATTTCCTTTCTCATGACTTTTATTCATCATGCGAATAAAATCATCGTCGCTGCTATTTATTATTTTTAATAATGCTTCTTTTAATGATGCTTCGTTTTTGGGTTCGCAATAAAACCCATTTTCACCGGCAGTGAGATAGTCGGTTGCAGCGCTTGTAGTGGTACTACATAAAAGTGGAAATCCTGCAAGTGCATACTCTTGTACTACTACGCCCCAATGCTCGTAGTGAGTAGGTAAAATAAATACGCCCGTCTCTTGAATAATTGATAAGAGTTGATCGGGCTGTACAAATCCGATATTTTTAATGAATGATTTTTTTGGAAAATCTTTTTCTAATTGTCCTTTTCCTAAGCAGTATAATTCCCAGCCTTTTCTTTCTTCTTCTGTAAGAGATGAAAAAACATTCCATAATTCAGCAGTTCCCTTTAGCGCTGTATATCTTCCAACAAAAATAAAACGATGAGGAAATTTTTTTGATTTTGTTTCTTGCGTTTGCTGATAATATTGATTGTATAAATCTACATCGGCGCAATACAAACCTTTTAAAATTTGATTGGCTTTGAATCCTAATCGTAAGGCATAATCAGCGTTCGGTTGACCTGGCACCCAACAATGTGTAAATAACTTTTTTAGATATAAGGGCGCAATAAAGCTTGCAATTCTTTGCTTTAAATTTCCTTTCCAGATATTATCTAAGGTCATGATCACTGGAATTCTTTTTTTGATGCTTTTACAAACTGCCAAATATCCCTTGTCGGCCCAACCACATACATACATTAAATCGGGGTTAATGCCTGCCGTTAGTTGTATAAGCTGTTCATGCGTATAGTCAGCGCGATTATACGTGTGAATATGATCACCAAAGGAAAATTCAAAAGGAGCAACACTGTTAACAGGATAATTGACCACATGAATTTCTACATCGTATTTATTGACGAGATGTTTCATGCAAGCCACCGTGTAACCTGCTAGCTCAAAGTACAGGAACAGTATTTTCTTCTTTCTCGACATTTCTAAAATGTAATAAGGAGATGCACGCTAACGCCATTATCGTAAATGGATTCAAGGAACCCTGAAACCAAGCTTCAAAGGTGCATGAAAATAAAAAGGCGAATAGGGTAGGTAACGACAAATAATTATAAGTTACACTTTTTAGGAAGTTGCTTAATAATCCCACTAAGTATAAAATTAATCCGATTAATCCAGTGTTTAACCATAACGCAAGATAGGTGTTGTGTACACCCCCTAATGTTCCTTGGCTTTGTAACCATTTTTGGTTAACGTCAAACAATGTTTCTTCGTAGGAGAATCCTTTTCCTAACAAAAAGTTGTCTTGTATTTTTTCCCAGCCAAACTGCCATGCTATTAATCGCCCGGAGCCATCTTCTAAATGTTCTACGCGTAAATAAGATCCTAACCCTAACGCATTAACGATAAGTGGTAAATTTTCAGTGATGATTTCATACAGTAATCCTGTAATTATTAAAATAACGAAACCAAGCATCGGCGACAATTTATAGAATCTCGCGAAGAACAAGAAAATTAAAATAGAGAAAATAGAATTTCGCGATTCTGATAATAATACGGAAAGAGCGAGAGCTCCAAAAATTAAGATAAGTTGAGGTAAGGTAAATAGTTTCGGATGCTTTTGCAAGGTGAGCATAATTAATGCGAAGAAAATCGTGGCAAACGATCCAATTCCATTTGGGTTCCCTAATAGTCCATTGTACCTTCCTACTAAAAAGGTGTAGTCAACGGGCATAACCACCGATACTACAAAACCAGCTAAGAATAATAATGTACCGGACCAAATCCATAGCGTGAATAAATGTTTCCCTTCATCCTTTGCGAGTTCATGCGTAACATAATTCGGAATTAAAGCCAGCATTAAAAAAAAGGATAATGTTTTTTGAAAGGCTAGTAGGGGATACGGATTACGAAAGATGACAATAAAGGCAAGAATAAAAAATGCTAAAAAGGGATACCAAATTTTACTTTTTTCTTTGAATGATTTTGCATCAAGTAAAACAAACGCCGACATTACTATTAATGCAATATCTTTTGTTTCTCCAGCAAATGCAAACTCTGGTTGTCGGTTATCACTAAAAAATAAAAGCATAGCAAACGAGACAATCATCTCGGCGTACATTTCTTTTCGTTTGAAAAGGATTAATCCAATGGGTATTAATACCATCGCAATTTCAGGAGCAATAATTCCACCGATTACCCATAAAAGGATAACGATATAAAATTGATTATTTTCTCTTAAAAATTGCAACATAGTTTATACCATTGATTCGAATAATTCGATATGCTTTCGTCCCACGATTTCCCATGTAAAATTATTCATTACACGGCTTCGTGATTCCTCCGACATCTTTCTTTTATCATCAACTGATAGTTGATAATACGCCTGAACAGCACACTTAAACGCACGTATATCACCCGCATCAACTAAATAACCATTATTACTATTCACTAACTCTGCAGTGGCACCAGTATCCGAAACAATTACGGGCATTCCGTGAACCATAGCTTCTAACACCACAGTCGGCATTCCTTCAAACAAGGTAGGGAATACAAATAGATCACATGATTCGTAAAGTTCTTTTAAGCGTTCTTCGGATGCGAAACCTTCATATATTACATTTTCAAATGCAAATTCAGAAGTATATTTATCGTATAGCGGACCCTTACCTACTATATAAAAAGTTAATTTCGATTTATAACCATCTCTATTTAATGAGCGAATGGATTCTAATAAAATATCAATGCCTTTATTATGAGCAAAACGCCCAACATAAAGTAATTTTAATTCAGAGGCGTCAAAATTTTTTGTTGGAAGGGCACATTCATAAACGGCATTCGGAATCACAACAATTTTATCATTCGAATAATAAATTTCGTCTTGTAGAATATTCGTTAATCGTCCACCTAAGGAAATTACTTTGGCTGCGTGGCGAAACTGAAACCGCTCCATCATACGCATTGGTAAAGTTTTTAATCGATCATTTTTCGTTAAACCTTGAAAAGGTTCTAATCCATGTTGATTAATCACTACACGATTACCAAATTGTTTTAATGCATGTAATACCGCAAATCCTTGTGCATAAATAATGGCCTCAGGGTATTGCTTGATGATAGCACTTATTTTTTTTGAATACTGATATTGTTTCCAAATATAAAATCCACTAAAGTCAAAGGGTACAGCTATTTCTTTGATGTTTAATAATGACGAAAGTACTTTTTCTTTATGTGGATGAATAACGATAATTTCCCAATTAGAATATTTCGCTAATTGTTCAATTAAAAGCAAAGAATGTTTTTGCATACCTCCCACTGCGTGAGGGAAAATTCCATCTGTACAAAAAAGGACTTGTCGTTTCACTAATTACTTATTTATTAAAGTAGCAATTCCTTCATCAATTCCAATTAAGGGTTGCCATCCTGTCAATTTTAATTTACTTACGTCTGCTAATAAATGCATACGTTCTACTTTACGTACACGCGATTCGTCCACTTCAATTTCTATGGTTTCTCCTAACGCCCTGCTAAATGCATCTACTATTTCAGTTACTGAATATTCTATTCCTCTGCCTAAATTATAAATGTCAATGCCTTTATGATCATAACTCATTAACGAATGTACAGCGTTAGCCATATCAGAGGTATGAATAAAATCACGTTTAGGAGTTAAGTTGCCCAATTTAATTTTTCTTAATCCAGCATTAATCTGATTTTGTATTTCAGGAATTAAATGCGGATTTGTTTCATTCGGACCAAACGCATTAAAGAAACGACAGATGATAACGGGTATGCCTGTCCGTAAGTGAAACTCATTGCATAAATGCTCTCCAGTAAGTTTACTTAATCCATAAATATCCATTGGGCCGGTAGGATGGATTTCTGAAACGGCCTCGTCATAAATGGGATATACTGCTGCGGTAGATGCGAAAAATACTTTTTGAATTTGGTATTTTCTGCAGGCATTTAAAACGTGCACCGTACCTCTAATATTGATATTACTTGATTCAAAAGGATGTTGATTACAATAGGGTATAAAATGTACGGCAGCCAAATGGATTACACGATCAGGTCGCACCGTATTAAATATTTCATCGATGGATTTTTCATTTAATATGTCTGTCTGAAAAAAATGCGTGTCGGGCACATTTATAAATGCTCTTTTCCCGAATGATAAGTTATCAATGACAAAAATTTCATCTCCTTCCCGTTGAAGTTTTTCAATTACTGCACATCCTATAAAGCCGGCGCCCCCGGTAACGAGTGTTTTCATTTTAATGCTGCTATTAATTTTTTGTACTGTTTATCTTGTGCTTGCTTTGTCCAGTTTTGTTGCACCAATGCAATTAAACGGTTGCGTTCCAAGAGTGACGTTTTACTGATGTTGATGGAATTTTGTTCCGAAAAAATGATCCCACATTGATTATTTTTTACAAATTCTGTGTAGTCGCCCAAGTTTTCAGAGATAATCACCGGAAGTCCTGCACTTAAGTATTCGGCAAATTTGGTCGGAGAGGCCACTCGATTTGTTACTGATTGCTCACGTATTAACACCCCCCAATCGCAACAAATTAAAAATTGCGTCACTTCTTCATGCTTTAACCACAAACGAGAAACCTGTTGAGGGAATTGCTGAATCAATGTTTGAATAATCTCATCTTCGTTGGATAGAAAAACGAGTTTGTGATCTTTCGAACGATTTAAATAATCAATCATTATTGGTTGTAGCAAGGAAAATGATTGCCAGCCAGAAACAGAACCGGAATAAACTAATATCAAGTCGTTGTGATTGAAATGATAACGGCTGCGGGTAGCCTGAATCATCTCCTCCGTTAAATCTTTTAAATTAAAATCGCTATTTAAGGTACACGGGATGACTACGTGAGCATCCGATTGATAATGGTATTCAGATACCCAATGATCGACTAGTTTATTGGTTACAGCAATTCGAAAAGTACTTTTGTTCACTGCATCATACTCTAATTGTTGAATATTATTTTTCCAATTGGCTGGAACGGATATTGGGTATTCTGTCCATTCAGCTTTCATAGCACCTCTTCCATCAAAACAAACTTTACGAACACTGCATTTGTTTTTAATTGTTAAAGCCATATTAGCTGCTATAACATTACGTGCAATAATAGCTTTAGGGCGAATAATCAAACAAAGTAACCAAAGTAGGAAAGCATTGAATTTCCAATAGGGCGCCTTTGGCAACATCGGTAATACAATGGCGTTAGTTCGGTGGGCTAAAATATCTTTCCGCTTTTTAGTAAAATCATGAAGGGAAATAAATGCAACAAGTAGAATACTTGTTTGTTGTTGCTTTTCTAAATAATTTAAAACATCAGTTACCTGACTAAAATATACTCCCGAAGGAGGTTCGCCGTAAGTAAGGTAAATCATGGAATAATTAGTAAGGTTTTTGACGATGAAAAAGGGTAGATATTAGCTGAGCCATGTTGAATCCAAGAAGCTGATAAATCATTAAATATTTATTCGAGTTTGAATTACCTGCTGTAGGTTGGCCAATAGGCAAAATGTATTTTCGATGTAAGTCGATAGCTTCATTTTTATTATAGTAATAGATGATGCGTATCGAATTGAAGACTTCATTGATATACGTGTTTTTTATTTTATCCGTCAGCAAATTATTTTCGTACAAGTAATTATAAATTTCAATTCTCAAATTAATGAAGCGAATCCATTTTGCCTCAGGATTTGTTTTTGTAATTGATCCTGATGTACGTTCACGGTTAATGTTGAGCACTTCATTATCAATAAGCACTTTTGCTCCATTTTTAAGCATTCTAAACATTAATTCGTACTCCTGACTACTCTTCAAACTTTCATTCCACGCACCAGCAGTTATAATTGCACTTCTTCTAAACAAATTAGCTGAAGTAACCCCTAAGCGACCTTTCATTAAACTATTCCAGGCATCATTGTTTTCAAATTGGTAGAGCGTATCAATGCCTTGGAGATTTCGTTTTTTAAAGCCACTAACAATTATATCTATTGGAGTATCTGATTGTGTAATTAAATTTAACTGATATTTAAATTTATGTGGCAGCAATATATCATCTGCATCAAAAAACTGAATATACTCTCCAATAGCAGCGTTTAATCCGCTATTGCGCGAATAGTTTGCTCCTTCATTTTTTTCATTCTTGATTAATTTAATCAGTGATGGATATTGACTTTGTAATTCAATTATTTTTTCAATGGTATTATCTGTGGAGCAATCGTCAACACAAATAATTTCACAACAGGTTACTGTCTGATGGATAACAGAAGTGATCGCTTCCTGAATATAATTAGCTACATTGTAGCATGGAATTACAACAGATATTGTGGGCATTTTTTCGGTGCTTTTTTCGCCAATAGTAGTAACTTGATTGGAATGGCTATTTAAGGCACGGTGAGGAGTAAATGATTTTAAATTCTTTTCTGAAAAATACCGAAAATCAGTATTTATCTGAAAATGTTCATTGGCATATTTCAACAAACATTTCAACATTTTTAAGTTATGTCGGGTAAGAATTTTTGGGTGGGAAACAAACTGTACAAAATCAGTCTGTGCAATTAGTTTTTTATAAGGATATAATTTTGTTTTGGTAAGTAGTTCAATAGATACTCGTTCATAATTCGGATTAAAAAGATTAATGCCAAAAGGCGATTTAGAGAATACCTTCACCTCTTGCGATTGTACCCCAATTCCCTTTAAATGGGTACTATCTTTTAATATTCTAAAGAGTAGTTTTTGGTGAAATTTATCAATCCATTTTCTCCATTTAGAAATGTAGATAATATTACTAGTTAATTCTATAAATTTCCCCTTGTAATCTGGTGTTTCTACATTATCACCAAAACGATAAATTGAATAATTGCCACAGGTGCTAAAATCAAATTGTTGCGCATCTGTATGTTGATACATTAAGGGCATCACACTAAAATCGTAAGTAATCGCGTGCTTTATAAAACTTGATTTAAAATGGTTGAATGGTTGAATCGACCATCCGCCAGCCCTAAAACCATTGATTTTATAATCGGGAAAGTTTGGTGAAATAATTTCTTTTAAAATAGCAATCGACTTATTGAATAACTCCTCCCTTTCTTCAATTGTAATTTGATTTATTCGATAATGCGAAATGTTGTTTAAATTGAATTCATCTTTTTCGGGTTGATAAATGGCATCCATCCAATGGGGATGTAAATGCGGAAATACATCATGCCCCTCTTTAACCATATAATTGATTTGCGAGGCAACCAGTTTCAATTTGTTTTTGCAAGCCGGATAAAATTCCCCCAGTTCTTTTAGTTGTATCAACCAGGTTGTATCCACAAAGAAAATAGCCTTATGATTGTATTCTTTCAGAATAGTTAAAACTTCCTGAGTAGGTTCAATCACACTTTCAAGAACATTTCCACTTCTTGCGCCAAGAAAAAGTTCATAGTCAAAAGTAAAGAGAAGTGTTTTTTCTTTTTTCATTATTAATTTTCCTGATCGATAATATCTTTTGGTAATTTTCCTTTCATTTTTATTCGAAGTAATAAATCATATATCAAACACTTCGTTTTTTTCAAATCTACTTTCCATAAATAACCCTGTTTTAATTCTCCTCCAAATCCTTTCTTAAATTTAAAAATGCCTTGTAACGTTTCGTTTGTTGAATTTATTCTTACTCCCGTTAAATCATAATTTTCTACTCCTTGATTACGCATCCATTTCATCACTTCGAAATGTAGGTGTTTCATGCCACCATATAATTTACTGCCAGCCACTGAACCAGCATGTGTACAATAACAAACCTGTTGATCAAAAATAAAAAAGGCAGCACCAATTGTATTACCATTCTCTTCTGAAATAGTGGCTACCATTGTGTTTTGAGGTAAATGGTCAATTATATTTTTAAAATAGTCTATACTGTCACAATAAATTTTTGCTCGCTTACATGTGTTTTCATAAACATCGTAAAAATCAATTAAAGCAGTAGGATGAATCGTTACTGATCCATTATTTTTAATGCTGTGCAAAACTGCTTTCTTGTATTTACTATCAAAGCAATCAAGCAATTCATCATCTGATTTGTTTTTTAACGCTGTAATATAAGTGCCAAATTCACACCACGTGCTATTTGTAGGTAATTCGGTTGTAAACGCCATTGGATGTGGCTGTATCACTCGAATAAAATCGGTTTGTTTTTTTAATTCAAGAATAAATGCATTTAAAAATGTTTTTAATTCTTCACCTTGAAGAGGTATTCCATTTTTATAAGGTGTTCCAATTACTTTTACTTGTTTGAATATCGATTGTCCAATGATTTCAAATGGAACAAATCCATTGTTGAATTCAAAATATAAAATATCATTTCCATAAAATGATTTTACAAATTCGGCATATTCTTTTGTAAACGCGAATGGAAAAAAGGAGGAAAGTGCATGGTCTTTAAAACCATTTAAATTAAAAATCGGCATAAGTGGTAACGGGAAGGGAGTAACGTTGTTTTACATTTTTAAAATTGTTTTGAACGCATCTAGTATTCGCTCTGTTGAATGTCCATCCCACATTGGCGGAACGCTTCCTTTCTTAAAGGTATCTGTATTAATCTCATTTATTTTGTCTTGAACCAAATCAATTTCAAAAGGAACTAATTCATTGGTTCCTATCCATACGGTTGAAGGTCGTTCCGTATTAGGGCGAAGTGTTAAACAGGGCACTCCTCTAAATGTGGTCTCTTCTTGTATTCCGCCACTGTCTGTTATCACAAAATTGCAGCCTGCAATTAATTTTTGAAATGCAAAATAATCTAAGGGCTCGGTTAATATTATCTTCGGATTCGACTTCACTCTTTCCATTAATCCAAATTGTTGTAAACGAGAAAGTGTTCTTGGATGTATAGGAAATACCAAATAATGTTGTTTATTTACATATTCAATGATGTCCAGTAATTTTTTTAATCCATCTTCTGAATCTACTGTTGCCGGACGATGCATCGTCATCAATACATATCCTTTTTCTTGTAATCCGTATTCATTTAGGATGGTGCTTTCCTGAATTTTATTTTCAAATTCTACAAGCGTATCTATCATCGTATTCCCAACAAAAATAATTGCATCTTTATTTTTGCCTTCCTTTATTAGATTATCATAACCACTTTGTTCGGTTACAAAAAAGTAGTCTGAAATTTCATCCGTTAACAAACGATTAATTTCTTCTGGCATACTACGATCGTAACTTCTCAATCCACTTTCGAGATGCGCCACCGTTCTGTTCAATTTATGTCCTGCAAATGCTGCAGCGAATGTAGAATTAACATCGCCAACAGCTACAACACATGCTGGGTCAAATTCCTCTATTACCTTTTCTAAGCGAATAATAATTTCACCTATTTGTGTATTAGCGGATGCTTGAGGAATATTTAAATAATAGTCAGGCTCTAATTCAAATTGTGTAAAAAAAACATCCGCCATTTTACTATCGTAATGTTGTCCGGTATGTACAATTTTAATGTCAAATGGATTTCCCATAGCCGCATTAACTTTTTTAAATCGTGTGATTTTAATAAAGTTTGGACGAGTACCTACTACAATTAATATTTTGTTGTTCATTTAAATCATGTTTTTAATTAAGTCCGCGTATTGATGAACAGCAACAATTTTTCCATCCTTTAATTCATAAATACGATCGCAATTTTTTAAGGTAGTAATGCGATGCGCTATAATAATAATCGTTTTTTGTGTATTCGATAATTGATCAATGGCGTCGCTTACTTCTTTTTCTGTCTGGTTGTCTAATGCAGAGGTAGCTTCATCAAAAATTAAAATTTCTGCATTTCTATATAACGATCTTGCAATACTCAAGCGTTGTTTTTGCCCACCTGATAAAGAAGAACCTCTTTCTCCAATTCGTGTATTTAATCCTTCAGGAAGGCTTTTAATAAACCCAGCAAGCGATGATTGTTCAATCGCATTGTTTAATCTAGCTTCGTCAGGATGTGCATCGTTAAAAGTAATATTATCAATAATGGATGCATCCATCAAAAAAATATCTTGTTTTACATATCCAATTAATTTGCGCCAACTCTTTAAATGGGAATTAGATAATAGGGTATTATCTATTTTAATTTCTCCGGTAGAGATGTTATGAAATTTAAGTAAAAGATTTATTAGAGTTGTTTTACCAGATCCTGAAGATCCAATGATTCCTATTTTTTCTCCTTTTTTAATAGATAAACTAATTCCGTCGACGGTGTTTTTTTTCTGGTTCGGGAAGGCGAAAGTTATTTGATTTAACGTAATTGATTTTTCAAATTTAATTTCTTCTGATTGCTCTTCGGTTGTCGGTTCATGCTGATAGAGATTTAAATTTTCTAAGGCACCTAAGTTCTTTTGAATGTAAACAAGTGAACTAATAATGCGATTAAGAGAAGGCATCAAACGGTACGCTGCTGCAGCAAATAAACTAACCATCACAATTGCTGAGGCAGTATTGTCCGTTAAAAAAATCGCGTAGATAAAAATAAGAATCACTCCGCTAAGCGCCACCATTTCATTTGCACGCATTGGAATTAAATTGTGCAAATAGGATTTCATATTTAATGCGTGATAGCTTTTTTGAAGTCGTAGAAATTTTGCTTTGTAATATTCTTCTTTATCTGCTAATTTAATATCAATGTAACCAACTACCGTTTGATTTAATGTGCCCATTGATTGTGGGAAAATTTTGTTCATCTCTAAACCGATATGTGTTGATTTGTTTTTTAACATTCGGTAAATTAGCCAAGTAGCAGGACCTATAATAATCGAAATAAATACAAATAATTTGAAATCGTAGATGGCGATTCCTCCAACAATTAATAATACGATGATGGTTTCTGATAATAGCATAATTAATGGAAGCACCACCCAAGTTATATAGGATATTGGATTGTTTATCACATGATGAATGATATTACTACTCTTTAAAGAGGAGAATTCATAATAGTTCAATCCGAAATATTTTTCAAATTGTCTTTTTGTAATTTCATAGGCTACTTCTGTGCTGAATTTAGTCTGTAAGTAATTTACAAATAATCCGAAGAATGTTTTGAAAAGAAAAAACAGAAATACAGCGATGATAACAAACAGTAAAAAGTTTTTTTCAGTGTTAAAATGACCTGCATGATAAATCTGATTTAAAAATGCATTTTTAAAAATGAGGCTTGGTTCTGTAGCCAGCTTTACTAGAGGAAGAATAGAAGCAAGTCCAAATACATCAAATACCGCCGAAATAAATATTAGAAATGAAAGTCCAAACATCTTCTTTTTTTGAGACGATGTTAAATGAACTTTCAAACTTTTTATTGCTTTCGACAGCGCATTGCTTCTGTCAACTTCTTGTGCCTCCATTTAATTTAAATTTGATTTTAGGAGTAGTAACCCGCGCCGTAACCAGATGGAATATTTTTACTGCTTACTCCGTTCAATACAATCGACATGTGTTTAATTTCATTCTTCTCTACTAACTGATGTGCAATGTCCACAAAGTCGCGCTTAGAAACTCCTGCTTTCATAACGAAGATATTTACATCCGACTGTTTCATTAATACTAATGCATCCGATAATAAACCTACTGGCGGTGTATCGATGATAACATAATCATAAGCTTCTTTTAATTCACTTAATAGTTTTTCGAGGTTTTCATCTAAAATTAATTCAGAGGCGTTAGGAGTTCGTGGTCCAGATAAAATAATTTTTAAATCTTCAATTCCACTATCCTTTGTAATTTGATGGAGTGTTGCTTTACCTACAATATAGGAGGTTACTCCAACATCATTTTGTAGGTTGAAAGCATTTGCTTGTTTTGGCTTATGTAAATCTAGGTCGAGCAACACCACTTTCTTTTTTGCTCGCGTTAATATGGTGGCAATATTAACAGCAGTAAACGTTTTTCCTTCACCGGGCATGGTAGAAGTAACCAATATTACTTTATGTTTCGATTTGCTTGCGAAATAGGAAAGATTTGTTCGAATAACCCGGAAGGCTTCTGCAATTTGACTCTGAGGATATTTATCCACCATTAAGTATTCGTCTTCTGCTTCTTTACTCTTCCCTACTACTCCAATAATAGGAAGTTCCGTTACTTCTTTAATGTCTTCTTTTGAGAAAACATAATTATAATAAATGCCTTTGAAGAATATTAATAATAGGGCTAGCGCTAATCCACCACCAATACCTGCCGCTAAGGTCATTACAGGTAAAGGATGTAATAAACCATTACCATAAGCGGATTCTAAAATAATTTTATCAGCAACAATGCTTGCTTTCGCAATAATTGTTTGTGCTCTAGTCTCCAATAAGAATTTATATATTTCAGAATATATTTCAACATTTCTATTAATATTAACAATGCCTCGTTGAGTTGTTGGCATTTGACGCAACGCGCTATTATACGAGCCTATTTGGGTGCTGATACTATTTATTTTGTTTACTAAGTTCTTACGAATGTTAAGTACAATTCCAGAAATTTTCTGTTTGGTTCTGGAAATCATTTGATCATTTTCAACTACCGATTTCGAGCTTTCTGTATTACTGAATAATAAATTTGCTCTCTTTTGTTGTAAAGCATATAATTCATCAAAGGCACTTTGTAATCCTGGGTCATTCGCTTCTGCTAATACAGATGGAGAAATTGCCATGCTTTCAGCATTCGAATTAGTTAAATAGTCATACATCATATCCACCGATTTAAGCTGTATATTCATACGAGCTTTTTCAGAATCAAAATCAACTACTCGTTGAAACAACATGCCTGATTCTTCACCAAGATTTAAAGTGGTTCGGCTTTTTTGAAACGATTCAAGATTTCCTTCTACATTATTTAATTGATTTTCTACATCTGAAAGCTGAGCATCGATAAATCGAATGGTGTTTTCATTTACTGTTTTTTGAACCTCAATTGAGTTTTCTATATAATTATTAATTAATGTATTTAAAAAGTCAATGGCTTTGTCTTCTACTTCATCTTCTAAAGCTATTTTAATTACGGTAGCTGTTTGATCTTTTTCGATTGTTAATGCATTCTGATATTTTTTTATTAAATCATCATGATTTTTAAATTTAAAGATGTAAGGGATCTCACTGATTTTCGAATTTCTAGTAATAATAGTTGAATCGGAGTTAACGATAAAAGAGAATTTATCACTAACAATGGGAGTTCCGAATTTTGCTTTGCGTCTAAATTTGTAATCGTCAGTTTTAATTTCAACTACAAATGTTTCCTTGTTGATGATTTTAATTTCAAATGGAGCATAGTATAGACTTTTATCTGTTAGTTTTCCAACAACATTAAAGGGAGTGCCTTTATACACTTCACCAGTTTTAATTCGCCCCTCAATGTAATACCCTATATCTAGATTAAGTTTTTTAATGGTCTCATCTATCAACTTCGTCGATTTAATAATTTTTACCTCATTCGCTATTTCTTCTTTTCGAGGGGCAGAAGGTAATGATTCACTTAAAGCATCTTTAAATGGATCTTTTTGTGGTTTGATTAAAAGTTCTGCGGTAGCCCCGTAAAATTTTGTGGCATTATACAAATATGCACCTCCAATGATAGTTCCTAAGGCAATGAACAACACAAACCATAACCAGTTTTTGGTGATGGTAGATAGGCCTTTTTTAATGTCTTTTGAATCAATAAGATTATTGGATCCCAATTTCTTTTCCATACTTGTACTTATGTATTGTAAACAATAGGTTGCGTTCTACGCTGACCTTTCATTTTGGTTTAGTTTATTTAAAAAAATATTTCGTCAAATAAGATTGGCTTTATTTCACCGTATTCAACATTGAAAATTTCCTCCTACAAAGGTATCCGTGCGTATTCGTTTGTTAGGATAAGTGTCAAATTGTTTTCAGCAATTGGTTGTGAATTATATTTCAGGCTATTAATTTAAACTGCCCACATTAAAAGTATTTTCGCTTATTAATTTTTAGCAAAGAGAATTGTCACATGAAAAAAGCTTTAATAACGGGTGTTACAGGCCAAGACGGAGCCTATTTGGCAGAACTTCTTCTCTCAAAAGGATATGAAGTTCATGGTATTAAACGTAGAAGTTCATTGTTTAATACGCAAAGAGTCGATCATTTGTATGAAGATCCACATGAGAAAGGGGTTCATTTTAAGCTGCATTATGGGGATTTAACCGACTCTGTGAATATTATTCGCATTATTAGCGAAGTGATGCCCGATGAAATTTACAATCTTGGTGCGATGTCGCATGTACATGTGAGTTTCAACTCTCCAGAGTACACTGCTAATGCTGATGCTTTGGGGGCTTTACGAATTTTAGAAGCGGTACGTATGCTAAACCTAACCGATAAATGTAAAATTTACCAAGCATCAACCTCAGAACTTTATGGGTTGGTACAAGAAATTCCACAGCGGGAAACCACTCCTTTTTATCCACGCTCACCTTATGCGGTGGCAAAACTATATGCATATTGGATCTTTGTAAATTATAGAGAATCTTATAATATGTTTGCTGTTAATGGAATTTTATTTAATCACGAATCTCCTTTGCGTGGTGAAACATTTGTGACTAGAAAAATTACACGCGCAGTTGCTCGTATTGCATTAGGGTTGCAGGATAAAGTTTATATGGGAAATATCGATGCGAAACGTGATTGGGGGCATGCAAAAGATTATGTAGAAGCAATGTATTTAATGCTCCAACAAGAAAAGCCGGAGGATTATGTAATTGCAACAGGTGTAACAACCACTGTACGCGAATTTATTAATATGTCGTTCGCAGAAGTGGGAATAAAAATTAAATGGGAGGGCAGTGAAGAAAATGAAGTTGGAAAAGTAGTGGAGTGCACCAATCCCGAGTATCAAGTTCCAATAGGGCAAATTGTTGTGGCAATTGATAAGCGCTATTATCGTCCTGCAGAGGTTGATATTTTGATAGGTGATCCTGCTAAAGCGAAAAAGCAGTTGAACTGGCAACCAAAATACGACCTTCCAGCCATTGTAAAAGAAATGGTAGCTGCTGATTTGGTTATCTTTAAAAAAGACAAGTTTTTGCGTGATGGGGGACATGATGTATTAAACTATAATGAGTAATAGGATGCAAAAAGATGCAAGAGTTTTTGTGGCGGGACACCGTGGAATGGTGGGTTCTGCCATCGTTCGTAATTTGGGTGCTAGAGGTTTTTCAAACATAATTACCCGAACATCCTCTGAACTTGATCTAAGAAATCAACAGGCCGTTAACGATTTTTTTGCCAGCGAAAAGCCTGAATTTGTGTTTTTAGCGGCCGCCAAAGTGGGGGGAATTGTAGCTAACAATATTTACCGGGGGCAATTTATTTATGAGAATTTAATGATTCAAAGTAATGTAATGCATGCCGCTTATATGAATGGAGTAAGGAAGTTACTGTTTTTGGGTTCTTCTTGTATTTACCCGAAAATGTGTGACCAACCTATTAAAGAAGCTTACTTATTGAATGGTTGTTTAGAGGCGACCAACGAGCCTTATGCAATTGCAAAAATAGCTGGGTTGAAGATGGCAGAATCCTATAAGAGGCAGTATGGTGTCAACTTCATCAGTGCAATGCCTACAAACTTATACGGTCCAAATGATAATTACGATTTGAAAAATTCTCATGTATTACCGGCCTTGATTCGCAAATTTTATGAAGCCAAATTAAGTCAAGAACCAGTGGTAGAAATATGGGGTACGGGTACGCCCATGCGAGAGTTTTTGCATGTTGATGACCTTGCCGAAGCATGTTATTTTTTGATGGAGAATTATGACGGGGAAGGACATGTTAATATAGGAACAGGGGTGGATGTTACCATTCGGGAGTTGGCTGAAAAAATAAAAGAGGTTATTGGTTATGAAGGTCAGTTAGTATTTAATACTGACAAGCCAGATGGCACTCCTCGTAAACTTTTGGATGTAAGTTTTGTCAATAATTTGGGTTGGAAGCACACGATCGATTTAGATAAAGGTATTCGAATGGTAGTGGATGATTTGGCAAAAAAGGGATTTTCTTTCTAAATAGCTTTTTTTGAAGGGGCTCCTCAACCAGATTAATTGGCGATGGAGTTTTTGTTTGATTGATTGTGAGAATCTTCATCAAATAGCGGTGAACAATCAATTCATTTTTTACTTACACATGTTTAACAAACGAAAAAGGAGGGAGGTGAAAAAGGTGTTTTTTTCTTTATAAAGTTTCAAAAACAAAATTGTAAACGGTAACTAATTGTTTTAAAAGTAGTTAACAAGTTCTAAATTCAATCAAATAAACGTTTGTAAA
>JBJTMY010000207.1:0-3327 GCA_046073825.1 Bacteroidota bacterium
CAATTTGTCCCGATGTTTATCGGGATTGACGACTTGTAATAAAGTGAATTCGAAGGATTCTACTTTATTGTTTGAGGATTTGATTTCATAAATCTCTAATTCATTTTCAAATTTTCAAATCGGCTTACTTTCAAATAAAAAAAGGCTTTCATTTCTGAAAGCCTTTTTTCTATTACCATTTCGAGAATTTTTCTTTTCGTGATTTTTTTGGAGATTCTTCGCGTGAGGAAGAGCGGGAATCATCTCTACGACCGAAATCGCTGCGGGAATCATCTCTCTTTCCGAAATCGCCACCTCTGGAGTCGTCTCTCTTTCCGAAATCGTTGCGGGATTTATCACGATCACGACCACCACCGCTAAATCCACGGCCACCACGTCCAGATTCAGAACGACCACCATCACGACTTCCACCACGACGATCACCACCTCCGCTGTAACTACCACCGCCTCTGCGTTCTCCACCTCTACTACCACCATCGCCACGTGATGAACCACCACGACTACGACCACCACCTGAAGAAGGGCTTTCGCTAGATACTTCTGTACGTATTACACGACCAGCGTACTCGATACCATGAATTTTCTTCATGACAGATTCTAACTTATCATCTAATACATCAACAAAAGAATATACGACTTTTACATCAATACGTCCGAAGACAGTACCACGCTCACCAGTTTCATCGCATAAGAAACGAAGAAGTTTTCCCTTATCTAATCCATCCTTTGCTCCTATACTAATGAACATACGAGGGCCAGCAGCACGATATCCTGCGTTAGGATCGGAGCTATTGCGACTTGAATGAACATCAACATTTAAATCCGGAGCTTTACGATAATACTCAAGGAAACGATTGAACTCGATTGATACAAATCGACGAATCAATTCATCTTTTTCAAGATCATTTAACTCACTATAAATCGCATCCAAATAAGGAGCGATTTCCTTTTCATTCACTTCTACATCATGCACTCTTTTTACTAAATGCATCAATTGTTTTTCACATACTTCAATTCCTTCAGGAACTTTGGCTGCAATGAAACTTCTTTTCAAAGAGCGTTCAATCTGACGAATCTTAGAAACCTCTTTAATATTGATGATAGAAATAGAAACCCCTTTCTTACCTGCACGAGCAGTTCTACCGCTACGGTGCATATAGTTTTCTAATTCGTCGGGAAGATTATAATTGATAACATGAGTTACATCCTGCACATCAATACCGCGAGCTGCCACATCGGTAGCTACAAGTAATTGAAGGGAACGTTCACGATAGCGACCCATAACTTTATCGCGTTGTTGCTGACTTAAGTCTCCATGCAACGAATCGGCATTATAGCCATCGCGAATCAAATGCTCGGCTACCTCTTGCGATTCCATTTTAGTACGGCAGAAAACGATTCCGAATACATCGGGATTCGCATCTACGATACGCTTAAGAGCTAGGTAACGATCTTTTGCACGCACTACATAATACACGTGCTCGATGTTTTCATTTCCTGATTCACGCTTACCGACGCTGAGCTGAATAGGATCATTCATATAGGATTCAGCGATCTGACGCACTTCGCGCGGCATTGTTGCTGAAAACAACCAGGTATTACGATGATCGGGAGTGTTAGAAAGGATAAAATCGATATCCTCTTTGAATCCCATGTTCAGCATTTCATCTGCTTCATCTAATACCACAATCTCAACTTGTCCTAAGTCGAGTGCTTTGCGATTAATCAAATCGATTAATCGTCCCGGTGTAGCCACAACCACGTGTACACCCCTTTTAATGGAACGGATCTGTTCCATAATGCTTGCTCCACCATAAACGGCAACTGTAGCAAAGCCATCCAAATTTTCTCCGAAATTGACAAGGTCTTTGGTAATCTGTACACACAACTCACGTGTTGGTGCCAGGACCAAGGCCTGTGGGTACCTTTTACCCATATCGAGCTTTTGCAAGAGCGGCAGCCCAAATGCTGCTGTCTTACCCGTTCCGGTTTGAGCCAGTCCGATTAAGTCTCGATTTTCATTAATTAATTGCGGGATAGCTTCCTGCTGGATTGGAGTTGGTTCCGTAAAACCCAGCGACTCAATTGCCCTGAGCAGCCTTTCGTGAAGGCCGAGGGCCTGAAATTTATTCATGCTGCAAAGATAGAGAGAATAAACGGGTTATCAACAGGAGAGGCTAAATAAACTTTGAGCTTTAAGGAGCAAGCTGCAACAAGATTTTCAGCCACCCAATGGTCTGAATAAAAATGTAAATGATTAAACTAACCACCTATTAACAAGGGTATTACATCAATTGAGTTTTGATTTGGTGATAAGTTGGGAAGCAGAAATTTGGGAGTAAACAACCCAAACAATTATCTACGAACTGGGGCGGGGATGGGACATCCCCCGGCGATTTTTGTTGATAAAAGTTGGTTTTTCAATATACGACTCCATCTTTCAATTCTTGAATCTAATTACGAATTGAAGCCATTTAAAAAGTGTTATCGTTTTTAAGTGTTTGTAAACGGTTATAAGTACTTAATAACCGAATAAACTGTTGGGCTAAATTAATTTTGAAAATAAGTTTTGAGAAAACTTGACATTTGTTACCTAATTAGATAACTTTACACCCTCATAAAAATGAACTCTGAATTTATTAGAGAAGTCTATTATTACAAAGACCATTATTTCAAATTCTTTAAAAAACTTAACAAAGCAGCTCAATAAAAATGTAACTGGACAATTCAGCTGATTGCAACAACAAGGTACGTTCCTGCTAAATACTTTAGGTATATTGTCAATTCAAATGGCCTTTATGAAATTAGAGTTGAAAATGGGTCAGACATCTATAGAATATTTTGCTTTTTTATAAAGTCAATATCGTCATCTTACTAAATGGCTATAAGAAAAAAGATCAAAAAACAAATCCAAGTAAAATACAACTCGCAAACAAATTAAAAGAATAATATTACCATGAAAAATAAAAATCTCACCTCCTTTTCTTACCACCTCGACGAGCAATATGGTAAGAAGGGAAGTAAAACACGCCAAAATTACGAGCAAGGTTTCGAGGCCTTTAAGCTTGGTATTATATTACAAGATCTTCGCAAGCATAAGGGTATGACACAAGAAGAACTTGCCATTAAATGTGGCACCACAAAAAACTACATATCCCGCATAGAAAACGACGCCAGTGATATCCGACTTTCTACGTTAATGCGTATCGTTAGTCTTGGCTTTGGCGCGCATTTAAAGTTATCGCTGGAAATGTAAAGCGTAGTAAAAACATTTTGTCTAAAACTGATTTCAAACAAAAAGTCCCGAGTATACTCGGGACTTTTCAC
>JBJTMY010000208.1:0-3463 GCA_046073825.1 Bacteroidota bacterium
TATTTATTTAATTCAAAATCTTCATTCGTTAGAAAATTACTTCTTAAAATTAACTAATACAACAGAGAATGTTCACGCTTTTACAAATTGAATTACATAAAATTTATTCGAGGCCACGAACCTATATTGCGTTTGCAGCAATTACTGCTATCGTATTGATTTTTCAATTTGCTTTTAAATACGATGGTCAGAGTTACATGGATTTAATGTTGCAAAACATTCAGGATAATTTTGAAATAGATAAAGCAAAAGCTATCAATGGCTATTTTATGTGTTATATCATTTTGAACACTTTACTAATTCAAGTTCCTATTCTCGTGGCTTTGGTAGCTGCTGATACAATTTCAGGAGAAGCGAACATGGGAACCTTACGATTAATGCTTACCAAACCTGTTAGTCGCACGCAATTATTACTTGTTAAGTTTTTAGCTTCTTTTATTTTTACTGTTTGTCTTTTAATCTGGATGGCGATTGTCGCTTTGTTTTTAAGTCTGGTTATTTTCGGGCAAGAAGACATGCTTGTTTTTCGTGTGAAGGGGGAGGAGTCGTTTATATTACAAATTACAAAGGATGATATCATGTGGCGGTACTTCGCTGCATTTGTTTATGCGGCCATCTCATTGACGGTTATAGTTGCATTAGGAATGTTGCTATCAGTCTTTTCCGAAAATTCTATTGGACCAATTGTAGCAACGGTTTGTATTGTTTTGTTTTTTACCATCGTTTCCAATATGAACATTCCTGTGATTGATAGAAATGTTAAGCCCTATTTATTTACTTCTTATCTGGTTGGATGGAAGGGTTTTTTCTATATAGGATTAGATGAGGCAGGTCAACCCATCAAAGGAAGCATAGAGAATTGGCCAGCAATAAAAAAGAGTCTTATAATTTTAATGACTCATATCGGTTTGTTTTTATCCTTAGCTATAATTTCCTTCAGAAAAAAAGATATACTCTCTTAATACAAGTTGCATGAAAAAGATAAGTTCCCTAATACTACTATTCGTTGCTGTTTTTCAAGTAACCGTTTTTGGACAAGTAAACAATGTATTAATGAAAAATGTGCAGGCCAAATTAGATAAGGTAACAGACTACGAGGCAGAAGGTAAAATGAAAACAAATGTGGCGTTTTTAAAACTACCGATTGCGAAAGTGAAAATGTATTTTAAAAATCCGAATAAGTTTAAATTAAAGAGTGAAAACGGGATGTCGTTTGTTCCCAAAGGCTCGATGAGTATTAATTTAAATAGTCTTTTTCTGAATAATAATTTTACCATCATAGAAGCGGGCGCTGAGAAAATAGCAAATACCAATGTGAAGGTTTTAAAATTATTACCAAATGATGATGCGGGTGATTTAGTCCTAACAACACTTTACATCGATCCTATAAATTTTCTCATTCTTAAAAGCAGAACTACCACCAGAGAAAACGGAACCTACGAATTACAAATGACCTATGGGAATTTTTCAAAATATGGGCTGCCTGATAAAATTATTTTTTCATTTAATACCAAAGACTATAAACTCCCTAAAGGCATTACTTTCGATTTTGATGATGGATCTGCTAAAAATACAGCTAGTAAATCAAATGTTCCAAAGAAAGGAGAGATAGAAATTGTAATTGCCAAATACCAAATCAACAAAGGTATTTCTAATGATGTCTTTAAATAGATATTATACTCTATGGTATAATACCATTTGGTATAAAATATATTAGTTGATTTTGAATGTAAGAAAAACTATTTCCCGATACAAAATTTACTAAATATGTTACCCAATAAATCATCGGTGTAAATCTCCCCAGTAATCAAACCTAAATGATAGATAGCATCTTTTAGATCTAATGCTAGTAAATCAGAAGTTAGATTAGTTTGCATTCCATTAGTAACTCTTACTAAAGCATCTTCTGCTTGTGCTAACGCACCTTCGTGACGGGCATTGGTGACTAACTGATTTTCATTCTCTCTTGATGCCACTCCTGATCCAATAATTAATTGTTTTTTTAATTCTTCTAAATGTAATTGTGTTTTAGCCGCAATGAAAATTACATGTGGCAAAGTAGAGTAGGAGGATAATTGTTGTTCGTTATGTAAATCGCATTTGTTCACTACCGTTAGTATGAATTTATCTTCGCCGACTTTGTTTTCTAAGTCTGTAATCTCGGTTAATATTTCACCAGCTGAACTTTGTTGCGGATCGCATAGATACAGGATGATGCTTGCCTTGCGCGCATATTCATACGATCGCTCTACGCCTAATTGCTCAATTACATCACCTGTCGCACGCAATCCAGCAGTGTCCATAAAACGAAAACGATAACCATCAATTACTAATTGATCTTCTATCACGTCTCTGGTGGTTCCTGCAATATCGCTTACAATGGCTTTATTATCGTTTAAGAGTGCATTGAGTAAGGTGCTCTTTCCAACATTCGGTTTGCCCGCAATTACCACAGGAATTCCGTTCTTTAAAGCATTACCGGTTGTATAACTTTCACGCAACGTTCGCACCGATTTTAATAATTCATTTACAAGTTTTGTAAGTTGATCTCTGTTTGCAAATTCTACATCTTCTTCGGCAAAGTCGAGTTCTAGCTCTATAAGTGAAGCAAAGTTTAAAAGTTGAGTTCGTAATTCCTGAATCGCATGACTATAACCACCTCTTAGTTGCTGCATCGCCGTTAGATGAGCACTCGCATGTTGCGAAGCAATTAAGTCTGCCACTGCTTCTGCTTGCGATAAATCTAACTTGCCATTTAAAAAGGCTCGCAGGGTGAATTCTCCTGGTTCCGCTAAGCGTGCTCCTTTTTGTTGCAACAATTGTAAAATTTGTTGCTGGATATAGGTCGAACCATGGCAACTGATTTCAATCGTATCTTGTCCTGTGTAAGAATGAGGATTTTTAAATACGCTAATTAATACTTCATCCAATGTTTGATGATCCAACACAATATCGCCAAAATGCAGGGTATGTGATTTTATACTTGAAAAATCCTTCGATTTACCTTTCTTGGTTTTGAAAACAGATTCGATAATTGGAAAAGTATTCGGACCTGAAATACGGATCACTGCAATAGCTCCGAGTCCGGGGGCGGTTGCTAATGCGCAAATGGTATCCGTCTGATTAGGTAAATGCATGGGGCAAAAATAAAGAATCCACCGCAATGCAGTGGACTCCTGTAAATTATAATAAAGCAATTCTTTTTATTCCTTTATGTATTTCAAGCAATAGGATGTATTATTCAAGGAGGTACGAACAAAATAAATCCCAGGATGCAGTTGTGCTTCTATTGTTCCATGCCATACACCTTCTTGAATAATACATCCTATTGCTTGAAATACATAAAGGAATAAAAAGAATTACTTTATTAAAATTTACAGGAGTCCACTGCATTGCGGTGGATTCTTTATTTTTGCTCCATGCATTTACCTAATCAGACGGATACCATTTGCGCATTAGCAAC
>JBJTMY010000209.1:0-4265 GCA_046073825.1 Bacteroidota bacterium
GGCCATGGATAAACAACGGCTTCTTTAAGGAGAATGGTATCTCGATTCATCACTTGAATCAATGAATAACGGTCTTCTTTTAACGAATCTGGAATGATAAAAAGCACTGGCTTATAACCGATATAATGAAAGTCTATAGTATCACCTCGTTTCGCCACAAAAGAGAAGAACCCATAGAAATCTGTGATGGTCCCTCGTCCTGATTTGTGAATTGTCACGGCAGCGTAAGGAATTGGTTGTAATGAGTCACTACTAACAACAACTCCCGAAAATTGAATCAATGGATTTTTCTGCTCTGATTTCTGTTGTGCGTATCCTAAAAATGGAAATGCTAATAAAAAAAGGAGGTAAAAGGTCTGTTTTTTCATTACAACGAAGGTATTCAAATTATCAAAACAAAAACGCAGATTGTTGTGTTTTATTGAGGAGAATTATCATTTATCTTAACCTTTTTAGCAGATGTTAAAATATTATTTAATGCGATTCGTTTTGAAGTGGTCTGCAACTTATCAGAGCTTAGATACTCTAACTATTAAGTGCAGAGTGAAGTGAAATTTTTTAGATCAGATTTTAACCCTAAACATACCTTACCATGAGACAACTCAAAATCACTCAGTCAATCACCAATAGGGAAAGTGCAAGTCTGGAGAAATACCTCCACGATATCAGTAAAGAGCGAATGGTAACTCCGCAAGAAGAGGTGGAACTCGCTCAAAAAATAAGGGCTGGCGATGCAGATGCGCTCGACCGACTAACAAGAGCCAATCTCCGTTTTGTTGTATCGGTGGCCAAGCAATATCAAAATCAAGGATTAGGATTACCCGACTTAATTAACGAAGGTAATTTAGGTTTGATAAAAGCCGCACAGCGATTTGACGAGACCAAAGGATTTAAATTTATTTCATACGCTGTTTGGTGGATTCGTCAAAGTATTTTACAAGCCATCGCAGAACAATCCCGATTAGTTAGATTACCACTCAATCAGATAGGAACATTAAATAAGGTTCGTAAATCATTTTCAAAATTAGAACAGGATTTTCAACGAGAACCAAGTGCAGAAGAGTTGGCAGAAGTACTGAATTTTTCCGTCAATCATGTAACAGATGTTTTACGTGTTTCTGCAAGGCCTTTATCCATCGATGCTCCCATGGATAGTAATGAAGATAGCAGTACCTTACTCGATGTATTAGAAGGAAATGATGTAGCTAGAACAGATACTTCTATGATTCAAGAGTCCATGACAGACGATATCAATCGGTATTTAAGCATACTTTCTCAAAAAGAAATTCAAATAGTGAAAATGTTTTTCGGGATTGGTTATAGTCATAATATGTCGCTCGACGAGATTAGTCTTCATGTTCATTTAACAAGAGAAAGAGTTCGGCAAATCAAAGAAGGAGCACTGCGAAAATTAAAGAGCAACAGAAGCAATCGATTTTTAAAATCATATTTGTAAATTAAAAAGGGACAATCGTCCCTTTTTTTATTGAATTTATTTCGATGGATATATTAATATTGTAAAATCATCGTTTGATATAAAAACAAAAAAATGAAATCATTAATTTTTACAATTGTATTGGCATTTTTCATAAGTGCTGCATCGGCTCAAAATTTTAACGATCTAAAAAAGAAAGCGGAGAAAAAAATCACATTGCCAACTACAGCTCCTAAAGGATTTTCAGAGGAAGAAGCAGGTAAAGCACTGAAAGAAGCATTGAATAAAGGAGCGTTGAAAGGCTCTTTGGATGTTTCAAAACTTGATGGCTATTTTGGTAATCCTAAAATTAAAATTCCATTTCCTCCCGATGCCCAAAAAATCGAAGAGAAGTTGCGCAGTATTGGTTTGAATAAAGAATGTGATGATGTGATATTATCAGTGAATCGCGCTGCTGAAGATGCAGGCTCATCGGCAAAAGATATTTTTTCAAAGGTAATAAGTGAAATGACCATCACCGATGCAATTAATATTGTAAAAGGAGCAGACAATGCAGGAACGGAATGTTTAAAGTCGAAATCAAGAGCGATGTTGGTGGAGGCTTTCAAACCAATTATCAAAACTTCCTTAGATAAAGTTGGAGCGACAAAAAACTGGGAACTTGTTATTACGAAGTACAATAAAATTCCATTTGTAGAAAAGGTCAATCCTGATTTAGTACAATATGCAACCGAAAAGGCCATTGATGGATTGTTTGTTAAAGTTGCAGAAGAAGAATTACAAATTAGAAAAGACCCTATTGCACGCACCACAGACTTGTTGAAGAAAGTATTCGGAAATAAATAAACCGAAAGTCAACATAGATGTAGCCCCTTAATTTAAGGGGCTTTTTTATGGGCCATGCAACCATTTTTAAATTTTTTGCATCTTTAAGATATCAAACCTAATCATCATGCGCATTCTTAAATCAATTGTAGCCTTATGGGTAGTAATTCTATTCTCGGCAAGTCAACTTAATGCATCTCATTTAAACGGAGGTGAAATCACCTGGCGTGTAGATTCTAATCAGAATTTTATTTTTACAGTAAAATTATATAGAAATTGTACCGGAGTTTCAGGTCCTAGTATTGTTACCATTTTGTCCAATTCACCAAGTGATTCTATTCCTTGTGTGTTAATAAACTCAATTGATTTAAGTCCTACTGGTCCTGGCTGTCCAACCTGCAACGCACCTTCAGTTAGCCTAGCAGAAATTGAAGAATTGATTTATGAATCTGCTCCAATTAATTTTGGTATAGCCGTCCCTCCAACATCAGGGTGGTATTTCTATTTTACAGACTGTTGTCGAAATTCGGGATTAACCAACTTGTCATCAAATGGCGGCGGTAATATTAATTTAAGGTCAATTATGTATCCATATAACGGATTGGCCGCATCTGTTGCATTAGATAATTCTCCCGTGTTTCTAAATAATCCAGTTATGACGGTCCCAGCTGGTAAGCCAATTGATTATAGTGCTTTTGCAAGTGATGTCGATTTAGATTCTCTAGCCTACGATTGGGCGCCAGCATTAGATGGTACATCCTATCCTGGTAGTAATTATCCTTATAACATGGGTTATAGTTTTAGTTCCCCACTTCCAGGTCCTGTTTTTAATCCGAATAATACATATGCAACCATGAATCCCACAACAGGATTGATTGCTTTTAAGTGTTATAATTTAGGTTACTATGTAATTGTAACAAAAGTTACATCCTTCAAATGTGGAGTTAAAACTGCGGAGGTGTTTAAAGAATTTATAATGAACATTTTTAATTCTGGCAATAATAATTTGCCAGTATTCAATGGAACTTCTGTAATTGATACTACAATCTTGGCCGGTGATACTTTGCGAATGAATATTATAGTTTCTGATTATGATACTATGGCTGGTGGATTTCAAACAATAACGTTAAAGGCAAATAGTACTGCTTTGGGAACTTCATTTAATCAAGGATGTTTAATTCAACCTTGTGGTACGCTTAGTGGATCCAATCCATCGACATTTACATTGATGGCGAACAAGCTTTTAACCTTCCCTACAAGTTGCGCTCATGCTGGATTTAATAATGGTTGTTTACAACATCAACGTTTATTTTCTTTCGAGTTTAATGCAAAAGATAATTTCTGTCCAGTAAATGGAATTGCAAATCAAGTCATCAATGTATATGTTACAGGACCAGAAATTCAATTTGTTGGAAATGATTTAGTGGTTAACTATCCTGGCGTTTCAGTTCAATGGTGTTTAAACGGAGTGCCAATACCAGGGGCCACAGGCACTTCTTATACTCCTACGCAAAATGGTGTTTATACTTTGCTGGCTACTACAACTGGTGGTTGTATGATGATTTCAAATGCGGTTAATAGAAATGCCTCAGGCTTAAATAATATCTCCAATGAAAAATCATTAAACGTTTATCCTAACCCTGCTCATCAAGGTGCGTCTATGAATCTCGTGGTAACAGGTGTTGGTACTGGAACAGCTACAATTAAAATCATTGATTTATCAGGAAGATTGATGAAGGCAATTCCAGTAGAACTTTTATCAAGTACGGAGCATATTATCATTGATTCAGCCGATTTAGCAAAAGGTGTTTATACTATTCAAATGCAAACATCGTCAGGAATTGTAAAATCGAATGTTGTTATTCAATAAGAACATTTCAAAATAATTCAAGGGCTCGGATTTTTCCGGGCCTTTTTGTTTTTACTTGCATCGGTATTAATCTTATTTTTGAAAAAAAATACCAATGCGCTTTCTCTTCTTATTGTTTGTTGGCTGTTTGATTTC
>JBJTMY010000210.1:0-13800 GCA_046073825.1 Bacteroidota bacterium
CGATAGGATCTGGGGTAATTTTAACTAATGATAGATTTTTTAGTAACAATTCTGCTTATGAGTTTAATGGTTCTGGAAATATATCATTGACATCACAACCAACAATTGGTGCACAAGATTTTACGATTTCAGGATGGGTTAAAACAAATAATACTAGTGTAAGGAAAGGAATAGCTTGTTGGGGTCAAGATATGCCATGGCAAAGCACTTATTTTTATATCACTAATACAGGTTATTTGAATTTTGATTTCGCTTATAACGGTGGTCCGCAATCCTCAACGTTTATTTCAGATAATCAGTGGCATCATGTTGCAGTCACATGTATAAATGGTCTTGTTCAACTTTATCTTGATGGACAGACAACTGCCACTCCTTTACAGATGAATCCTAATATTAATGGATCCAATAAAGCACTAGGTGCAAATATTGATAACTCAGGTAGCAACAATTTTGTTGGTTCACTGGACGATATCGGCATTTGGAACCGTGCATTAACGCAACAAGAAATTACTAATTTATATACTTCTTCAACACCGCCACCATGTAATCCGTTGGCAGCAAACTTACAAAACGGATTAGTAGGCTACTGGCCATTCTGTGGAAATGCAAATGATGAAAGTGGCAACGGTAATAACGGAACAGTAAACGGAGCAACATTAACAGCAGATCGCTTTGGCGCAGCTAATAGCGCGTATAGTTTTGATGGGAATGCTGATTATATAGATTGTGGTAATAATAACACACTTAATTTATCTAATACATTAACATTGAGTGCATGGATTAATGCGAGTACTTTTGGTCAAGAAAAAGGCATTATTAGTAAGTCATTCGGCGCTGTTCCTTATACTTATGATTTAATTGTTTCTAATAATGGAGGGCCAAAAGTTAGGTTAGATATAAATCAGAATTTTTTATTTTCAACTCAGACTTTAAATACAAATCAATGGTATCATATAGTGGCAGTTTACGATGGTTCAATTCAGTCAATTTATATTGATGGTGTGTTGTCAAGTAGTCAAAATGCTAATACAGTATTAAATAGTATAGCTGATCATTTAATATTAGGTGCTCATCAAGTAAGTGTTGTCCCTGGATGGTCTTGGGATGGGAAGTTAGATGACATCGCCATCTGGAACCGCGCTCTTACACAAAATGAAATCACACAACTTTATACGGGGAGTCCTTGTGTGAATTATCAAATCATTACGGTAACCGATACGCTTATTATCAATGCAAATTTATCAGGGATAAATCCTGTTACCTTCCAAAACACTATAAAGGTTTATCCTAATCCAAGTAGCTCACAAATCACTATCGATTTTGGAGCTAATTTTAACACACTAGCAGGTTATACCATGCGCATACAAAATGCGGTGGGTCAAACGGTTTACACTACCGGTGTAACACAACAGCAGTATACGAGCAACCTCAACACCTGGACGGGTAACGGAATGTATTTTGTTTATTTAATCGATGCTCAAGGAAATACCGTTGATGTAAAGAAAATTATTTTGCAATAAGATTAACCCAGATTTAATCTGTTTTATAGAGTGGGAATAGGTAACTATTCCCACTTTTTTTATTTTTCAAATTAAAAAAAGCCCGATTTGTTAGTAACTCTCAAGTAGATTGTTTGGCTTTTCCTTATTGCTGATCTTATTTTCGCCCTGTCATTTTCATTTTTAAAATCAACTGTATGGCAAAAATTATTTCTAGCAGATCGCTATTTCTATCTATTAAGCAATTAATACAGCAAGCACAAACGCGTGTTGTGCAAAATGTAAATTCTATTATGGTGCTCACCTATTTTGAAATTGGGCGGATGATCGTAGAGTATGAGCAAAACGGTAATATAAGGGCTGATTATGCTAAAGAGACACTTAAAATTTTAAGTGAAAAATTAACCAAACAATTTGGTAAAGGGTATTCAATTGACAATCTTGAGCGTATTAGAAAATTCTATTTAATATATAATAAACGAATTTCCGCATCACTGATGCGGAAATTGGAAAACGGCAGGCAAATAAATCAAATTACAAGAGCAAATAAAAAATCCGCATCAGTGATGCGGAAATCTAAATTAAATATAGAAAATAAAAATATTAATAGTGAAATAACAAAATCCGCATCAGTGATGCGGAAATTCAAAATTCCTTTTTCGTTAAGTTGGACGCACTATCTATTACTGATTAAAATAGAGGATGATGATGAGCGTAATTTTTACGAGATAGAAGCTGTTCAGAATAATTGGTCGGTCCGGGAATTACAACGACAATTTGATACTGCACTCTATAACCGATTAGCAAAAAGTCGAGACAAAAAAGGAGTAAAAGAGTTGGCGAAGAAAGGACAGTTAATAGAGAAACCAACGGATGCTTTAAAAAGCCATTATGTATTAGAGTTTTTGGAATTTAAAGAACTTGATCGCTATACTGAAAGCGAATTTGAATCAGCCATAATTGACCGACTAGAAGAATTTATGCTTGAATTAGGAAAAGGATTTTTATATGAAGGTCGACAGAAGCGATTTACTTTTGAAGGTGATAGTTTTTTTGTCGACTTGGTTTTCTACAATCGATATTTAAGATGTTTTGTATTGTTTGATTTAAAGCTCGGCAAATTAACACATCAAGATATTGGTCAGATGCAGATGTACGTTAACTATTACGATAGAAAAGTAAAAACGCCGCAGGAAAATAAAACAATTGGGATTATTCTATGTAAGCAAGATAATAAAACGGTGGTAGAATTTACTTTGCCTGAAAGTAATAATCAGATTTTTGCGAAAGAGTTCAAGCAGTTTTTACCTACTAAAGCTGAGTTCAAAAAGTATTTGTTATCGGCCAATTTATAGAAATCAGACGCATAAATTATAAAGCATATTTTGCATCTTAATTTTTCCCTCGATGAATTTGACGGATGCCTCAATTTTATACCTTTGTGAGCATAATTTTAGGCTATGAAAATTTCAAAAAATTGGCTATTAAGTCATATCGATACAAATAAATCTTCAGAGGAGATTTCCACTTTATTGACAGGATGTGGACTAGAGATAGAGCACATGGAGGCATGGGAGAGTTTAAAGGGAGGTTTAAAGAATTTTGTTGTAGGACATATTTTATCTTGTGAGAAGCATCCTAATGCTGATAAATTAAGTATTACGTTAGTTGATGTTGGAGATGGAGAGCCGAAAAAAATAGTTTGTGGTGCACCTAATGTAGCTGCAGGACAAAAAGTGATTGTTGCTTTGTCGGGAGCAATTTGTTATCCCACCGTTGGTGAACCTTTCGAAATTAAGAAATCAAAAATCAGAGGTGAAGAGTCGAATGGAATGATTTGCGCAGAAGATGAAATCGGATTGGGAATATCGCATGCAGGTATTATGGTGTTGCCTGCTGATACTTCAGTTGGAATGCCTGCTGCCGATTATTTCCAAATTGAAAGAGATGTTGTTTTTGAAATTGGTTTAACACCCAATCGTGCTGATGCAGCCTCACACTATGGTGTTGCACGTGATTTAGGTGCATTAACTAATATTAAGTATCTCAAGAGTATTGATACTCCTTCAGTAAATATTTCAAATCAAACAGGACCTATTAAAGTAATAGTGGAGGATGCTAACGATTGTCAAAGGTATTCTGGAGTTTTTATCAGCAATGTTAAAGTTGCTGAGTCGCCACAATGGCTAAAAAATAAGTTAAGTGCAATTGGTATTCGTTCCATCAACAACATCGTAGACATTACCAATTATATTCTTCACGATCTAGGTCAGCCATTGCATGCATTTGACGGAGATAAAATCCAAGGAAATACAATTCAAGTTAAGCGCGCAGTGAAAGGGGCAAAGTTTATCACGCTCGACGAGGTAGATCGCGAATTGAGTGGGATTGAGTTGATGATTGCAGATGCAAATGCCGATTTATGCATGGCAGGTGTTTTTGGAGGTAAAAACTCAGGTGTGAATGAGCAAACAAAAAATATTTTTTTAGAGAGTGCATATTTTAATCCTGTAGTAGTACGTAAGGCTTCAAGGCATCATGCAATTCATACAGATTCTTCATTCCGATTTGAAAGAGGAACAGATCCTGAAATGACAATCGTGGCCATGATGAAAGCAGCTAAAATGATTGCCGAAATAGCAGGCGGAGAAATTGCCGAATCAATTATTGACGTATATGCGCAACCGATAGAATGGAAAAATATTGATTTGAATTATCAATATGTAGATACATTAATCGGTAATCAGTTAGATCGTGATTTAATCAAGAAAATAATTACCGATTTGGGCATGCGTGTAGATGTTGAAAATACAGAAGGACTCACATTGTCAATTCCTCCTTTCAAAGTGGATGTTACACGAGCGGCCGATGTGGTAGAGGAGATCATTAGAATATATGGATATAATTCTATTGAATTGCCTGGAAAAATTTCAATGTCCGTTACGAGTTCTTCGAAACCAGATGTGGAAAAAGTAGTTGCAAAAATGGCTTCTACGCTTATTAGTAAAGGCTATTATGAAATATTAAATAATAGTTTGTCCAAGAAGGACACGGCTTCACTCATTATGATGAATGAAGGAGACGAAGTGGTTGAAGTATTAAATCCATTAAGTAATGATTTAAGTATTCTTCGAAATTCGATGTTGTTACCTGGATTGGAATCCATTTCTTATAACTTAAATCGAAAGCAGAAAGAAATTAGATTGTTCGAGAACGGAAAAGTATATTCATTGAACAATGGGGTTTATACAGAGAAGGGAAAGATGGGTATATGGATGAGTGGGGAATTGAATAAAGACCATTGGCAAAAATCTACTCTGACAACAGATATATATACTATAAAATCTTTGGTGCAAAGTGTTTTGAGTTCATTAGGAATTGAGCAATACAAATTAAATATTGAACAAAAAGCAGGAACAGTTTTTAATCAAACGATTGATGTTATGTTGAAGAAACGAGTGATGGTACGTATAGGAGAGGTTAATAAAAAAACATTGAAACAATATGATATTAACCAGTCGGTATTTTATGCAGAGTTTGATTTGGAAACGATTATGAGAGCTGTTTCACCTGAGGATATCAAAGCACAAGAGCCGCCCAAGTACCCGGAAGTAAAGAGAGATTTATCGATGATGTTAGATAAGACGGTTAATTATACTGAGGTGGAGGAAATTGCCTATAATTCTGTTAAAGGTATTTTGCGTGAAGTGAATTTGTTTGATGTGTATGAAGGAGATAAAATTGAAGCAGGAAAGAAATCGTATGCTTTGAGCTTTATTTTACGTGACGATGAAGCTACCTTACAAGATAAGCAAATTGATAACGCCATGGAAAAATTAATGAAACAGTTTGAGACGAGGATAGGGGCAGTAATCCGTACGCAATAATCTTGTATTGAATAAATTAATATCTTGTGTTATTAATGTTTGCTACCAAATGAAATTAACAAATTACCTAAAAACGCTTCTGTTTTTGTTTGCGTTTTTGTTATATAATAACATAAGTGTGGTAGCACAAGGAGATCCCTATGTAGATGCGGGTGCCGATACTTCTGTTTCGTGCTCAACTCCTTGCATAGATTTAGTTGGTAGTTATTTTTATGCTGGTCAAACTACAACTTATTTACCTATACCAATTCCTTATACTCCCTATCCATTTAATGTAGGGTCAGCAATTCTTGTTAATATTGATGATTCTTGGTCGAATTCAATCCAGTTACCATTTAGTTTTTGCTTTTTTGGAGTTAATTACAATAAAGTAGTTGTTGGTTCAAACGGACTACTATCCTTTAATAACTCATACGCCGGTGGTGGACCTGGTAGTTGTCCATATAATTTGATTGGATTAAACCCAATTCCTAATAGTAATCTTCCGTTAAATTCAATTATGGGGGTTTATGAAGATATTGATCCGACTAATTTAGGAGATATTTATTGGCAATTAACTGGGACTTATCCTAGTAGAAAGTTGGTAGTGTCTTTTTATCAGATACCTTACTATGGTGATCCCAATAGTGTAGCTACTGGTTCTTGCAGCACTGCTCAATTTTTGACATCCCAAATAGTGCTTTACGAAACAACTAATGCAATTGATATTTATATCAAGAACAAACCTGTCTGCACTGGATGGAATAACGGATTGGCTATTGAGGGAATTCAAAATTCAAATGCAACAATGGCTTATTCCATAACAGGTAGAAATAATACAGTTTGGACAGCCACGAATGATGCATATCGTTTTTTACCTATGGGGTCGAGTATCGTTTCATTTGCATGGTTGCAAAACGGAGTGACATTGAGCAATAATACGTTGTTAAATGTTTGTCCTACGCAACCTACTCAATATGTTGCACAAGCAGTTTATAATGGATGTAATGGAGCTGTAGTTACACTATATGATACGGTGAATGTAAATGTGGTGATACCTTTTCAGTCAGCAATTCAATCGGTCCAGCCATCTGGGTGTACACCTCAATCTAACGGTAGCGCCTCTACGAACATTTTATCTGGCGCTGGTCCATTTACCTATTTGTGGTCAAATGGGGCAACTACCAATGCAATAAATAATTTAAGTCCTGGAACTTACACATGTACTATTACTGATCCAAATGGATGTAGTAAACGCGATTCGGTAACATTGCAATATCCATCATTTTTAAATGCAAATCCCGCTACTATACAAAACATAAGTTGTGCAAATACCTCCAATGGAAGTATTACAATTAATGCATTGGGTGGGTCTGCGCCTTATTCCTATAGTTGGTCAAATGGAGCAACTGGCGGTACCAATTCTTCATTGTCGGGTGGTAATTATACAGTAACCATTACCGATGCTAATGGATGTACCTTTATTCAGACAAATACCATAATTCAGCCCAGTGCATTAAATGTAGTTCCTACACTCATTAATAATAATTGTTTTGGAGCCTCAGCAGGGAATATTAATTTAAATGTTTCAGGCGCAACTCCTCCTTATAGTTATGTATGGTCTCCAAACGTCTCAACAAGTAATATTGGTAGTGGATTAAGTAACGGTAATTATTCAATAACTGTTACAGATAACAATGGTTGTACTTCAATGGCGAACGCAACCGTTACTTCACCTTCTGCTCTTTTTATCAATGCAGCTATTACTAATTCTACATGTCAGTTAGCAAATGCATCTATTAATGTCGTTCCATCAGGCGCAACTCCTAGCTACACTTATGCATGGAGTAACGGTGGTGTTTCTGCAACCAATCAAAATATATTACCAGGAGTTTATACAGTAACCGTCACGGATAATTTGGGATGCGCTACTGATACCACCATTAATATTTCTTCTACAAGTATTCCATTGGTCAGTTTAGCAGGACGAGATTCTATTTGCGAGGGTAATGCAGTTGTTTTAAATGCCGTCGTTGCCAATGGAAATGCGCCATTTAATTATAATTGGAATCCTGTAAATTCAAATAGTTCAACTGCTACTTTTGCTCCTGCGCAATCACAAAATTTTGAATTGATTGTTTCGGATGTAAATGGATGTGCAGATACCGCTGATTTTTTTGTAGAAGTATTTGCATTGCCGGTTGTTAATGGAGGTGTGGTAAATGATAAGTGTTACGGAAGTAATGATGGAAGTATTTCTTTGAACTTAATCGGAGGTATTGCACCTGTCTCTTATTCTTGGAATCCTGCTGTTTCTACAACAGCAAATGCATTAAATTTATATCAAGGTAATTATCAAGTAAGTGTCACTGATTATTTGGGATGTACAGGTTCTAATTCCTTTGTTGTTAATCAGCCAGATTCGTTGGACTTGAATTTTGATGTATTAAATAGTACATGTAATTTGCCCAATGGGAGTATAACTGCGCTTGTTGATGGTGGAGTGCAAGCTTATTCCTACCTATGGAGCACAGGATCAATAAATGATAATATTTCATTGTTAACACCAGGTTCGTATAGCCTTACCGTTACAGATGCGAATGGGTGTTTGAAAAATGGAAACATCCTACTAAATGCAGTACCAATTCCTTCGGTGAGTATAAGTGGTGTTGACTCCATTTGTATAGGAGAAAGTTGCAACTTGAATGCGGTTGTTACTAATCAGGTTCCACCATTAAGTTATCTATGGAGTAGTGGATTTCCTAATTTGCCGATTGTGAATGTTACTCCTACATTAACTCAAAGCTATCAGTTAATTGTTGTTGATGGCAATGGTTGCAGTGATACTTCCGAATTCATTGTGAATGTACAGAATTTACCTGTGATAAATTTTAATCAATCGGATACTTCTGCTTGTGGTAATTTGGATTATACATTTAATGCATCTATTGTTCCTTCAAACGTGGCTTATGCGTGGGATTTTGGTGATGGTCATTCATCAGCAGACGCTTCGCCTACTTATCATTATGCTGATGCTGGAACCTATTCGCCCAATCTAACTGTGACCTCTACATTAGGTTGTGAATCAAGTTTAGCCATGCAGGACTTAATAACGGTACATCCAATTCCTGAAATTAATTTTACTGTCACTCCATCTATTTTATTTGATGATTATTCGGAAGTAGCGTTTTTAAATACGTCCGTTGGAGCTATAAATTATATTTGGAATTTTGGTGATGGTTCTGATACGAGTCTTACAGAAAACCCTATTCATTTTTACCCTGATTCAGGAACTTACACTATTACATTAATAGGCCAGAGCGACAAAGGTTGTATTGATAGTACTAGTGAAGTTTTATTACATGTGATTAATTCATACGCCTTCGTGCCTTCTTGTTTTACCCCAAATAATGATGGCAAAAATGATTTTTTTAAAGTTAATACCATCAATGTATTTGATTTTCATTTTCAGTTGTTAGATAGATGGGGAAGGGTATTGTTTGAAACCGACAATCCTCAAATAGAGTGGGATGGAACCTACCATGGTGCTTATGTACAAGAGGGTGTTTACATTTATAAAATGGAATATCTTTCATTGCAACATAAACACATGGAGGCATTCGGAAGAGTCACTATCTTACGATGATTGCTTGAACGATGATAATTAATCGTAGTTTTGCCACGTGAATTCATTTAGCGATTTTAAACTCAACCGACAATTATTAAATGCCGTAAGCGATTTGGGTTATGATGTGCCAACTCCTATACAGCAAAAGGCAATTCCAATAGTTTTGGGAGGACAAGATGTAGTGGGAATAGCGCAAACAGGAACAGGAAAAACGGCGGCTTATCTATTACCCGTTTTGCGATTATTGAATTACGCACAAGAAGATGCTCCTCGTGCATTAATTCTAGTGCCTACTCGTGAATTATCCATTCAGGTAGGCAATGCGTTAAAAGACCTAAGTAAGTATACCGATTTAAGATACGCTGTTGTTTTCGGCGGACAAGGAGCTAAAGAGCAAATAGCAGCTATTAAAGAAGGGATTGATATCCTTGTCGCTTCCCCTGGTCGATTTTTAGATTTGTATCTAGCTGGACATATTCAAACAAAAAAAATCAAGTACCTGATATTAGATGAAGCTGAACGATTGATGGATAAAAGTTTCATCTCGCAGTTTCATCGTATTTTGGAAGTGATTCCTCGTAAAAGACAGAATTTGCTTTTTTCTGCCACCATGTCTGATTTGGTAAAAAAAATTTCCGGCGATTTTATGGCCTTTCCCATTGAAATAAATATTGCTCCCGAAGTGCGTACAGCCGAAACCGTTAGTCAAGTTGTTTACGAGGTTCCTAATACTCGAACAAAGATTAACCTTTTGATTTATTTATTCAAAGACGATAGCTTTAGAAAGGTTATTATTTTCTGTAAAACTAAAGCGATTGCTTCCGATATCGGAAAGTATATGGAACGTGTATATGGAATAGATCATGTTCGAATAATTCATGGAAATAAGACGCAACAAACGCGAATAAATGCCATGCAGGCCTTCAGGGAAGCAGATGAGTTGCGATTTTTAATTACCACAGACCTAGCGTCTCGTGGATTAGATATTCCAGATGTTTCGCATGTTATTAATTTTGATGTGCCCATTATTTATGAAGATTATGTTCATCGCATTGGGAGAACAGGAAGAGCTTTTAAAACAGGGGCTTCGTTAACACTCGTCACTCCTGCCGACGAATACCATATTCAGAAAATTCAGTCGTTGATTAAACAACGAATAGATAAAATAGCTATTCCTTCTGAGGTGGAAGTGACAGCAACTCCATTTGAAGAAAAACAAGAGATGCTTCGCGAAATTGACCGACAAAAGCGTAAGGAGAATCCTGATTTCAAAGGGGCTTTTCATGATAAAAAAGCTCTTCATAATAAAGGTGAACGTCGTACCGATTATCGAAATAAAAGAACGTAAATGCAGCCTCGAAAATCAATTAAGTGGATTTATTTAGTAGTTCTTTCCTTAATCTGGGGGAGTTCATTTATTTTAATGAAAAGGGGTTTGCTGAGTTTTAGACCAGACCAATTAGCGTCCATTCGAATGATGGTAGCGTGCTTTGCTACTTTCCCTTTAATTGCGAGAAAGTTAAAAGAAATCCCAAGTGATAAATGGAAGTATTTGTTAATTGTTGGGGTATTTGGGTCGGGCATTCCAGCACTCTTATTTGCAACTGCTCAAACCCATGTAAGTAGCTCCTTAGCGGGCATGCTAAACGGACTCACCCCTGTATTTACAATGTTAATTGGAGCGGCTATTTTTAAGGTAAGGTTTAATATTTATCAAAAGTTAGGAGTATTCGTAGGTTTTTTAGGGGCTGCTGGATTAGTATTTATTAGAGCGGATGGTAGTATAGAGTTTAACTTTTTATATGCGGGATTGATTGTATTAGCCACCATGTTTTACGGGTTAAGCGTTAATACAATTAAGGGAAGGTTGACAAACATTAATTCATTGGTGATTTCTGGTGCTGGGTTGTTGTTTGTTGGAATTCCATATACTATTTACTTGTTTTCGACTGATTTTTTAAATCGTTTTAATACAATGCCGGAGGCCAACTTTTCCTTTGCGTGTATTTGCACCTTAGCCCTTTTTGGAACTGCTGTTTCTAATTACATTTACTTTCAATTGGTAAAGATTGCGGGTCCTTTGTTTGCCAGCATTGTTACTTATCTGATTCCAATTGTAGCGATGTGTTGGGGATTTGCAGACGGCGAAAAATTGAGCGGCATTCAAGTTTTAGCAATGATTGCCATATTATTAGGCGTTGCACTTATAGCCATCAAGCCAAAACAAGCCTCTGAATAACAGTTATTTATGTTTGTAAACAAAGCGAAGAAATAAATTCAGTGGAAGTTTCTTAACACTTGCTTGTTTATTTCTAAGTATTGTGTTACCTTTGCCCTCCCTTAAAATAAGGAAAGTAATAAACAATTATCATGTACGCTATTGTAAATATTGCCGGCCAACAATTCAAAGTATCTCAGGATACACCGGTTTTCGTTCATCGTTTAGATGCAAATGAAGGAGATTCAGTAAGTTTCGACCAAGTATTATTAGTAGATAATAATGGTTCAGTGAAAGTAGGTGCGCCTACAGTTTCTGGAGCAAAAGTAACTGCGAAAGTATTGGCACATGTAAAAGGCGATAAAGTTCTTGTATTCAAGAAGAAACGTCGTAAAGGATACCAAAAGATGAATGGTCATCGTCAATCTTTTACAAAAATCCAGATTGAATCAATTACAGCTTAATTAATATTAACCGAATAAAATTAAAATAAAATGGCTCACAAGAAAGGTGTCGGTAGTTCCAAGAACGGTCGTGAATCACACAGTAAGCGTTTAGGTATTAAAGTATATGGTGGTCAGCGTGTAATTGCTGGTAATATCATCGTACGTCAACGTGGTACAAAGCATCATCCAGGTGAAAATGTAGGTATCGGTAAAGATCATACATTATTTGCGATGGTAGATGGTACAGTTATGTTCCGTAAAAAGGCTGATGACAAATCGTATGTGACGGTTATGCCAATTGCTCAGGCTTAATAATACAAACCCTTTAAAATATACAGAGGCTTCGAATTTCGAGGCCTCTTTTTTTTTGTCCGAGTTGGTTTGGGAGATTCAATAATTGAAATTAGATGCCCTATTAAATCAAATGGAAATCGTATTAAAATGACCAACTGGAAATTTGAATAGACTTTTTATTAAAGCCTCCAATGCCATAAATTTTCTCCTGCTTCATATTAGTGCAGTAGTCGAAACGTGCCGGCTCTGAGTTAGTACCTAATGCAGGGTTTACAAAAAGCATCGTATTACTGAAATTCTCATAAATCAAATTGTAAAAACGATCATAGTAAACAATCGATTGTTTTTCGTCATCTATTAAAAGCACCTTACTTTTAGGAGTTAAATTATCAGAAAACCAATAGTCAGATCTATTAAGATTAGTATACGTTTTGTGATTGCTGATTCGTTTTATGAAGTTGTAATGTGTCTGATAAATAAACCCGTTTTTATAATTTAAGTACAGATTATACGAATAAGGGAAGCGCGTGAAATAAAAGTCTTGTAAATAGTCATTATTACTATAATAAGTAGGAATAGATGCAATCTCAAAATTTCGATAGTAGTGATTTAATACTTTGAACCAGTCTTCTGGTTTGGTGTAATTTATTACTTCCAATTTCTTCGATTCTAAACTGTAACGATAAATGTTGGTCTCATCATTATCCATAATGATTAAGTTATCGTATTCGTCGAATTCCATATTCCGAACGCATTTGGTTGTCGGGATTTGGAAGCTGTCAAGCGGAGTTCCGGTTATAGAATAAAAATATACCCAAGGTAAAGAACATGCATTAAAAGCGATATTTTCTTTAGAGTCGCAAGCAATTTTAAAAGTAAACCCAGAAGATTGTTCAAATTTATCAGTAGGAATTTCAAATAAATTTGTTTTAAATAATTTGCCCTCTTGCCCAAAAGAGTAGGTGGATATGAAGAGCGTCAGAAAGAATGAAAGAAGTCGATTCATCAAATTAGCTGTAATAATAACGGTAATGGATTGCCGAAATTAATCAAATAATTTTGTTTACAGCTGTTTCCCGATAATGAATTTACCACCTCTAGGTAAAGAGGATCCAAATGCCGATTGATAAACCTGTAGCAAATCTTTATGCAAATCCGATTTCAAGTTTACATTGTTCAACATCGCAAAGTTTGGAGTGAGTTCAAAATTGAATTTTTCACCATCCTTAATTAACCCTCTACGAACTAAAGCTCCTGTCATCATTGCATTGATATTTGGTTTTGAATTCGCATCATGAGTAGATCCAGCAAGAGGCTCAATTTTCGCTCTTCGAAATGCTTCGGATGCAAGGTCATCATACAAATAATAATAAGATGCATCAATTTCTTCATCATTAATAAATAAGGATTCGATACCTCTGGAATTAATCGTAATTCTGCAAGGTTGATTTTTATATTCTAACGACATTTTTGCAGAACCATCATCAAAGTAGCGCTGTGTAATAATTGTTTTTGAAAAGTTGGAATTTGATTTTTTAATATCGCCAACAGACTTGTTATTAGCGGAGCTAGAAGAAAGCGTACCTGATGAATTTCTTCTATTATTTCCATTCGTAAGGGTAGTAGTATTTACGTTGGATGAGATCAACGGGTTATTACTTTTCGATGACTCGATATTTGTATTAGGGAAAGTGCTATTGTTGATGGCCGACTCTGAATTAGATCTTGAATTAGAATCATCACTATAATGTACAATATGTTCTTGAATAGAATTGCTCAATTCAATTTTATTTGACTTACCTGTTAGAATATTCGAATTTGATGTAGGTGTTGAATGCGTGAATGTGGT
>JBJTMY010000211.1:0-12518 GCA_046073825.1 Bacteroidota bacterium
TAATGCAAAGTCTAATGAGTTAACACAGTTGTTGATAGAACAAATACAATGGAAACATTAACTAACTTCAACAATGATGACCAAACATTACGTTTCACATCTAATAGCTTCCGTAACTATGACTTAAATGCACAAATTTTAAATGTGAAATTTGCTATTGGAAGTCATGAAGTTTCTGCTAATGATTTCAATGCATTGGCAGCTTATATCAATGGAGAGCGCGTAACATTTGAAATAGGTAATGGACAAATAACTGGAACTGGTGCTATTGTAAATGTGTATCCAAACCCAGCTACTGATGTGATTAATGTAGTAGTTAGTGAAGATGCAACTGTACAGTTAGTAGATGTTTCAGGTCGTCAGGTTATTTATCAAACAAATGTTTTAGCAAACGAAGCTGCTTCTATCAGCACGTCATCAATTGCTAACGGCGTTTATTTGATGAAAGTTTATAATGGCTCTAACGTATCAGTTAAGAAAGTTGTTGTAAACAAATAATATTTCCCCAATCCCTCAAAAGGTCGGTTCAATTTTTTGAACCGGCCTTTTTTATAGTAATAGAAAAATCCTAATCGATGAAAAAAAACTTACTCTACACCATTATTGCATTCTTATCATTTGTTCTTTCCTCTTTCGCGGATGGTAATCATCCGAATGAAACTCCTAAAGTACAAACAATTAATGCGCAAGATTCAATCGTATTTGATTGTTCTCAGTTAACAGGTGCAACTGGAAATATTCAAATTCCTGTATCTATTATTTCGGATGATACTGTTTATTCAGTTGATTTTTCTTTAAAGTATGATCACTCGGCTTTACAATATGATACTACGGTTAACGTAACTACCTATTTACAAGCCTTATCATATTATAATACTGGCGATTCAACTATCCGATTTACATCAAGTACTTTTACTCCCGTCAAACATGATACAACGTTGGCTTTGGTAAAATTTATTTTATTGTCACCTTCATTTAATACCGGCAATTTATACACGTTTAAAGGTTATTTAAATGGAACTGTTTGTAGTATAAAATATATTCCTCCTTCACCGTTAGGATTATACAATATCAATGAAGAAATGAATGTAAATGTTTATCCCAATCCATCTAGTACAAAAGCAAACATCTCTTTCCTTAATACGGATAAATTAGAGGTTTTAAATATGATTGGAGAGCCCCTGCTATTGGAAAATGTAAAAGGCCAGACTAATTATTCTTTGAATACAGATAATTTAGTAAATGGTGTATACTTAATAAGGTTCACTTCTAGCTATGGATCAATAGTGAAAAAACTTACTGTTTCTCATTAATTAATTCGTTCTGATAATTTAAAAAACAGACTCTTCACTTTGTTGGGTCTGTTTTTGTTTTTCTACTTCTTTATACTGTTGAATGAAATCACGATACCAATAGCCGGAATTTTTTATAGTTCGTTTTTGATTTTTATAATTAACATGAACAATTCCAAATCGCGGAGCATATCCCTCTGACCATTCAAAGTTGTCTAGTAATGACCAAAGAAAATAGCCATTCACTTTCATCCCTTCTTCTTTGGCACGCATAATTTGTTCTAAATAAGATTCAAGATAATGAATGCGATGTTTATCGTTAATTTCTCCATGTGGACCAACCTCATCTTTAAATGCCGCTCCATTTTCCGTTATATATATTTTGGAAATATGTCGATAGGAATTAAATTTCTTAATCATTTCGTAAATCGCCTCCGGATACACTTCCCAGTTCATTATTGTTCGTTCTACATTTCTACTTTTTGCATCGATAATTCTTGCTTTCAAAACGGGTTGTAAAAAATGGTGCTTTACCACCTCACGCGTGTAGTTTTGTATTCCAATAAAATCTGGACATTCCCTCAATAATTTATTATCTCCGGGGTGCATATACTTTTCAAGTCTTGCTAAAAAAGGAAGGTCATGAAAGGGATAACCATATCCTAATAAAGGCTCAACAAATAATCTATTGAGTAAAGTATCTACTTTGTTTGAGGCAATGATGTCTTTTTCACTTTCAGGATTAGCAGGTGAAATATACGAACAGGAGAATGTAGTCCCTACTTGCGCATTTATGACTAACTCTTTTAAAGTTCTAATACCTTGTGCCTGACATAAAGCAGTGTGATGCAAAGCAGGAAAATAATTGCTTGTTCCTTTTCGACCAGGAGCATGTACGCCAAGATAATAACCTGCACCTGTAAAAACAACTGGCTCATTTAATACCATCCAGTTCTTTACACGATCACCTAACTTTTTAGCAATTATTTCGGTGTAATCATTAAACCATTGAAGAATATCACGATTGGTCCACCCTCCTTTTAATTCAAGAGCATGTGGTAAATCCCAATGATATAGTGTTATCCACGGATTAATATTATTTTTTAAACATTCATCTACTAATCGATCATAAAAATCTAGTCCTTTCTGATTGATAAATCCATCGCCAAAAGGAATGACCCTTGGCCACGAAATTGAAAATCGAAAATTATCAATCTGTAATTCTTTTAATAATTGAAGATCATTTTTATATTGATAAAAAAAATCACAAGCATGATCACCTCGATGATTATTTAAAATTGCGCCTTTTTTACGACAGAATTCGTCCCAGATTGATGCTCTTTTCCCGTCAGCAAATTTACCTCCTTCTATTTGGTAAGCTGATGTGGCTACCCCCCATACGAAATCCTCTTTCATTACTAAACCGTTTCTAATTTTTCGCCAGCTATTAATTTCCTTAAAAAGCCCAAGTCGCGATGAGTATCTAAACAGATTTTTTCATTAGCATGTTTTGTTAGTATGTTATCTATTAACAACTCTGTTTTATCTTGATAGGTTACCTTAATTGCTTTTCCGTTTTCGATCCATTCTGTTAATGATACTAAGTTCTTTTTTTTCAAGCTTTTTAAAACAGTAACTCCCATTGACTTTAAAACAGCTGCATTACAATGTTGTTCAAATTGATTTTTCATAGGAATCACCAAAAGTTTCTTCTTTAAAAATAACGCTTCCGAAGTAGTTCCAAATCCAGCGTTAGTAATTACGCCACGACACGTAGCCATACTTTCAATAAATGTTTCATTTTTCAAAGGGAAAACGGTAAAGTTTCCTTTTTTATAAGCAATTTTTGTGTGCTTACTAAATATTTGAAATGGAATTGTAGAGGTATATTTTAATTTATCAATGATGTATTTATCATCGTAGGAAGGTAAATATACTGTAATGTGATTAAGTGTTTTTATTTCAGCATTCCTTACAGCTTTTCTAATTATTGGTGTCGCAACGGTTTCATCAAAACTTATAAAATGAAACCCGTAGGAGTGAGTAACGGGTGCATATTTACGTAATATGAGTTTTCCTACTGGATCGCTAAATTTTGGTTGTGCAGCTTTTGGATGAAGTGCAGATGCTTGATTACTTAGACCTATACAAACTTTGTTTTTAAGTTTAGCAGCCCAACACGATACAGGTTCAAAATCGCTAATGATAATATCATATTGCGCTATTGGCAACGATTTTATTTCTTGTAGCAATCTCTTCGTATCTAAATTTAAATAGGTCTTTGTGAAATCAATGCCGCCTTTCTTACCAAATGCAAATCCAAGTCCATTAAGTTTATATTTTATTTCGAACGGAAATTCTAAATCCCATTGACTAGCACTTACCAAAATATCTACATCGCCTTTTTTCTTTAAAATAGGGATAATTTCTAATGCTCTACTAATATGTCCATTGCCAGTTCCTTGAATGGCGTATAAAATTTTCATTCCTGAAATTGGTGATCTTGATTTATTTCTTTGATAAGCAATTCAAACAAATCTTTACTATTTAATTGTGACAATTCATCTTCTTCATGAATTTCATCTGGTGTGATATTATCATGTTTGTAAATGTTCCACGCACCATCATAATATTCTAATGATGTAAGATTTTCAACCCAATCACCCGAATTCAAGTAAGTAACACTTCCTTCTTGATTTGAAATCGTTTTTATTTCTGGATGATGGATATGTCCACATATCACATAATCATATTTTTTAGTAATCGCTATATCTGCACAGGTCTGTTCAAAGTCATTGATAAATTTGACAGCTTTCTTTACACTATCTTTAATTTTTTTGGAAAGTGAAATTTTTTCCTTTCCTGTTTTTTCTAAAATATAATTCGTTAGCCGATTTAATAGAATTAAAATATCATATCCTACTGCACCAAGTTTGGTTAACCATTTTGCATGTTGCATGGTAACATCAAATACATCTCCATGAAATATCCATGCTTTTTTATCGTCTACTTCTAGTATTAATTTATTTTCAATCGATAAATTACCTAACTGAAATCCCGCAAATCGTCTTAACATTTCGTCATGATTGCCAGTGATGTAATGCACGGGAATACCTTTGGATGCAAAATGAATGAGCTGCTTTACTACTTTTAAATGCGACTTCGGAAAATATTTTTTACTGAATTGCCAAATGTCAATGATATCACCATTCAAGATGATTAATTTAGGCTTGATTGTTTTTAAATAGCTAACAAGTTCTTTGGCATGACAACCATAAGTTCCTAAGTGGATATCGGATAAAATAAGTACATCTATTTCTCTTCTCCCTTTAAAATCAGTCATATCTTTTAATTACATTTCTTCTGCAATTTCAATTCGACTAGTAAGATGCTTCAGGGGTGAAAAAAACGAGGACATACTCTTAATGAAAAGCCACTCCGTAATTTTTCTAAAAGTTTGGGTAAATAGTCTATTGATTTTCACAATACAATTTTAGCCTAACATTATTAGGTTAAAATCATCATATCGTTAATCAATTATTAATTTAATAGGGGAGATTACTCTACCACAAACCAAGGATTCAACAAGTTTTCTTTGTTGTATATCAAAGGATGATTGCTATCGGTATGTCTTACCGTAAGGCCTGCTCCAAGCGCAATAGCATGCCCAGCAGCTGTATCCCATTCCATAGTAGGAGCAAAACGCGGATACACCTCAGCAGCACCTTCTGCTACTAAGCAAAGTTTTAATGAGCTTCCTTTTGAAATCAAATTGATTTCGCCGTGCTTACTTTTTAATTCTTCTATGAAGGTGGTCGTTTCTTCACTCATGTGACTTCTGCTCGCAACTACGGTAAACAAACGATTTCCTGTTGCAAGCGGTAGTTTGCTAGCCTTCGCAATCAGTGCAGAGATAAAATTAGGCACACTTACTAATTGCAAGAGTTCATTAATGGAACTATTTATTTTAAAAGCACCCATGTTTTCAATCGAAAAATATAAATCATTGATAACTGGAGCATAAATAACTCCGCCTACAGGTGTTTGATTTTTTATTAAAGCAATATTTACAGTAAACTCTCCATTGCGCTTAATAAATTCTTTGGTCCCGTCCAATGGATCCACCAGCCAAAATAATTCCCAATCTTTACGTTCAGAATAATCTATTGTCTTTCCTTCTTCACTAAGTATCGGTAATGAAGTCCCTAAGTGTTCTACTATTGCTGTATTAGAGCGTTTATCTGCTTCTGTAAGTGGACTCCTATCGTCTTTTATTTCAACGATAATTTCTCCATCATAAACTTTTAGAATTTCAACTCCTGCATGGATGGATGCAACGATGGCTTGCTCAATAAGGTTGGTATAATTCATACTTAAACAATCATTCCTGCGGCTACTGTTTCATTCGTAGCTTCATCAATTAAAATAATACTTCCAGTGTGTCTGTTTTTGCGATATGCATCAAAGTATAGGGGAACCGTCGTTTTAATATTAATTCTAGCAATATCATTCATCGCAATATTCTTATCAGCTTCGTTGCGATGCATCGAATTAATATCAATTTTATAACGAATATCTTTTATTACGCAACGTGCATCTTTTACTGTATGACGAATGGCATACTTTCCACCCACTTGCAAATTGTTAGCATTCATCCAGCAAATCATTACGTCTAATTCCTGCTCCATCGACGGCATGTTGTTTTCACGAACAATCATGTCGCCACGACTAATATCAACATCACGGTCTAACGTCATCGTAACCGACATGGGCGCGTAAGCTTCTTCAATTTGTTCTCCAAATAATTCAATAGATTTAATCTGCGCAGATTCTCCACTAGGCAATACTTTTACTTTGTCACCCGGTTTATAAATCCCACTTGCTATCCTTCCAGCATATCCTCTAAAATCATGATATTCGGTTTGCTGCGGTCGAATTACATACTGTACCGGAAAACGACAGTCGATATGGTTCTCATCACTGCCAATATGTAAATTCTCTAACAAATACATTAACGTGGTTCCTTGATACCAAGGCATGTTCGTCGATTTCTCTACTACATTATCACCCTTTAACGCACTGATTGGTAAAAAGTGAACATCTTTAATATCCAGTTTTGTAGAAAGATTTTTATACTCTTCCACCACTTTCGTAAATGCTTCTTCTGTATAATCGACTAAGTCCATTTTATTCACACAAATAATCAAATGTGGAATTTGTAATAAGGACGCAATGAATGAATGGCGAATGGTTTGTTCTAAAATTCCTTTACGTGCATCAACTAAAATTAAAGCAGCATTTGCAGTAGATGCTCCCGTAACCATATTACGTGTGTACTGTATATGTCCGGGAGTATCGGCAATGATAAACTTACGTTTCGGTGTTGCAAAGTATCGATAAGCTACGTCTATTGTAATTCCTTGCTCTCGCTCTGCTTTTAATCCATCGGTCAATAAACTTAAATCAACATGCTCAAAACCACGTTGCTGACTTCTTTGTTCAATTGCTTCGAGTTGGTCTTCAAAAATTTGTTTTGAATCGTAAAGCAAACGACCAATTAATGTACTCTTTCCATCATCAACACTACCGGCGGTGGTGAACCGTAGTAATTCCATGTTCATATATCCTTCACTGCTGAAATCGCTCATAATTTTTCTTTGTCTTCTGTAATGTTAAAAATATCCTGCTTTCTTTCGGTCTTCCATTGCAGTTTCACTGCGTTTATCATCATGGCGAGTTCCTCTTTCTGTCACTCTTGATGCGGCAATCTCATCAATAATTTCTGATAGGGTAGAAGCCGGTGATTCAACAGCACCTGTACATGTCATATCGCCAATAGTACGGAAACGCACCACACGTTGTTCAATCACATCACTCTCTTTTTTCATGATGTATTCGGAGTTGGCAAGCAATACTCCATCTCGAAGAATGATTTCACGTTCGTGCGAAAAATAAATTTCAGGAATCGGAATATTTTCTAATTGAATATACATCCATACATCCATTTCTGTCCAGTTAGAAAGTGGAAACACTCGAAAATGTTCTCCAATATGTTTCTTTCCATTCAGTAACATCCATAATTCAGGTCGTTGATTTTTTGGATCCCATTGTCCAAACTCATCACGATGCGAGAAGAATCTTTCTTTAGCTCTTGCTTTTTCTTCATCTCTTCTTGCGCCACCCATTGCAGCGTCAATTTTTAATTCTTCTAAGGCATCTAAGAGTGTGACTGTTTGCAAAACATTGCGACTTGCATTCGGACCTTTTTCTTCTCTTGCTCTGCCCTTGTCGATAGAGTCTTGAACATAACGAACCTCTAAGCGTGCACCTATTTCTTCTACCATTTTGTCTCGAAAAACCAATGTTTCAGGAAAGTTATGTCCTGTATCAACATGTAATAAGGGGAATGGAATTCTTGCTGGATAAAACGCTTTTCTTGCAAGGTGAGTCATGACAATTGAATCTTTTCCTCCTGAAAAAAGCATGGCTGGTCGTTCAAATTGAGCCGCCGTCTCACGAATGACATAAATAGCTTCTGCTTCCAACTCACGTAAGTGATTCAAATGATATTTTACCATAGTTATTTTAACGCTATTTTTTCTTTAATAAAACGATATATACTGTTTACGCAGTCTTCTACAGATGATTGATCGGAGTGAACATGAACTTCAGGATTTTCAGGGGACTCAAAAGGAGAAGATATTCCAGTGAAATTTGGAATTTCGCCCTTGCGCGCTTTTGCATACAAGCCCTTTACATCACGCTGTTCGCACACTTCTAAAGAACAATCTACAAACACTTCCACAAACACACCGGCATCAAGCAATGCTCGCACTGAATTTCTATCCTCTTTGAAAGGAGAAATAAAGGCAGTAATTACAATGATGCCTGCATCAACAAAAAGTTTTGCAACTTCTCCTATTCGTCGGATATTTTCTTTTCTTCCTTCTTCGGTGAAGTCGATATTTTTATTTAAACCATGTCGGATATTATCTCCATCCAACAAGTAAGTTTTAAATCCATTTTCAAAAAGTAGTTGTTCTAACTGATCAGCAATTGTACTCTTTCCAGAACCAGATAAGCCAGTTAACCAAATAATGATTGGCTTTTGATGAAGCAATTCAGTTCGGTCTGATTGACTAATCTTATAATGCTGTTTAACGATATTGTTTGCTGACATAAAATTAACCCGATAATTCGGGTGTATTTAAGGTGCGAATTTCGTCTTTTTTTTCCATATAATAAACTTTTTATTTCCTCTAATTCAACTAAATGGAACAATAATTTACAAGTGAATATTTAATTGGCAACAAACAAAATTCTTAATCGAGAATTATCTATTGTTGAAAGGAGTTTTTGAGAGGCTGAACAGTTCGATTTATTGTCTTTCTTTTTAGGAATTTAAGTCTTCACTCGTTACCTTCGTATTTCGATTGATAGCTATGAGAATGTGTATACAACTGTTTAGAAATGTGAAAATTAAGGTTCTTTTTTTACTTTTAATATTAGGGTGTGAATGGCTAAGTGCGGGAGTGTCTCAAGTATATTCAGTTCGTTCTTCTAGAGTAATTTTTAAGTCGGTGGCCGAATTAGAAACTATTTCTGCTGAATCTACAGCTCTAACAGGTCTTGTAGATCCCTTATCTAAAAATTTCGCATTTTCAATCAGTAATAAAAGTTTTGATGGGTTCAATAGTGCGCTTCAAAAAGAACATTTTAATGATAATTATGTGGAAAGTGATAAGTTTCCTACGACCACGTTTACAGGGAGAATTATTGACGATATCGACTTTAAAAAGCCAGGAGTTTACACAATTCGAGTGAAGGGCATGTTTAAACTAAAAGGAGTAACTAGGGAGGAACTCATCAAGGGTACAATCGACGTGACTAACTCAGGAATAAAGCTGAATACTTCTTTTTCATTATTGTTGAGTGATTATGAAATTAGAATACCTCGAATCGTAAATCAAAAAATTGCACCAGAAGTTCATGTTTCTATTCAAGCTAACCTCACGCTTACTACCATCAAATGAAGAAATATTTAGTAGCTGTTTTATTAGTTGCATTGGGTTTCGTTTTGAAATGTAAGGCGGATACTTTTTCGGATTATAACAAACTGCTGCAGGTCGATAAAGAAAATAAAAATCTGAAAATTCAAAATCTTTTTCAAGATGCACAAGGATTTATTTGGGTAGGTACCGACCATGGGCTGTATCTTTATGATGGTTTTGATTTTGAAAAGATGATTGCTGATTCAAGCACAGTCAAGGCATCGGTTCGATGTGTTTTTCAGGATTCTAATCAAACTATGTGGGTGGCTACCGATGAAGGTAAAGTGTTTCGCAAAAAGGCTGATAAATTTAAAAATATTAGCACCCCTTTTAAATCAGCAGTGCGGTCTATAATTAACTATCATTCCGACGAGCTTTGGTTTGCTACTTATGGAGAGGGAATTTACTCTTTCAAAGACGAGCAATGGAAAAAAATTAATACAGGTAATGCACTATTTTTTTATACCATGTCAATTACCATTAATAATATTGTTTTGGCAGGAACCGATATTGGTTTATTAAAATTTAATAACAACAAGCAACTAGAAATATTTAATACGAAGAATGGTTTACCTGAAAATATAGTTCGTGAAATTAAATTGCTTGAAAATTCAAAAGCCGTTTTAGGTTTTGAAGAGGTGGGGGTGTATTATTTTGATTTGAAAACAAATCGTTTTACAAAGCCTTCTAATATTCCTAATTGGAATTCAGGTGCTGTGAATGAAATTAATTATAGTAATAATGAATGTTGGATTGGTACTGAAAAAAATGGCCTTGTTTCATTTTCAACCTTAAAAAATGGAGCTGTAAAATATTACAATTCAAGTAATGGATTTGATTACTCTAAAATTACATATACTATATTTGATCGAGAGGGGAATATGTGGATTGCTGCAGATAAAAACCTATTGTTTCATCCAACTAAAAAAGTGGATGTTTTTAATAATCCATCTGCTGAATTTAGTGATATTCAAGCAATGGTAAATGATCCGGAAGGATATATATGGTTTGGCAATAAAAATGGATTATATAAATATAATACAACACTTACAGGTAATAATAGTGTGCAAAAAATTAATCTCGCGGGCATCGATAAACTGCACATTGTTTCTTTATACTTAGATGATTGGGGTTATTTATGGTTGGGAACATTTGATAACGGATTATATCAATTGAATACTTATAGCTATTCTCTCCGAAAATTTGGTTCTTCCGATGGATTAAAGAATGCCAACATCGTTTCCATTGATGGTCGTGACAATAAAATATGGTTTGCTACATTAGGAGGTCTTGCCGAATGTACAATCATTGAAAACTCAAAGTATCCAGGTAATTTATCCTATGAATTTAAAAGTTTGGGAGGAGCTAATAGCCCCGGTGAAATTTTTGTGTACGATGTATTTATTGATTCCAAAAATAGAACTTGGTTTGGTACCGATGGTAAAGGACTCAGTTGTTTAGACCATGGCAAATATCAATCGTATAATAAAATTGGAGATGATAACAACCTTGTTGTTTATTCTATTACAGAGGATAAAAAGGGTGATATTTGGTTTAGCACCTTGAATCATGGACTTTATTGGTTCGATGGAAATAAGTTTCATCACCTTGGAATTAAGGAAGGGTTAAGAGATAATGAGATTACAGGTATTACAACTGATTGGCAAGGAAATATTATTGTTGTGCATTCGAAAGGCATTGATAAAATTAATCCGAATACGCTCGAAATTGATTATGTAGGCGTTGAATCAAAAATTGAAAACTTGGATTGTAATTTAAATGCACTTTGTAAAGATGCCAATGGAAATATATGGATAGGTAAACAAGATGGATTAATACGATTAATCAAATCGAAATATTCTGATGTGACAAAGCCATTAATTTCTTTGCGTAGAATTTATGCGTTTATGAAGCATGGATTAAGTGCACGTGATAGTATTTTCGAATACAACCAAAATCAAATTTCCTTAGAGTTTATTGGATTATGGTATACTAATCCAGAGGCGGTACATTATCGTTATCGTTTGGTGGGCTTTTCAAATCAGTGGATTCCAACCAAGGATAAAATTGTTACTTTCCCTAACCTGCCGCCTGGAAATTATACGTTTGAAGTAGAAGCTTCTATTAACAATCGGTTTATTAATCCTGCCACCACCAGTTACTCTTTTAAAATTAAGAAACCCATCACTAGGCAATGGTGGTTCATTACATTGGTCATTGTATTGTCGGCAGGCGCATTAATTTGGTTCATCCGCGACCGTGATATTCGTTTCAGAAATATGGAAGCGATGAAAAAAGAAAAAATGGAGTACCAGTATGAGACGCTAAAAAGTCAGATTAATCCCCATTTTTTGTTTAATAGTTTTAATACGTTAATTACCATCATTGAAGATAATCAAGATAAAGCCGTAGATTACGTAGAAACATTATCTGATTATTTCCGAAGTATGCTAAATTACAGAGATAAAGATGTAATAAAGCTCTCCGAAGAACTAGAAATAGTCCATGCTTATTTTTATTTGCAACAAAAGCGCTTTGGCAGCGATTTACAATTAAACATTGAAGTATCTGATTATATCCGCAATCAATACGCAGTTCCTCCTTTATCAATACAATTATTGGTTGAAAATGCAATTAAACATAATGCGGTTTCTTATGAAACACCATTAAAAATTGATATTAAAGTAAGAATGAAAGACCTTTCATTGGTTATTATCAACAATATCAACCCGAAAAAAAATCACGATCCATCTACTGGTATTGGATTAAACAATATTTTTAGCCGATATAAAATATTAACTGAACAGGATGTTACCGTTATCCGAACCGATAAACAATTCATAGTAGAATTACCACTAATTAAGAACACAGTATGAGAATTCTAATTATCGAGGATGAAACGCCAGCGGCTGATCGCCTGAAAAAAATGATTTTGGATGTTGAACCAAAAGCAGAAATAACCAGTAATCTGGTAAGTATTTCTTCTGCTGTTAAATGGCTAAACGAAAATCCAACACCCGATTTAATCTTTATGGATATTCATTTATCTGATGGAGATAGTTTTCAAATTTTTAAAGACATTGAAGTTAAATCGCCAGTAGTTTTTGTAACTGCTTACGATCAATATGCTTTAGATGCGTTTAAAGTGAACAGCATTGATTATTTGCTAAAACCA
>JBJTMY010000212.1:0-2583 GCA_046073825.1 Bacteroidota bacterium
AGATTTTAGGGTTGCAACTTGATGCCTAATTAGTAAGTCAAGTGCGCGTTTATTAAAATTCACAGTAGGAGTTCTGTAATTCTAGACTTTTTTTGTTTGCTAAAATTAAAATGTGTGACATACATATGTCCAAATAAATTCGAGTTTCCCTTAAACCCACATTACTTTTGATTTCGGAATTAAACAACCTATCGATGCTTTTAAATTTATGTTTAAAAGATTAAAAAAATGGAAACTAAAAGAAAAGAGTGGGATCATATTTTAGAGGGATGTTCAATCAAAGAAGCAAAAGTAATATTAGTGATGCAATATTTATTATATGCTTTCAGTTCAAAATTGTTCTTTTTTTCTTATTTGCTTATTATCAATGTAGCAATAACATTCTATTACTACGATTATGAAAAATCTTCAAGTTTTATATTTATAGGCGCCTTCTTATTACATTGTTGTATTTATACAATAACTAATAAAATACTTTTAGAGGAAAGTGATTTGGAAAAAGAGGAGATTGAATATGGTATAGAAGCAATAAGGAGTTATATAGATAAAAGAAAGTAATATTTCTATTTGAAATAGTAAGACTGTAAAAAAAGCTTTAAGACTTTAAGCTGTTCTTTGACCAACTGTAATATTAAACAAAAAACAAAATTCGTTATGAATCTAAAAAAAGCGTTAAAAGAAAAAAACAAACTTAAAGGTAAGATTAATGAAACCTTCAGTCGTATCGGGCGATACAATATTACTGAAGAGGGCATTGAAAGACCTTACGATCCACAACAATTACTTACGGAATTGTTTGTAAAAGTGGAGGAAATAGTTAGTCTGAAAACAAAAATCCAAAGGGCAAACACAGAAGTATTTGAAAAAATATTTCTCCTTTCGGAATTGAAAAACGTTGCTTCAAAAATGAAGTATTTATCGTGTGATAAAGAAAGACTTCGTTCATCATCGGAAGCAAACAGTTTTAATGATGTTTCGATTACTACTAACGAACGCGATGCGTTAATAGAAAAAATCGAAAAACAAATTGAACAAATCCAAGAAGAGCTGGATGAGTTTAATTATCGAACAAAAATATAAGTTCGGTAATAGAGTTGCACTCCTTCATCTGTGAAAAGTAAAATTTATTTTACACTAGCAGAATGAATATGCATTTCGATGCAAGACATGGATCAAGAAATTAATAACGAAAGGGAGTCAAGAAAAGTAATGGTCTTGCCATTGCTTCCCCTCAACTGTCAAAACACTTTTTTCCAATTGTCATCCGTAATCTGTCCTTATCGCAACTCTTTACCTTTCTTGTTCAGGCAAGATATTCATCTTGCCTGTTTTTTTTATTATGATACAAATTTAAATTTATATGACTATTTACCCACCTGAAAAAAAGATACTATACATCAATTTGAATTGTGTAATTTCTGATTTCGACAATAAAATGAAAGTCCATAGCGCTAATGGGGATAATAGGTCTGTTAAGGAAAATGGAGCTGAGGTTGACAATTATAAAAGAAGAGTCAATACTTACTACAATTACCTTGAACCAATTCAAGGAGCCATTGAAACTATAAATAAATTAGCACCCCATTATAACATTTGTTTTGTAGTTACTAAAATGTGGAAATGTAAACAAAGCTATGAAGGAATGCGGCACTGGATAGTAGGACATTTTGGTGAATCATATCATAATAGATTGATTCACTCAAATAGCAAAATTTGGGTTTATGGACATTATTTTATTGATGACCGAAATTCAATTATTAGTGAAAAGTTTAAAGGAGAATATATTCATTTCAGCAGTAAAAAATTCTCAAATTGGCGGGCTATTGAACTATATTTGACTCATTCATTTGAAATAAAATTAACGACTAATTATAAACTAAAAATTTAATTATGAAAATTACATTCCATCATCCACCGGCATTAGATAAAAATGGTAAAATATCTAGTAATCCATTTAATGATTTTGATCCAGCAAATAAACAACATTACCCAATAGCAAAAGGTATTTACATCTATGGCCTTAAATTAAAGGTCAACGGAATAGACAAGTTTGTCCCCTTTTATGTTGGAATTACTGGTATAGGGGCAAATGCAACCTTAAGTCTCCGACTTATTGATCATTATAATAAAAATAGGTCAGGAGGCAATGGCAAAAAAGAACTTTGGGATTTTAGTAAGGGCAACTATTCAATAAAGGATATTTATAGTAGATACTCTGAAATGAATCATTACGATTACTTTACATCTAAAGTTATTAAAGTAAGAAAATCATTTTCAAGCTATGATTTTATTTCCGAATTACAATATTTAAGACATTTAATTTATTATCAAAATTGCAACTTCTTTCAATTGAAAACAAGTTTGCCTTACACAACACATATTAATAACATTAATCAAAACGCTGCAATAAAAAAATATCCTTTAGTTAGTCCGTTAATTGCAAAAACAAAAAATAATTTTGACGATAATTACTATTTTATTTACGCAAGTGAGGATGAAATCAAAACAGAAAACAAGATAAAAGTTTTACCATCCCTAACGGATATAGAATTAGCTACTAAAAAAGCGCTTAATATTATTGGT
>JBJTMY010000213.1:0-3947 GCA_046073825.1 Bacteroidota bacterium
AAGAAGTTTTAAAAGTTCTTCGACTAATTCAAAAAGTAGAGAAGAATAACATGACCGTATTAGTTACTGGTCAGAGTGGAACCGGAAAAGAATTGGTTGCAAAAGCACCTTTCTCATGACCGAATAATTCGCTTTCTACAAGGTCAGTGGGGATTGCTCCCATATTCACAATAACAAAAGGTTTGCGCGAACGATTTGAATTATAATGTAAGGCTTTTGCGACTAATTCTTTTCCTGTTCCACTCTGACCGGTAACCAAAACAGTCATGTTGTTCTTCTCCACCTTTTGAATGAGCCTCAACATTTTTAGTACTTCTTTGCTGTTACCAATAATGTTGGAGTATTTATTTCGATCAATGATCTGATCTTTTAATAGTTCAACCTCTTTTCTTAACGTGGCATTCTCTGATAAATCAACTACACTATTTCTCAGATATTCAATCATTTTTTCATCTTTAAAAACGTATCCGTTGGCTCCATTATTCAAACATTTCAAAACTACATCCGCTTTTTCTTGCCCTGAACAAATGATCACCTGAATACTTTTTGAATACGATTTAATTTTATTCATTACAGAAAACCCATCTTCATCTGGTAAGTTATAATCAAGAATGACAATATCTGGGTTCTGATGTAAATTGTTAAGTGCATCTTGTGCATTTTCAAAAGTGAAAATTTCACATCCTGTACTTACAATTAATGATTGACGAATGACAGAGGTTACGATAGGGTCGTCTTCTACAATAAAAATTTTGGTGTTCATTTTAGTGGGTAATAGCGTTAAGTTCCGATTCTAATTCTTTAATAGCAATGACCATTACTTCTTCAATTCTTGCAATCATCTCAAGAATGTTTTCTGGGTCATGAGCTTTCGCTTGAGCTTCAATTTTAGCGGCTAGTGAATTTAATTCTTTTAATCCAACATAATTAAATGATGGTTTTACTTTATGTGATGCAAGCTTTAAATTCTCCCAGTCGTTTTGTTCAAACGCAGTTTTGATAGCATTAATTGCGATAGGAGTGTTTGTTAAAAACATAATCAGAAAATCTTTATAAAATTGATCATTATTATCCGATAGCTCTCTTAAGAAGTGCATGTCGGTACAACGGTCGGTTGATAACTCCTGCATAAAGTAATCCTCCTTTAATGTTGAATCATGCTTGACTTGTACGATTAATTTCTGAATTAGTTCTTGTAATTCGCCGGATTTAAAAGGCTTCGAGATGTATTCATTCATTCCGCTTGCAATGCATTTTTCGCGTTCCCCGTTCATGGCATGACCGGTAATTGCGATGATGGGTGTAGCCTGATTAATTCCACTCGACGAACGAATAAGGGATGTAGCCTTGTATCCATCAATGTCGGGCATTTCAATATCCATTAATATTAAATCGTAGCGCTGTTTATTTGCAAATGCTACAGCATCTTCACCATTTTTTGCAAAATCATACTCGTAGTTCCAGTCTTTCAGAATTTTTTCGATGATAAATCGATTGATATCATGATCTTCTGCTACCAATACTTTTATTTTATTGGTCAATAAATTCAATTCAGTTGATTCAATTGTAGCAGGATTATTTACTACTGTTGATATCTGATAAGGGATTTTAATGGTAAACAAAGTGCCTTTTTCAAGTGCAGAGTCCACGTGAATACTTCCATTTTGTTTCTCAACAAGTTGCTTGGTGATGTTTAATCCTAATCCAGTACCACCGTATTTACGAGTGATATCTAAACTAGCTTGACTAAAAGAATTAAATATGGTTTTAATCTTATGCGCCGGAATACCGATACCGGTATCTTTAATTCGAAGTTGAAGCATCACATATTTACTGGAGCGGTCAAAGCAATCAACGGATATATCAATTCCTCCAAGCGTAGTGAATTTTACCGCATTTCCTAAAATGTTATTGATGACTTGAGTTAATCGAACGGGATCTCCAATAATACTTTCAGGAACATTATTATGAATGGTTGTTTTGATATAAATTCCTTTCTCGTTTGATTTAGGAATAAATGCCGCAACACTTGATTGGATGATATCACGACAATTGAAATCAATATTTTCAAAGGTCATTTGTCCAGCATCAATCTTTGAAAGATCAAGTATATCGTTAACAATTACTAATAGCGTATTCGCCGATTTTCTAATCAGTTCTAAATATTTGTTCTGTTCGTTGGTTAGTGCTGTGCTATTTAAAAACTGTGATAAGCTAATGATTCCATGAATAGGTGTTCTAATTTCATGACTGATGTTGGCAAGAAATTCCTCTTTGCTTTTTGCCGATTGTCCAGTTTTTAATATCGTCGATTTTAATTCTTCTTCACTGATTTTATAATTCGTAATATCAATTGCAACACCCATCATATTAACGATCGTTTTTTCATCGTTAAACACTGGGATGTAGGTTACATCAAAATAATTGTTTTGTACATCAACAGTAAATTGATATCCATCGCCATTTAAAGCAGCTAAATAATCCGCCTCTTTTATAGGCGTTAAATCACTAATGGAATGAATGTCTTTTCCAATGATGTTTTCATTCTTGATGCTTAATCGGTCAATTCCTTTTCCTTTAAATAAAGTAACGACTTTATTATTATTGATGTTAAAGAGAATTATTGGTGATTTACCAATAAGATTATTAAGTCGTAATTCAGATTCAATTAAGGATTTCTCTGTAATGGCTGAAAATGTTTGAATTTTATTCAGCTTAATAACATAGTTGAGTGAGTCTTCAATGCTCTTTTGATGGATGTTCGATTTATTGATAAAATCGCAAGCGCCCAATTTCATGCATTCTACTGCAAGCTGCACAGACTCTTCACCAGAAACAACGATTATATTTCCTTTGCCTCTCTTTAATGCATGAGCAGTTAAAAAATCATGTCCATTGAGGTGTGGTAAGTTGTAGTCTAAAAAGATACAATCAAAATTATAATTGTTACATTGGCTAATAGCTTCTGCAATTGTATTTACAGTAACGACATAAGTAGGCAAATCAATTTTAGCAATTGTTTGTTCTAGTAAAGCACAATCTTGTTGATTGTCGTCAATAATTAATATTTCAAGAATTTTATTTTTCATAATTACATCATCAACATGGGTTGTTCGCATAACTTCCAGTAGCTATTCAGTACAGCAACTGCATTCACAAATTTTTCAAACGATAATGGTTTTAAAATATAACCAGCAACATTTAAATTATACGCCTCTATTTTATCTTGGTCGTCATTACTAGTGGTCATTACAAAAACGCTTACACTTTTTAAGTCATCATCGTTTCTTAATTCACGCAAGAATTCTAGTCCGTTCATTTTTGGCATATTGATGTCTAATAGTATGATGCGTGGCGATGGATTAAGTTTTGGTTTGCCATTGTTTCCACGAAGCATGTTCAACGCTTCAACACCATTAAAAGCAATATGAAGAGGGTTGGTAATGTTGTTTTTAACAAAAGCTCTTTGCACATTCATTACATCTACACTGTCATCTTCAACAAGTAAGATGTTTAATAATTTTTCTTCTATTGGATTCATACAGTTACTGATTTTTTAATAATTACTTTTGAAGGCCATGAAAAATTGAATCGAGTGAATTTGTTTTTTTCTGATTCAATCCAAATTTTACCTCCTTGTTCTTCTACTATTTTTTTTACGATAGAAAGTCCTATTCCTGTACTTTCAAATTCGTCGCGTGCTGATAATGTTTGGAATATCATGAACACTCGGCTATGATATTCTTTTTCGATACCCGGGCCATTATCTTCTACAGAAAATTGACAAACGCCTTCTTTTTCGTAGAATCCAATTTTAATGTTCCCAACTACCTTATCATTGTATTTAATGGCGTTGCTAATTAAGTTGCTAAATACTTGGAACAGTTTTGTCTGTTCTGTTTCGATAGATGGTAAATCATCTTGTATGTTAATTTGAAAATAACTTG
>JBJTMY010000214.1:0-32386 GCA_046073825.1 Bacteroidota bacterium
CTGAGCCGTCACGAGCGCGATCGAAGCCTTCCTCGCCATGCTCGCCGCCGAACGTGGGGCGGCGGCGTCACTCAACTTGGTGCTATCGCCATAAAAGCTGCTATCGAAAAAGCAGGCATCTCCCCCTCTGAAATAAATGAAGTTTATATGGGTAACGTCCTACAGGCTAACGTAGGTCAAGCACCCGCAACCCAAGCTGCTACGTGGGCAGGAATTCCTAATAACGTTCCTAGCACTACCGTAAATAAAGTATGTGCTTCAGGAATGAAAGCTATCATGCTTGGCGCTCAAAGCATCATGCTCGGAGAAAACGATGTGGTTGTTGCCGGCGGAATGGAAAGCATGAGTCGCGTACCTTTTTACTCAGAAAATATGCGTTGGGGTAATAAATATGGTAACGTGACTATGATTGACGGACTTGCAAAAGATGGCTTGACTGACGTTTACCATAACTACCCTATGGGAAATGCTGCCGACCTTTGCGCTAAAGAATGCAACATTTCTCGTGAAGAACAAGATGCGTATGCCATTGAATCGTATAAACGCTCAGCTGCTGCTTGGGCTGCCGGTAAATACAATGACGAAATTGCTCCTGTTGAAATCAAAGGTCGTAAGGGAGATACTATCTTATTCAATGAAGATGAGGAATATAAAAATGTAAGTTTTGATAAGATTCCAGGATTACGCCCTGTGTTTTCAAAAGAAGGAACTGTTACCGCAGCAAATGCCTCTACTATGAATGATGGCGCTGCAGCTGTTGTTTTAATGAGTAAAGAAAAAGCTGATGCTTTAGGCATTAAACCCCTTGCTAAAATCCGCTCGTTTGCGGATGCTCAACAAGCACCTGAATGGTTTACTACTGCTCCGTCTAAAGCTTTACCAAAAGCATTAGCAAAAGCGGGTTTATCAGTTAATGATGTTGACTTCTTCGAAATTAACGAAGCATTTTCTGTTGTTTCATTAGCTAATAATAAAGAAATGAAGTTAGATGCTTCAAAGGTAAATGTTAACGGAGGTGCAGTATCTTTAGGACACCCATTAGGAAGTTCAGGAGCTCGTATCATCGTTTCATTAGTACATATTTTAAAACAAAACAATGGTAAAATTGGCGCTGCAGGTATTTGTAATGGCGGCGGTGGTGCATCAGCGTTAGTTATTGAAGCAATGTAATTTATGGCTTACGGTATTTGTAATTTAAGTATTGTCCCTATACGACTAGAACCTGCTCATCGAAGTGAGCAGGTTTCTCAGTTGTTGTTTGGCGAAACTTTTACCGTGAGAGAACAACAAAATGAATGGGTTAAAATAACTACTAGCTACGATGACTATGAGGGATGGATTCAAAAAGCGCAGTATTTGCCCATTGAATTAACTGCCTATAATGAGCTTCAAAAATCAAATGCTTTTTTAACATACGATTTAGTTCAAATTTTAATTAATCATCAGCAATTGTTTTCCATCGTTTTAGGTAGTACGTTGCCGTTATATCGTGCCAACTCTTGTCGTTTAGGAGAGGTGGACTATACCTTTGAAGGAAATGCTCGTCAGCCGGAAAATAACCTAAGCACAAGCATTATACTTGAAAATGCGTTTATGTATTTAAATGCTCCTTATTTGTGGGGCGGCCGCTCCCCTTTCGGAATTGACTGTTCTGGTTTTACCCAAATGGTTTACAAACTGTGCGGCATTAAGTTAAAACGAGATGCTTTTATGCAGGCAGAACAAGGTAACACAGTACATTTATTGGATGAATGTCAACCAGGAGATTTAGCATTTTTTGATAATGAAGAAGGGAAAATCATTCATGTTGGTATCCTTACTGCAAAAAATCGAATTATACATTCATCGGGCAAAGTTCGTATCGACTCTATCGATCATCACGGAATTTTTAATCAGGAAACTAAACGCTATTCGCACAATCTGCGACTTATAAAACGTATTTTATAAGTCTTCTGCTAAGTATTTTTCACGTATTAACTGAGCAATTGAATGGTAAGCCTTACCCAATTTGATTTCCACCTCTTCTTTATTTAACCAACAAGCTTCTGTAATTCCTTCCTCTTGCTGAGGAACCGGCGTGGTGTCATCGGAACATCCCATTTTGTACCAATAGGTAAATTTCAAAACTTGCTGTTCGTGATAAGGATAAATATGATAGGTCATGAATGGACCATCACCTAACTCCAACATCCCCACTCCACACTCTTCATAAACTTCACGAATAGCCGCTGTATCTTTTTCTTCCCCTACCTCTACTTTCCCTTTCGGCAAATCCCAAAAACCATTTCTAAAAATCATTAGCAGCTCTTGCTGTTGATTGGTGACTAAACCGCCTGCAGCTTCCATCACTAGATACAACGAACAAAATGTTTCCCACGATGCTTCAAGGTTAACACATTGAAAATAAAGCTCACCCACCATTTTATTTGTTTCAAACGCTGCTAAAAGCTGTTGTAATAGAGCAGGTGATTCCTGACCATTTAACCGTAAGATAAGGTCGCCTCCCTGAATTGATCCTTTCAAATCCATAAAACGGATGAGGCGCTCGTTGAAATAAACATTATACATAATACAGATATTTAATGTAGCATTTTTGCTTACGTTACCGAAAGTGCGTAGGTTTGTAAACTATGCAAAATGATACAGCCTCAAAAGTAGCCGAATTCTTGTTGCAAATCAAAGCAATTAAGCTGCAACCCGAAGAACCTTTCGTTTGGGCCTCAGGATGGAACTCGCCCATATATTGCGATAACCGAATCGCACTTTCCTACCCAAGAGTGAGAACTTTTATTCGACAGGAATTAGTAAAATTAATTGAAGATAAATTCGGCCGCCCTGATATAATTGCAGGTGTAGCGACCGCCGCTATTGCACAAGGCGCCTTAGTAGCCGAATCTATGGGACTTCCATTTGTTTATGTACGTTCATCGGCTAAAGATCATGGTCGTCAAAATACAATTGAAGGAGAAGTAAAACCAGATTTAACTGCTGTGGTAATTGAAGATTTAGTATCGACAGGAGGAAGTAGCCTCAAAGCAGTAGAAGAGTTAAAAAAGAATGGCGTGATTGTTAAAGGGTTGGTCTCTATTTTCTCTTATGGATTTGATAATGCCACTGAATCATTTAAAAAAGCGGGATGTCCTTTTTATTCTCTTTGCAACTATGAGATTTTATTAAAACAAGCTTTAGATACCAATTACATTAAAGAGGGAGACCTGGAATTATTACAAGATTGGAGAAAGGATCCAGCGAATTGGAAAAAATAAATATATGACACGAATAGAAAGCAATAAAGTAAGCATCCATAAATCTTCTAGTGAGGCATTGGCATTTTTACAGAAAATGGAAAATATCGCCTTGCTTTTGCCTGATCAAGTGGAGAATTTCACTTCGGATGCAACTACCTGTCGCTTTGAGATTAAAGGAATGGGTCCAATGGGTTTGAAGCTGGGCGAAATCACTTCCGATAAGATTACTTTTTTGAAAAATGAAAAGGCTCCATTTGACTTTTCATTATTTGCAACTGTAAATGAAATTACCCCAAATTTTACCGAAGTGCAATTAGTATTTGAAGCAGACTTAAACCCGATTTTCAAGATGATGGCCGAAAAGCCTCTTAATAATTTTGTAAATCATTTGACACAAAAATTCCAATCGATCATGAATGGGTAACCTTCATGCGCGCTTGGGGATGATTAACCTTAACTACTTCTTGATTCAATAATATAGTTGCTGTTCCATCTGCATTGACTCCTTCTAATTTAGCTTCTACTATTTCATTTTCAATAATAAATTCAGCTACCTCTTGGTTTTTATAGAGATACTGGTGATAGTTTTTAATAATCAACTCAAATTCACCTTTATCAAATTGCTCCTTCGAACGTTTAATATACTTAGCTAATTCGAATACGGCTATTTCATATTCAGTATAAATTCCTGCTTCTGCTTTTATGGAGGTCACAGGAGTTTCGAAATTTTGTTCTTTCCATTCTTGATTTAGATTCAATCCTACTCCCACTATACTCACTCCTACTTTCTCTCCTTTTATGGTATTTTCTATTAGCAAACCTGCTATTTTTTTTTGATTTACAAGAATATCATTAGGCCATTTTACTTGTATTGATCCTTGAATTTTCGACTCAACAAACGCTGCTACTGCTACCGCCATTGCCATATTAAACACAAATTGATTGACTATGGGTAAGTCTTTATGAAAGAAAACATAGGAGCAATAGACCCCGTCACCAGGGCGACTTAACCAATTATTACCACGTTGTCCTCTCCCCTTGGTTTGTTCTTCACTGTAAATCAACGAATCTTCCGTCAATCCGTCTCTAATCAATCGTTGTGCGTGCGTGTTGGTTGAATCAATAGAAATCAAAGAAATCAGGCGCATAAAAGCGATGTTTTTTATATTTTTGCAAGACAAATTTACTAAATAAGAATGGCTAAAACAGCACGCAGTTCAAAAGCAACGAAAACGATCGCAAAAGATTTACTGAGCGAGGCGATAATTAAAGGTTTGCAAGAGAAGAAAGCAAAGCACATTGTTGTTTTAAATCTGAAAGGAATTAGTGGTGCTGTGGCGGACAAATTTATTGTTTGTCATGGTGATTCTAGCACTCACGTGGAGGGACTTACCCGATCGGTAGACGAAATAGTAGAAAACGAAGTTGGAGAAGCACCCGCTCATGTAGAAGGTCGTCAATTAGCACATTGGATATTGATGGATTACATCAATGTTGTGGTTCATATATTTCAAAGCGACTACCGCGATTACTATGGCATCGAACGATTATGGGCGGATGCAGATATAGAAGAAATTAAAGATTAAATTAATAATTATCAATTGTTAAAATAGAATGTTACCATTTTCGATTTCCGAGGGTTAAAAGAAAGAAATAAAAATATGTCAGAACAAACACCAAACGAGGACAAGAAGAATAATTTACCTCCCAACAATTCAAACAAACCGAAAGGAACAAAATTCACTTTTAATTTTTACTGGCTTTATGTAGCATTGTTAGTGGTAATTTTAGGAATAAGCATGTTTGATTTTGGAAATCATCCGCGTGAAATTTCAAGAAACAAATTTTATACTTGGGTAAAATCAGGCGATGTAGAAAAAATTAAAGTAATCAACAAAGAAGCAATTGATGTTTACATAAAAAAGGATTCTTTAAGCAAGCCTGCATTTCAAGCGGTAAACACTAAATCGGTTGGCAAAGCAACTAACGAAGGTCCGCAATATACTTTCACGATTGGTGACTTAGGAGCATTTGAAGAAGAGTTAAACACTTATCAAAAAGATATTCCTCAGGAAAATAGAATCAATGTGTATTATGAAAACAATGTTCACAGCATTGGTGATACCATCGCTACATGGATATTTCCTATCTCGATTGTTATATTAACTATCTACTTTATTCGCCGAATGAATTCAGGTGGTGCTGGCGGCAGTCAAATTTTTAATATTGGTAAATCAAAGGCAACCTTGTTTGATAAAGACATGCAAGTGAAAGTTACTTTTAATGATGTTGCAGGTTTGGAAGAAGCAAAAGTGGAAGTAATGGAAATTGTTGATTTCCTAAAGAACCCTAAAAAATATACACAGTTAGGTGGTAAAATTCCAAGAGGCGCTTTGTTAGTAGGTCCTCCGGGAACAGGAAAAACTTTATTAGCAAAAGCAGTAGCTGGTGAAGCACAAGTTCCATTCTTTTCCCTATCTGGATCAGACTTCGTAGAAATGTTCGTAGGTGTAGGAGCATCTCGTGTACGTGATTTATTCCGTCAAGCTAAAGAGAAAGCACCTAGTATTATTTTTATTGACGAGATTGATGCCATTGGTCGTGCACGAGGTAAACAACCATCGTTTAGTGCAAATGACGAGCGTGAATCAACTTTAAATCAATTACTGACAGAAATGGATGGATTCGGAAGTAATTCCGGAGTAATTATTCTTGCCGCTACTAACCGTGCTGATATTTTAGATAGAGCATTGCTGCGCCCAGGTCGTTTCGATCGACAAATCTATGTAGAGCTTCCAGATATAAATGGAAGAAAAGAAATTTTTAAAGTTCATTCTAAATCGTTGAAATTAGAGCAAGGTTTAGATTTGGATTTCCTGGCTAAGCAAACTCCTGGATTTTCAGGTGCTGATATTGCAAACTTGTGTAACGAAGCTGCTTTAATTGCAGCACGAAGAAACAAAGCTTCTATTGGACGTCAAGATTTCTTAGATGCTGTGGATCGTATTGTGGGAGGATTAGAAAAGAAAAACAAAATCATATCTGCTGAAGAGAAAAAAGTAATCGCTTATCATGAATCAGGACACGCAGCCGTGAGTTGGTTGTTACAACATACTGCACCCCTTGTAAAAGTTACCATTGTGCCTCGAGGAAACTCTTTAGGTGCTGCATGGTATTTACCTGAAGAACGTCAGCTAACAACAACTGAACAAATTATTGATGAAATGTGCGCTGCGTTAGGAGGACGTGCTGCTGAGCAAGTAGCATTCGGAAAAATTTCAACAGGTGCTTTAAGTGACTTGGAGAAAGTTACCAAGCAGGCTTATGCTTCTGTTTCTATCTTCGGTTTAAATGATAAACTAGGAAACATTTCTTACTACGATTCTCAAGGTAATGATTACTCAATGACAAAACCGTACAGTGAGAAAACAGCAGAATTAATCGATACAGAAGTAAAAAAGATGATTGATGATGCCTATCAGAAAACTGTTCAACTTTTAACTGAAAATAGAAGTGCATTGGACCAATTAGCTGAAACGCTATTAGATAAGGAAGTGATTTTCCGAGAAGATCTAGAACATATTTTTGGAAAGCGTAAATGGGATAAAGAAGAAGTGAAAACAGCATCTACTGAGTCCAACCATTCTGTCACTGAACAGGCGACAGCAATAACTCCCGACAATAACACATCGATTGCGTAATTGAAGAAATGGAAGATAGCACAACCAAAGAAAAGGTATTAAAAAAAATCCGCGCGTCCTTACTTTCGAAGTCGCCAAATCCTTTCCCCAAGTTGGAGCTTGAAAGTTCTGTATTTAAAATTTCGACTGAAGATGTTGTAGTTGAATTTGGCACTCAAGTCACTCAGGCTGGTGGGAAGTTTTTCTTGGTTGCAGACGAATTAGAATTTGCAACTGGAATTGTAGATTTAGGAATTCAACATCTTTGGAAAAACATTGTTTGCATTGAAGAGGGTCTTTCTAACTTATTATACGAATGTGATCTCCCCCATTCTTGCCTAGTAGAAGACATTGAGACAATGAATGTGGCTATCACAGGTTGTGAATGCGCCATTATTCGCAGTGGATCTATTGTACTTTCATCAAAAAACCAAACAAGGACAGTTCCTGCTTACGCACCTGTCCATATAGTTTTAGTTAAGGCATCACAGTTAGTAAACGACATGAAAGAAATGTTTACGAAATTTAAAAATCAAGGTAGATTTCCATCCGCTTTAAGCATTATTACAGGTCCAAGTAAAACTGCCGACATTGGCGGTGTTACCGTAACCGGAGCTCATGGACCCAAACAACTTTACGTATTCCTAATAGACGATAGAAAACATGACTAGCATTAATTGGGTAAAGGTTTACACAACCAATCAGGTCCATCAACCAGAAATCATCAAGTCGATTTTTGAAGAGGCTTCTATACCTTGTACCACCATTGATAAAAAAGATTCGAGTTATATTTTTGGTGAAATTGAAATCTATGTTCCAGAAGAACAAGTTGAGAACGCTATACATCTTTTAAAAGAGCATGAAATAGCATGAGCAACTTTTGGCAGAGAACATTATTCGGCGCATTATTTATTTCCATATTAATTGGTGCAATTTTATATGATGCTATTACATTTCGGATTTTATTTTTATTAATTAGTGTAAGTGCGTTGGATGAATTTTATAAAATTGTAAAAACAGAACATCATCACCCCAACCAAACGGCAGGAAGAATTATTGGCATTATCACGTATATTTTGTTTTCAGCAATCGCATTTGACACTCTTTCACAAAAATATCTTACGCTTATTGTAGCATTGTTCTTATTAGTTCCTATTGTGGAGCTATACAGAAACAAACAGCAGCCTATCGTTAATATAGCGCTAACTTGGTTCGGTATTTTTTATGCAATTCTTCCTTTTGCTCTATTAAACTTTATTGCTACCCTTAAAATTCATTATAATCCAGAGATTATTTTGGGTTATTTTATTTTACAGTGGAGCAGCGACACTTTTGCTTACCTTGTTGGAATGACGATGGGAAAAAACAGACTTTTTGAACGTATTTCGCCTAAAAAATCATGGGAAGGTTTTATTGGTGGTGGTTTACTTACCCTCATTGCAGGATTTGTTATTGCTCACTATTTTCACACCCTGAGTACTGGTAATTGGATGATTATTGCATTAATCATTGTCATTACGGGAACACTTGGCGACTTAGTAGAAAGCTTGTTAAAACGTACTTATCAGTTAAAAGACTCTGGTAATATTATTCCTGGACATGGCGGAATTTTAGACCGTTTTGATAGTTTACTATTAGCTATTCCTTTTATATGGATGTATTTAAATTTTATGCATTAGCACTTTAATTAGATTCGATAACCGAATAATAATTCCATTATGCGTAAAAAACCTTCGCTCTTAATTTTCAATCGGATTATTTATTCTTTTCCGATTCAATTAATGGTGATGTATATAAAGAAAAACAAGTCTTTTTTGTTTTTTTGGTTATTACTTTTTGGAATTATTACTGCACAACTAGGGACTAAATATGGATTGCAATTTTTATTTTTAAATCCAGAGTATTTAGGTAAAGTTGGATTTACTTCCTTTTTTATTGTGGGCATTATGATTGGATTGTTCATTGTGGCGTTCAATATTTCGGGCTTCTTACTTAACAGTTTCCGTTTCCCATTTCTTGCTACTTTATCTCGCACATTTTTAAAATTCTTTCTTAACAATTTTGCGATACCCACCTCTTTTATTTTACTCTATAGCTTTCGCATTTACCAATTTCAGTCTGAAAGTCAATTAAAATCATTAAGCGACATCTCTGTTTACCTACTAGGTTTAATGACAGGAATTGTTGCCATCATTTTTTTATCATTAAGATATTTTCATTCTACTAACCAAGATATATACAAATTATTTGGAATCAGGCACGCTGATAAAGATGACCTGCTGCCTATGCGAGACTATTCAAAACTGGATAAAAACAGAAAGGATGCATGGAGAGTAGAGACCTATCTTTCGTCTTTTTACAAAATAAAATTGGTGAGAGAAACTGGGCATTATCAACCATACATGCTTCAAAAAGTTTTTCGTCAGAATCACCTGAATGCAGCCGTGTTTGAAATTGTACTTATATTATTATTTCTTTCACTTGGCTTTTTTGGTGAAAGTCCTGCTTTAAAAATTCCTGCTGGCGCATCCGTTGTTTTAGTATTCACTATACTTTTGATGTTGGCAGGTGTTATTCGTTATTGGCTAAAATCATGGGGCACTTTTGCAATGATTGCATTATTACTACTCATGAATTTTTTATCGCAGTTTGACTATTTCTCTCCTAAAACGCTTGCTTATGGAATTGATAATTCAAATCCACAAAACACGATTTATTCAAATGAACATTTAAACAATCCTATTAATAAACTAAACTTTGAAACCTCTATCAATAATACGCAATCTATTTTAAATAACTGGAAAGCCTATTGGAATGCAAACGGTGTAGCCAAACCCAAACTAATCATTTTAGAAGCAAGCGGCGGCGGACTTCGATCCATGTTATTTACATTTAAAAGCCTTCAAGTTATAGATAGTACGCTTCAAGGTAATTTGATGAAACAAACAGCTATCATCTTTGGCTCCTCCGGTGGGATGTTGAGTGAAAGCTATTATAGAGAATTGTATTGGAAACAAAACGAGGCGCTGATGCAAGATAATTTCACTGGAAAGCAACATTTTATTCGATCACTTGGAAACGATATGTTGAATTCAATTATTTTCAATGGAGTTGTTGCAGATTTATTTCTTAATCCTAAACAAGTAAAAATTGGAAACAATTCTTATCCAAAAGATCGAGCTTACGCATGGGAAAAATCGTTTAATGAAAACACGCAACACCTTTTTGAACACCCCATAAGCGATTATTTAACCGCTGAAAAATCAGCACAAATACCTATGCTCGTTATTTCTCCCACCATATTAAATTCGGGAGGAGCACTTCATATTTCACCTCAGCCCGTAAGTTACTTATTAAACTCAAACGATCCTTCGCTAAAACAACTTCCTAACGGTATCGAGTTTACGCAATATTTCCAAAACCAGCAACCGTTAAATCTTCGCATGAGTTCTGCATTGCGCATGAACGCAGCATTTCCATACATTACACCTGCAACTACTTTACCTTGCTCTCCTTCCTTAGATGTTTTAGATGCAGGATTGCATGACAACTATGGAACGCAAAATGCAGTTCAATTTATTTATACATTTAAAGATTGGATAAAAAACAACACCAGTGGTGTAATCCTTTTGCAAATTAGAGATACTCCTAAAAAAATAAACACTTCTAATAATTCTGCTTCTACCTTTTTTGAAAAAACAACTGGTCCAATAAAAAATCTTAGCGACAACTTTTTAGTCACTCAAGATTACATAGCCGACAAACTCATCAGCAATGTTAATGCTACGTCAGACATAAAATTTGATTATGTACTTGTTCAAATGCCAGAAACAAAAGAAAGAGTTTCGCTTAATTGGCACCTGACAGAAAAAGAAAAAAACCTTCTTATATCAGGGATTTATTCGTATCAAAATAAAGAAGAATTATCCAGAATTAAATCACTTCTCACTTCAAATCAGTAAGCATTTAATTCACACAATAACTGAATAAATCTTTCTTTAGGCAAGAAGTTTTTCTCTAAGGCTGCCGACATTGGAACTGGAGTATCTAACGCTCCAATTCGTACCGGAGGAGCATCTAAATAAGGGAAACATTTTTCGGCTATGCGTGCCGTTATCTCTCCTCCTATACCACCAGTTTGCGTGTCTTCATGCATTACAATTACCTTACCTGTTTTCTTCACAGAATTTAAAACAGCTTCTTCATCCCAAGGCAATAGTGTTCTTAAATCAATAATCTCAGCATCAATCTCAGGATGCAGTGCTAAAGCTTCAAGTGCCCAATGAACACCCAGTCCATAAGTAATGATTGATACTTCATTTCCTTCTTTAACCGTTTTAGCTTTCCCTATTTCAACCGTATAATAATCATCATACACTTCTTCATTAATACTTCGGTAAAGTGCTTTATGCTCGAAGAACATAACAGGATTGGGGTCTTCAATAGAAGCGGCTAACAGTCCTTTTGCATCCGAAGGGAACGCTGGATAAACAATTTTTAACCCTGGCACATGAAAGAACCAAGCTTCTGTTGATTGAGAGTGAAATGGCCCTGCGGCAACACTAGCTCCTGTAGGCATACGCACAACTACATCGGCGTTTTGGCCCCAACGATAATGCGTTTTTGCCAGGTTATTTACAATCTGATTAAATCCACAAGTAACAAAATCTGCAAATTGCATTTCCACAATCGACTTATAACCATTAATTGAAAGACCTAGTCCAGTTCCCACGATGGCCGATTCACAAAGTGGCGTATTACGAACCCTGCCTTTTCCAAATTCCTCCACAAATCCAGCTGTCGCCTTAAATGCACCACCATACTCCGCTACATCTTGGCCCATGATTACTAAGTTACTATGTCTTTGCATTGCTTGACGCATTGCATCGGTGATTGCATCTAAAAATCGTTTATCACTTTTCAAATGACTAACGGCAGGGATTACCGAATTTGAAACAGGAGCATACATATCGGCTAATTCTATAGCTGTTTCTACCTGCACATCGGGTTCAGCAAAACTGATTTCGAGCCCTTCTTCAATCTCTTCTTTAATTCCAGCTCTCACCATCTCCACAAAATCAACATCGATTATTTTTTGTTCCAACAAATAATTTTCGTAATTTTTTATTGGATCTTTTCTTCCCCAAACATCAAACAACTCTTGGGGCACATATTTAGTTCCCGAAGCTTCTTCATGTCCACGCATTCTGAATGTCATACACTCTAATAAAACTGGTCGAGGATTTTCACGCATGGACGCAGCTAAAGAGGAAACGGTTTTATAAACATCCAATATATTATTCCCATCTACTTGAACACCTTCAATTCCATAACCGATAGCTTTATCTATAAATTGCTTACAGCGAAACTGCTCACTACTTGGGGTTGACAATCCATATCCATTATTTTCAATAATAAAAATGACTGGCAAGTTCCAGACAGCTGCTACATTTATACTCTCATGAAAGTCGCCCTCACTAGTTGCCCCATCACCTGTGAATACAGCTGTTACCTTTTTATCTCCACGAAGTAAATTCGCTAACGCTACTCCATCGGCAACCCCCATCTGCGGACCAAGATGAGAGATCATTCCAACAATTTTATAATCCTGCGTCCCCATGTGAAATGATCGATCACGACCTTTTGTAAATCCACTGGGCTTACCAGTAAATTGGGAAAACAAGCGATTAAGGGGAATGCCTCGTACAGTAAAAATTCCAAGATTACGATGCATGGGCAAAATATACTCTTGTTTATCGAGAGCCATGGCTGTTCCAACGGAAATTGCCTCTTGCCCAATACCACTAAACCACTTCGCCAATTTGCTCTGACGCAATAATACAAGCATCTTCTCTTCAATCATTCTTGGCTTAAGAAGCGCCTTATACAAATCAATTAGTTGCTCATCTGTTAGATTAGCTCTATCAAATACAATGGGAGTCTCTGCAGTAATCATAGCGATAAAATCTATTGCAAAAGTATTCTTTTTTAATAGGTGAAAAAGAATAAGTTTTACGAAATTTGCAACATCCGTATGAACTTACAAGATATAATAGTATTAATAATTGTTGTGACTGCCAGCCTTTATCTGATAAATAAACTCAGAAAAAAATCGAAAGGCAGTACATGCAGTGCTTGCAATAAGAAATAAAAAAAGTCCTGATTAAAACCAGGACTTTTCATCTACTTTTTAGTGCTTTTTACTTTCTGATTTAACAAAGCTAATTCTAACACTTCCGTCATTGAATTCACATAGTGAAATTTCAAATCTTTCGTATAATCATCTTTGATTTCCAAAATATCTTTTTGATTGTCGACGCTTAAAATTATTTCTTTGATACCTGCTCGTTTTGCAGCTAGGATTTTTTCTTTGATTCCACCTACAGGAAGCACCTTTCCTCGTAAAGTAATTTCACCTGTCATGGCTAGTTTATTTTTCACTTTTCGCTGAGAAAATAATGAAGCTAAAGATGTCAGCATTGTAATACCGGCAGATGGGCCATCCTTGGGCGTTGCACCTTCTGGAACGTGAATATGCACATCCCACTTATCAAATTCAGAAGCGTCAAGATTCAACTCTTCTGCATGAGCTTTTAAATAAGCCATGGCAATTACAGCAGACTCTTTCATTACATCACCAAGATTTCCGGTCAAGGTGAGTTTTCCGGCACCTTTACTTTTACTACTTTCAATAAATAGTATACTACCGCCATTAGCATTCCATGCGAGGCCTGTCACAACGCCAGCAACATCATTTGTAATTAAACGATCGGGCAAAAATCTTGGTGCACCAAGGGCTTTTATGACTACCTCTTCTGTAACTTTAGCAGGTGCTTTTTCTTCCATGGCAACTAATTTTGCAACAGACCGCACTACGCTAGCAATACATTTTTCGAGTGTTCTTACTCCACTTTCCCACGTATATTGTTCAATTATCATTTTTAGAATAGAAGGCGAAAACGTTAACTGACCTTCTTTTAATCCATGCGCTTCTAATTGTTTTTTCACCAAGTGATTAATAGCAATATGTGTTTTTTCTTCAAGCGTATAACCAGTTATATCAATAATTTCTAATCGATCACGTAGAGCTGGTTGTATACTGCTTAATGAATTAGCTGTGGCAATAAATAACACTTTAGATAAATCATATTCCAACTCCACATAATTATCATAAAAAGCTGTGTTTTGCTCTGGGTCTAAAACCTCTAATAAGGCAGAAGAAGGATCACCGTGAAAATCATTCGTCAGTTTGTCAATTTCATCTAAAATAAAAACCGGATTGGACGACTTTGCTTTTTTTATGTTTTGAATAATACGACCTGGCATAGCACCAATGTATGTTTTTCGATGTCCGCGTATTTCTGCTTCATCACGTAAACCACCTAACGACATGCGCACATATTTACGACCCAATGCTTCTGCAATTGAACGGCCCAAAGAAGTTTTTCCGACACCTGGAGGTCCCACCAAACACATGATTGGCGACTTCATATCTTTTTTCAGTTTGATAACTGCTAGATATTCTAAAATACGAGTCTTTACTTTTTCTAAACCAAAATGATCTTTGTTTAAAATTTTCTGTGCACGTTTCAAATCATAATTATCCTCCGTCATTTCCTCCCAAGGGAGCTCTAATAACAAATCAAGATAATTCATTGTTACAGAATACTCAGCTGCGGCAGGATTTATTCTACCTAAACGATCCATTTCCTTATCAAAAACCTCTTGAACAGACTTACCCCACTTTTTACTTTTAGCACGCTCACGCATTTCTTCCATCTCTTTATCAGGAGTATTGCCTCCCAATTCTTCTTGAATCGTTTTTAATTGTTGATTCAAAAAATATTCGCGTTGCTGTTTATCTAAATCTGTTTTTACTTTGCTCTGAATTTGATTTTTCAATTCAAGCATTTGCAGTTCCTTTGTTAGATGTTCTAACACACGAGTTGCACGCTCTTTCAAATCATTCATCTCTAACAAACTTTGCTTTTTATCTACATCCGCATTCATGTTGGAGGAGATAAAATTGATTAAGAATGATGGACTTTCAATATTTCTTAAGGCAAACGATGCTTCTGTTGGAATATTAGGCGATTGTTGAATTATCTGCATAGAGATATCTTTTAACGAATCGACAATTGCGCTAAACTCCTGATCTTTTTCAACCTTTGTTGAATCTGAAAACGGTTCTACTACCGCTCGTAAATATGGATCATCTTGAACAAGTTCTTTAACTTTAAATCGACGTTTACCTTGTATGATAACCGTTGTATTGCCATCTGGCATTCGCAACATTCGTAAAATTTGAGCAACTGTACCAATCGAATTTAAATCATCAAGTTTTGGATCCTCCACACTCACATCTTTTTGTGCTACTACCCCAATAATACGATCCGATGCATAAGCATCTTTGATTAACTTAATTGACTTGTCTCTTCCAACAGTAATAGGGATAACAACCCCAGGAAATAAAACAGTATTTCTTAATGGCAATAATGATAGCGTCTCTGGAACCTTTTCATTATTCATCTGCTCCTCGTCTTCGTTCGTTAACAAAGGAATTAATTCTGGCTCATCGTCATTAATACCGATGGCAGATAAAGGCAGATTATTGAAATTATTTTCTGAATGCATAATTTAATTGTGACAAATTGACATTAATAAACTTTTAAAGGCGCTTTTTTTTCGAGCGCGCGCCCTAGGCAATTGATATGCCACCAAAATCCTTATTTGTTAATAGCTGTGTCTAATAAAAACACCTCGGATAAAATTCGCTCATCAGACTCGCTCATTGTAATACCTCTGCGCGACATTACTTTACGGGCTAATATTGTGGCTTTATCAAGAATAAATTTTTCCGAATCTGCTGTCCCTCCCCACGTAAATGACGGAATAAACTTATCCGGAAATCCTGCGCCAAAAACATTCGCCGAAACACCAATAACAGTTCCTGTGTTAAACATTGTATTAATACCACATTTCGAATGATCCCCCATCATTAACCCACAAAAAAGCAACCCTGTATCAACCATTTTTTGCTCTTTATAACTCCAGACTTTTACATTGGAATAATTATTCTTCAAATTGGACGTATTGCTATCTGCACCTAAATTACACCATTCTCCTATTACACTATTTCCTAAAAAACCATCATGTGCTTTATTCGCATTGCCTATAAATAAAGAATTACTTACCTCGCCTCCAACCTTACACCCAGGACCAATTGTAGTAGCTCCATAAATTTTTGCTCCCATCTTAAGCGTTGCATTTTCATTCAAGGAAAATGGACCACGAATTAAACAACCTTCCATTACTTCTGCATGTCGCCCTATATAAACAGGGCCTGTGGTCGCATTAATAATTGCACATTCTATTTTGGCACCTTCTTCAACAAACACATTTTCTCCTCCCAAAACTTGATTTGTATTCGATATTGGCTGACTTTTTCTGTTTGCAGTAAGCAACTGAAAATCCGATTTTATCTCCCTTTCATTTTTAGTAAACAAATCCCAAGGATGATTTAGCAAATCCACATCACCTTGGTAATGATTGAACTCGATTGAAGAATGGGATTTTACATTAAAATCATCTGAACGAGCCGCAATTAATCTATCGCCCACGCATATACCCTGACCAATTTCTAACTTTTGAATTTCTGACAATAAATCAATACTAGGCAAAACTGCACCATTAATGTAATAACTATCATGAGTGCTTTTACAAGGAAATTTTTCACTTAGATATTCTTTTGTTTGAAAACTAACATCGCCTTTAACTGACTTTGTTAATAATTCCCATTTCTCTTTTATTGTCAATATTCCAACTCGCAAATCTCCAGTAGGTCTAGTAAAGGTAAATGGCAATAAATGATCAACTAGCTGATCGTCAAAAAGAATTATATTCATAGCACTTTTGTTATCCCACGAAAATAACAACCAAAGTGCTTGCATCCTACATTATCACTTAATATTTTAATATTTTATTCTTAATCAGTTATACGATATTACAATCGTTTCTTTTATAAAATTGTCGAATCAATGCATTATGTTTTACTTTTAACCATCTAAATTGAATTGAACTATTTATTATGGAATTTATAAGTAAAGAATTATTGGAGTATTGTGAATCGCACTCTACCCCGGAAGATCATGTTCTAAAAGAATTGAATAGAGAAACATTTGCTAAGGTAATGTCGCCTAGAATGTTATCTGGACATTTACAAGGGTCTTTTTTATCACTAATTAGTACGCTTATTCAGCCTGAGCAAATTCTAGAAATTGGCACCTACACTGGATACTCTGCCATTTGTTTAGCTCGTGGTCTAAAACAAAATGGAAAACTCACAACGATAGACGTTAATGACGAGTTAAAATCGATGGTTGAACAATATTTAGCGAAAGCAAATGTTATACATTCGTGCAATGTTCTCACTGGAGATGCGGAAAAAATTATCCCCAATTTATCTGAACAATTTGACCTTGTATTTATTGATGCAAACAAAGAAGCTTACTCCAGATATTATGACCTAGTATTTGATAAATTGAAAATAGGAGGATATATTCTAGCAGACAATGTGCTATGGAGCGGAAATGTGATTAAAGAAGAAAAAAACTGGGATAGAGACACGAAACATCTTGTTGCATTTAATGAAAAAGTAGTAGATGACAAACGTGTTCAAAAAATACTACTTCCAATAAGAGATGGTATTTATTTAATTAAAAAAATAAGTGAATAAAAAACAAGTAATAAAGAATATTGCCTACTAATCTCAATAATCAACTAATTGAATAAACTATGAAAAAACAAATTTTAATTATTTGCCTGTTCTTTCTAACAGCACTCGCAAATAGCGCATCGGCTCAAGAGGCGAAACGCAAAGACATGAACCCAGAAGAAAGAGCCACGAAAAGAGCTTTAATGCTTAAGCAGAAATTAAACTTAAACGATAGGCAAGTAAAAGACCTGGAAGCTTTATTTACCAAGCAAGAGAAGGATATGGATGCATTTAAAGATCAAATGAAAAAAGCACGTGAAACATTCGAAAAAGAATTAGGCACTATTTTTACTCCGGAACAAATGAAGCAATTTAAAGAAGGACAGGCGGAACGTAAAGAAATGAAAGCAGACATCAAAGAGCACCAAAAAGATGAATCTAAGCCGGCAGATAGCAAATAAAAAAAAGACCTCGAATGAGGTCTTTTTTTTGCTTATTTATTTACTTTTTGAAATTTCGTTACAGCGCTTTTCCCACATTTCATTTAAACGATCTTTTTTTTCATCGCACAAATGCGCCCATTTTTCTTTTTCGCAATTCTTTCGAAGAATATACTTTCGGGTAAAGGTGCGGTTAAATAAAAAATTGGTTAATAAAATCAATCCACATGCCTCCCAATAATTAATTGACTTCAATCCAAAAATTTCAGGCAAAAGCCAATTCCAAAGAATCATCACGATCAAACCTGCAACGAAATAGTAAATTAAAATAATTAAAAAACTGGATAGGTAGCGCTTTGATTGCATAATGCCAAATTAGAAATTAATTTTGATTGAACAATTCTTCATAAAGTGGTTTTAATCTTTTACGAAGATATTTAATTGCGTAATGTTTACGAGAAAGCAAAGTGTTTAAAGACACATTTAACTCATCTGACATTTCCTGAAATCCTTGTTGTTCAAATTCATGTCGGATAAATACTTCTCTTTGTTCCGCAGGCAAATCCTCCAAAGCTTTAAAAAGCGCATCTCGTATCAACTTATTATCCTTGCTCATAAAACCAGGATCATTTTGAGCCCCCAAAATTTCCTCAATGAAATAATAACCTTCGTCGCCCCCCGACTTCACAATACTCATATCATTGTAAAGGGTCGGCTTATGTTTTCGATAACGGTCAATTATTTTATTTCGGGCAACCCTGTAAAGCCAGGCCGACATTTGCTCAATAGGACGAACGCGCATTGTTTGCATTAAATCGATGTAAACATCCTGCAAAATATCTTCTGCATCCTCCTGACTACTAACGCGTCTGCGTATAAAATCACGTAGGCGCTGGCCGTATTCAAGAATTACTTTTGAGACTCCGTTATTTGTTTCCAAGTTGCTAATATCGCTAACTATCATATCAAAAATCAAATTTCTACCCCGCTAACGAACATGTTTTAACTATATTTTACAATCTACTGAAAAAAGTTGCAGAAGCATAAGTATTAAAAATACGTGTGAGCTTTGTTGGATTTTCTTACTTTTGCACCTGCAAAATAATTAACGATTACTAAAATGGCGACAGTTGAACTAAAAATGCCAAAAATGGGCGAAAGCGTTCATGAGGCAACGATTATACGTTGGTTAAAAAACGAAGGTGATGCTATTCAAGCTGATGAATCAGTCTTAGAAATTGCTACTGACAAGGTTGACTCAGAGGTTCCATCAACAGCCGCTGGAATTTTAGTAAAAAGATTATTTAATGAAGGTGAAGTAGTACAGGTAGGAACAGCAATAGCAGTTATCGAAACAAGCGTAGGTAGTTCGGAGCCAAAAACAACAATCGTTACTGCATCAGCTACGCCAGTAGCCAACCCTGCCCCTGCAGTGGTGGCGCCTGCTCCATCAGTTAGTGCGCATACCAGCACAAGTGTAACTTCAACCAATAACCGCTTTTATTCTCCATTAGTAAAAAATATTGCACAAACAGAAGGTATTTCTCAAGCTGAACTAGATGCTGTTTCTGGAAGCGGCGCGGAAGGCAGAGTAACTAAAAAGGATATTTTGGCCTTTGTTGAATCAAGAAAATCAGGTGGTAACATAGCTGCACTAACGCCACAACCAGGTGCTCAACCAGCTGTGATTCCTACTCAAGTAACAACTGCTGCTCCTGCAACATCTGTAAGTGGTGATGTAGAAATAGTTGAAATGGATAGGATGCGCAAACTTATTGCAGATCACATGGTAATGAGTAAACAAACCTCTCCCCATGTTACTTCGTACGTGGAGGCGGATGTAACGAATTTGGTTTTGTGGAGAGATAAGATTAAAAAATCTTTCGAAAAGCGTGAAGGAGAAAAAATAACCTTTACCCCTGTTTTCATTGAAGCGGTAGTAAAAGCTATCAAAGACTTTCCACTTATTAATGTAAGTGTTGATGGAACCAAAATCATTATAAAAAAGAATATCAATATTGGAATGGCTGCAGCTCTTCCTACAGGCAATTTAATTGTACCGGTTATTAAAAATGCTGATCGGTTAAACTTGTTAGGGCTTACGAAATCAGTGAATGATTTAGCGAAAAGAGCGCGCGCGAACAAGTTGCAACCTGATGAAATTCAGGGTGGTACGTTTACAATAACAAACGTGGGAACTTTTGGAAATGTAATGGGCACTCCAATCATTAACCAACCTCAGGTGGCTATTCTTGCGGTTGGAGCTATCCGCAAGAAACCTGCAGTAATCGAAACCCCAATGGGCGACGCTATTGCAATTAGACACATGATGTTTCTTTCATTAAGTTACGATCACCGGGTAGTTGATGGTTCGTTGGGGGGAAGCTTCTTAAGACGTATTGCAGACTACCTGGAACAGTTCGATGGAAGCCGAGATGTTTAAATTTTAAGAAAAAAAAAGACAGAACACTTGATTTATCAAAATAATATTCTAATTTTGCGCTCCCGTTAAAAGGGAAAATACATAAATGGTCCGTTCGTCTAGGGGTCTAGGACATCTCCCTTTCACGGAGGAAACACGGGTTCGATTCCCGTACGGACTACAAAAAAAATTGGAAATTGTTGTGTAAATGAGTAACTTGCACAACCTTAAAAAAGAAGAGCAATGGCAAATCATAAGTCAGCCGAAAAAAGAATCCGCGCAAATGACACCAAGCGAGTGCGCAACCGTTATCAAGCTAAAACAACTCGTAATCTTTTGAAAGAATTACGTAGCAGCAAGGATAAAGCAGAAGTAGCTAAATTGTTACCAGAAGTAACAGCTATGCTTGATCGTTTAGCAAAGAAAAACGTGATTCATAAAAACAAAGCTGCTAATTTGAAGTCTAGTATTCAAATGCATCTTAATAGTTTATAATTTAAATTATTTTGAACTTATTTTAGCCCTTCAATTGAAGGGCTTTTTCTTTTTATAGAACCGGGTTGATTTTTCATTCGCCCACATAATTTTTAAAATATGAACAAGAAAAGCGTGGGCAATTGGTCAGAAATGGACCGCCCAAGAGAGAAACTTATTCGAAACGGACTCTCCACTTTAAGTGTAGCCGAACTAATTGCAATTTTGATTCGCACTGGCACAAAAGAAAAAAATGCTGTTGCTATTTCTCAGGAACTCCTGGCTGCCTATCAGAACAATCTAGCGAGCCTAAGCAGACTTACTATCAAAGAACTTTCTAAAATTAAAGGGCTAGGAGCTGTAAAAGCAATATCCATATTAGCGGCGCTTGAATTAGGAAGAAGAAGAAGAGAATACGATATTTCCGGAGAAAAAATAAAAAGCAGTAAAGATGCAATGGCGCAAATGCATCCACTATTGGCCGATTTACCCTATGAAGAATTTTGGATTATCTTACTAAACAGAGCAAATAAAATCATCTCAAAAAAGAAAGTCAGTATGGGTGGCACCAGTGGAACCGTCGTAGATCCTAAAATAATATTTAAAGAAGCAATACAAGCCACTTGCTCAAATATAATTGCGGTTCATAACCACCCAAGTGGAAATACCGAACCAAGTCAAGCAGATAAAGAGCTAACTAATAAATTAAAATTGGGTGCTAATCATCTTGACATTCAATTGCTCGATCACCTAATTATTGCGGGCAACGACTATTATAGTTTTGCAGACGAAGGAGAATTATAATTAATCACTCAGATGCATTTAAAATCACTATTTTTATAACTTCGATTAGACGAATGAAAGCGACAGAGATTTTAGTTTACGCTCATAAAACAACACCTCGCCTGCAATATATTTTTAAATTATTGCTGAGCGATATTATCGGTCTTGACTTTAAAATCACGAACAACAGAGAGGAATTAATATCAAGCACTTTACCCAAGATTACTTACTGCGAACATGCCTTTGGAGATGAGTTATTTATTTATGCTTCCCGACTGCTATTCGAAAAAGGAATTGAAGATCAAGAATTGAATGTTTTTGAATGGAAAAACATGCCTGTGTTTTTTGGTACTCACCCTAAGTATGATATGCCATTCGATTTGTTTGCTGCCTCTTTTTATTTGGTTAGTCGATACGAAGAATATTTACCTCACATAAAAGATGAACACCTTAGGTTCAGTCCACAGCAAAGCCTTGCCTATCAAAAAGGTTTTTTAGACAAGCCATTAGTAAATATTTGGTGTGCTGAATTGAAGAACCAACTGAAAACAAAATACCCATTTCTTGTTTGTAGAGAGAGGCACTATAAATTTATTTCGACCTTCGATATAGACAGTGCATACGCGTACAAAGAGAAAGGCATCACTAGACAATTTGGTTCATTTGCAAATGCTTTATTAAAATTTGATTTTAATAAAATTTCCGAAAGAATTAACGTATTACTAGGTCTTCAACAGGACCCGTTTGACACCTATGAATGGCAAATGGAAATCAAAGAAAAATACCACTTAAAACAGATTTATTTTTTTCTATTAGGAAATTATGGTGAGTATGATAAAAATATCGCCGTGGAGAGCAGTTTGCGATTCCAATCATTGATAAAATCGATTGCTGACAACGCAGAAATAGGTATTCATCCATCTTATGCCAGCAATGGAAATGCGAATCAAATTCAAAAGGAAATTAAACGATTAACCAAAGTTGTCAAGCGAGAAATAACCAAAAGCAGACAGCACTTTTTAAAAGTAACGTTTCCGGAAACTTATCGAACATTAATCGATATGGACATACAAGAAGATTACTCTTTAGGGTATGCTTCAGAAATTGGTTTCAGGGCAAGTATATGCTCTCCATTTTATTTTTATGATTTAGATCTCGAAACACCAACTCAATTACGATTAGTACCGTTTATGATGATGGACGGCACATTAAAAGACTACATGCGTTTATCGCCAGCGGAATCTGTTTTAAGAGCAAAAAAACTAATTGATGAAGTAAAAAATGTCAATGGCACATTTGTAACTTTATGGCATAATCATTCTGTTAATGATAAAGACGGATGGAAAGGATGGAGATCCGTTTATGAAGAAATTGTTGCTTATGCTATGTCTAAATAATTACTTTTTTTAATGAAATCGGCAATTTTAAAACACCTACCGAATTTTCTTTTAGAGTATTTAAAACGTTTAAAGAAACTCTTTCGAAACAGGACCTTGCAAAATCAAAAGAACAATAAGCGTGGCATTTCCAAAGATGAATTAAAAATTCAATTTCAAAATGCCGGAATCAAAAATGGTGATCATTTATTAGTTCATTGCTCTTTAAGTAAAATCGGTTATATTAACGGTGGCGCATTAACCTTAATTGAAGCATTATTAGAAACCATAGGGACTAAAGGCACTTTACTTATGCCTGCCTTTCCTGCGACCGCTAGAAACAAAGATTTTCTTGAAAGCTCCCCTACTTTTGACTTGTTAAACACTTCTTCTCAGATGGGACTTACATCAGAAATTTTCCGGAAATTGCCTGGAGTAAAACGAAGTTTTCATCCAACTGATTCCATTTGTGCATTGGGAAAAGAGGCGGAATACTTTACAAACACTCATTTTGGCAATGTTACGCCATACAATGAAAATTCCCCGTTCAGAAAATTATGCAACAAACATGGTAAAATTTTAATGCTAGGCACTACCTTAAATGGAGCCTGCACTAATTTGCACACCTTAGAAGACGCTGTAGATTTCAAATATCCGATTTACGACGAGAAAATTTTTAATGTAAAAATGATAGATGATAAAGGACATTGTATCACTATGGACACAAAAGTTCACAATCCTATTTGGTCAGCAAAAAGAAACTGTGATGCTTTAAAGCCTATATTTGAGAAAGAAAAAGTTTTGACCAATTCAATAATTGGAGAAGCAAAATGTATGTTGATTGATGCTGACAAAATGTTGCAAGTAATGATTGACTATTATAACCGATTTGGTGTAACCATGTACACCCCTTGGGGAAATAAAAATCAATTAGAAAAAAAATGAATATTTACTTGACATTTGACTATGAACTATATTTCGGCCATACTACCGGAACTGCTAAGAATTGTATTCTAACACCTACAGAATTATTGACTGAAGTAGCCGATAAACATTCCATTAAATTAGTACAATTTGTAGATATTGGATATATCATTAAACTCGAAGAATTTAAAAATGACTATCCGGAACTTGAAAACGACTATCAGTTAATTACCAACCAGATAAAAAATCTTTATCGGAGTGGCCACGACATACAATTGCATATTCATCCACATTGGGAAGACAGCTACTATAAAAATGGCAAATGGACTATCATTGCAAACAGATATAAACTGGCAGATTTTAACGAAATCGAAATCGACAGAATAGTTTCATCTTACAAACAAAAAACAGAAGAACTAACGGGACACAATTCTGTATTTGCTTTTAGAGCTGGTGGATGGTGTGTACAACCATTTGAAAAATTAAAATCTACATTCATCAAGAATAACATTACCATTGATTCAAGTGTGTTTCAAAAAGGGAAGTACAGCTCTGATCAATACAGTTACGATTTTACAAAAGCACCAAGTTTAAGCAGTTGGACATTTAATAACGATCCTTGTCAACAAGCTGACGGACCATTTAAAGAATTACCGATTGGTTCGATCTGCAATAGTCCACTTTTTTATTGGAAATTATTTCTTTTGGGAAGATTACATCCATTTATGCATAAACCTCTTGGAGACGGAGTACCCATAGCCGCACCAGGACAGCGAAAGAAACTACTTACTCGTTTTACTCAAAATACAGTTTCTATTGACGGTTATAACGCTGCATTATTAAACAAAGCACTTCATCAGTACCAAAACAAAAATGAATTAGTGGTAATTGGACATCCAAAGTCGTTAACCCGCTATGGACTTAATGCACTTGATCTATTCATCAAAAAGAATAGGAATATTCATAACTTCACTACATTTCGTCAGGAGCGAAATAAATCATTATGATTCGTGTTTTATCTAGAATAGAAATTGACAACCTAAAATGGAACAACTGTATTTCAAACAGTGATTCACCACAATTGTTCGGTTACACTTTTTTTTTAGACATCTGCTGCCCTGAATGGATAGGAATTGTTTTAAATGATTACGAGGCAGTTTTTCCTATATCACTCAAATCAAAATTTCATATTCGATATCTGTCTCAACCCTATTTTGTTAGACACTTCGGCATTTACGCTACTAATCATTTCATTGATTTCAAGCTATGGATTCCTCATTTATTAGAATTAGCGACCTACTTCAATTTTGATGTTTTCAATATAAATTCAGAATTTTCAAACCACTTCAATGTAACTGAAAAAGTATATCAAACGCTAGACTTAAACTTTACACATTCAGCATTAAAAAGTAATTATAGCAATAGCCATCTTCGTAAAATAAAGAAAGTAGCAAATGCAGAAGTTCAACTTCAAGATATTACAAACTATGCCGTTTTTGCGGAAGAATTTAGACACACAGTTAGCAATAAAAACCTAAATTATTCAGACAAACACATTAGCACATTGCAACAACTCATGCAAGAAATACCTAAGCATTGCAACGTGATTTCAAAGGGAGTTTATTTTAAAAACGAGCTACTTGCAGCTGCTTATTTTGTTCAAATCAATAATAGGATTTTATATTTAAAAGGATTTAGAAAATCTAATACAGAATTAGATGGTGTCATGTTTTACTTGTTTGATTCCATTATAAAAGAGCATTGTAATCAATCTATTCTACTTGATTTTGGAGGAGCTAACGATAAGAACGTACGACAATTTTTCAGAGGTTTCGGAGCTAAAGATTCAGTATATTTACATCTCGAAAAAAACAATTTACCTCGACCACTTCGATGGTTAAAGAAATAAACCTTATGTCCAACAAAGTTGCAGTTATAACAGGAATCAGTGGTGGTCTTGCGCAAAACGTAGCGCTCACCATGATCGATGCAAATTATAACATTGCCGCCATAAATCGGAATAGTTATTTTGATTTTTATGAATTAAAAAAAGCTGCAGCTAAAAAAAATGTTGCATTCAACGTTTACACAGCTGATTTAGCATACGAAGATTCGATAATAAATGTCGCACAACAGCTATTGAATAATCATCAACAAATTGATGTGCTCATCCATCTTGCTGGCATTTCATTCAGTGGAATGAGCTGGAAACAATCTGGAAAGGACTGGAAAGAAGTTTTAGATATTAACTTAACAGGCCCCATGCTTTTAAGTAAACATCTTATTCCTCAAATGAAAAAACAAAAAGACGGTGTCATCATTTATTTCTCGTCGATTGTTGCCCATCGTCCAATTGCAGGAACTTCTGCTTACGCCGCAAGCAAAGCCGGCTTGGAAGGTCTTACAAAAACACAATCAGTAGAACTTGGCGCTTCCAACATTCGAGTAAATTGCATCGCACCCGGGTATTTTGATGCAGGCATGATTAGAGAGATCAATGAAGAATTGCGTAATGAATTAATTAGTATCACCCCCTTAAAATCATTAGGAAATCCCCAAGCAATTGCTGAAACAGTTTTATATTTGTGTGGAGACGGTGGTAAATTTACTACTGGACAAATATTTCATATTAACGGTGGATTATATATATAAAAAAAACAATGGTACATATACTTAACGAAAAAAACTCAATCATCAACCATTTCATTGCTGAACTTAGAGATGTTGAAATTCAGAAGGACAGAATGCGATTCAGAAGGAACATTGAGAGGATTGGTGAAATAGCAGCTTATGAAATAAGCAAAACATTGGCATACGAAGTAAAAGACATAATAACTCCGCTTGGGATTGCTCCTACTCCATTATTACAAGATGTACCTGTTGTTGGTACTATATTACGTGCCGGCCTTCCTTTGCACCAGGGGGTTCTTAATTATTTTGACGGTGCTGATAATGCTTTTGTTTCTGCTTACAGAAAACATCACAAGGACGGAAGTTTTGACATTCGACTAGATTATATGAGCAGCCCTAGTTTAGAAGGCCGAATTCTAATACTTGCAGACCCTATGATTGCTACAGGATCTTCCATAGTTGTCACATTCAAAGAAATGTTACAAGGAGGCAAACCTAAGCACACACACATTGTAGCTTGTATTGCTAGCACACAGGGTGTTGAATATGTAAAGAGTCATTTGCCCTCCGATGTAACTTTATGGATTGGCGCAATAGACGAAGAACTAACAGCACAATCATACATTGTTCCTGGACTTGGAGATGCCGGTGATTTAGCATTTGGAACGAAGACACAGCATTAATTATTTTCTTTTCAGAAAATATGCAAGAGGTCATTAAAATTATTCAAGTGATTTTATTGAGTAGCGTTAAATTCGTTACAGGCCCTACTTTTGCATATTATAACCAAAGTTATGAATTTACATTTTTTGAAGTAATACTTTATAGTGTTACTGGTGGAATGTTAGGTGTTATTGTATTTACTTTTTTTTCAGACAAAATCCATCAATTATGGATTCACTTTAAAAATAAACTTAAAAAGACATTTACGAACGATCAAAACTACTCTGAGCCTAAGGCCGATGTTGACACACCAATTAAAATAAAATACGAATATGTCAACCATCATCAAGAATCTAAAAAGGTTTTCACCAAAAGAAACCGCAGACTTGTAACTATATTTAAAAAATATGGTTTGTTTGGTATTGCTTTTTTAACGCCTGTTTTATTATCAATTCCAATCGGAACAATTGTGGCCAACAGTTTTGAAAATAAAAAAAGGAAAATTTTCTTGTATATGTTTATTTCGATTTTGTTTTGGTCAACATTAATGGTGAGTCTTTTTGAGATTTTTCATGCTAAAAACGTAATCGACCTTCAAGAACAAATTATAAAATGAAAAACATCACACATCTGTTTTTTGATTTAGACCATACGCTGTGGGATACTGATAAAAACGCATACGAATCACTTAACGAACTTCATAAGGAAATTAAGCTAAATGAATTACATAATATTACTTTTGAATTATTTCACTCCACTTATCAAAAGCACAATGATGCGCTTTGGAAAAAGTATGCCCAGCATGAAGTAACCAAAGAAGATGTTCGTATAAATCGTTTTAAATTTACACTGGAAGAACTAGGTGTTTTTGACAATCAAAAAAATGATTTTTTTGCCAGTCACTTCGTTAGACGCACACCACTGAAAAAAAACTTAATTGACGGAGCGATTAACCTAATGGAAGCAATTAAAGACAATTATACGCTATCAATAATCACCAACGGTTTTAAAGAAGTTCAATATATAAAAATGGAACACTCTGGACTGAGCAAATATTTTGAACATATTTTCATATCTGAGGAAGTTGGTTACAACAAACCCAATCCGAATATATTCAATCACGCAATGCAAATCAGTGGCGCAAGCAATCCTTCAAATTGCTTAATGATTGGCGACTCCTTGGAAGCAGATATTCATGGTTCAATAGGTGCACAAATGAATGCCATACATCTTGATTTAAAAAATATGCAATCCCTAACTAGAAATGACAGTTACGTGGTAGTCAACTCACTTGAACAAATCCAATTACTTCTAAAAAAATAACGCCCTGAAATTCGGAGCGTTAGAATTCATTATTTTTTTTCAGACTCTTCGTGTCCCTTGTGACAACATGCTTTCATTTCTGTTTTCTCGCCATCTTTATTGCAAGATTTAGCAGAAGAGCTAGCCTCTTTATTACAACATGATTTTTCAGATTTCTTGTCACATGTTTTTTCTTTTTTCTCAGGGTTTTGTTGAGATGTTTTTGCAGTTGACTGCGCATTTGCAAACGCAACAGAAGTTAACGTAAAGAATGCAATTAAAAATGCTATTTTTTTCATAATATTTAATTTGGTTATGCAATTATACGCACTACAACGTACTATCACAAAGAAAATTTCAAAACATTTTATGATTTTTATTCGTCTTACGGCAAACTAATGTACTTTTGACGGGTGACCACAAAGGAAAACTTATTCATTTCAATACAGGCCATTAAAAGTCAAAAATTGAGGGCCTCACTGACTATTTTTATTATTGCTTTAGGAATTATGGCGCTTGTGGGTACACTTACAGCAATAGATGCAGTTAAATATTCATTGAACAATTCGTTTTCGATGATGGGTAGCAATTCAGTTACAATCAGAAATGTTTCCTCGGCTATTCGTATGGGACATGGGCCTGGGAAAAGAAATGTATTTCCTCCTATCACCATTTATCAGGCAAATTCTTTTAAAGAAACTTTTGATTCGCCAGGCATCGTGGCAATTTCTGTTTCCGTTACTCCTGTTGGGTCGGTTCGTTATGAATCAAAAAAAACCAACCCTAATATTTTAGTTATGGGTGTAGATGAAAACTACTTTGAAGTAGTAGGATATCAAATAAATTCAGGAAGAAACTTTAATAAACAAGAACTTGAATTAGGATCAAATGTATGCGTGTTAGGTAAAGAAATTACTGATAAGTTATTTATTAATGAATCTGCTGCAGATAAATTGGTTTACATTGGCAGTAAACAATATCGTGTAATTGGCACCTTGCAGGAAAAAGGCAGCAGTATGGGCTTTGGCGGCGATAAAATGGTTGCGATTCCAGTATTAAATGCCAAAATGAACTATCTATCAAATAACACGTCTTATGCAATTACAATTAAAGCGAAATCGGTGAGTGATTTATTGGTAGTTAATGGGCAAGCAACTGGCTTAATGAGAACCATTCGCAAAGACCGCTTAGGCAATCCTGATAGTTTTGGAGTATCTCAAAGTGATAGTCTTTCGAAAGCTTTGTTTGACAATTTAATTTATCTCCGGGCTGCCGCCGTTTTTATTGGCATCATTACACTACTTGGAGCGGCAATTGGTCTTATGAATATCATGTTGGTTTCAGTTACTGAAAGAACAAGGGAAATCGGCATTCGTAAATCCTTGGGGGCTACGGCACAAAACATTCGACAGCAGTTTTTAACAGAGGCGATTGTTATTTGCCAAATTGGTGGACTATTGGGTGTTTTACTTGGCATTATCATCGGAAATGTGGTAGCGTTTGCTACCGGAGCAGGAGTCATCATTCCATGGGCGTGGATGCTAATGGGATTTTCTTTATGTTTCATTGTTGGAATCAGCAGCGGAATCTACCCTGCCATCAAAGCTTCAAAACTTGACCCCATAGAAGCATTACGATACGAGTAAATCTACCCTATTATTTTTCACATTTACTATTTGATTTTAAGAGATAAAAGTCTACCTTTGCCCTCCCCAAAAGGGACATAAAACAAATTAATTAATTAAATAAACAAACAAAATGACCAAGCAGTATGAAACTGTAATCGTTTTAACTCCTGTTTTATTACAAGAGCAGGTGGAAGAAGCGGTTGCAAAGTATCGTAAATTCCTCTCCGATAACGGAGCCGTAATTGTTCATGAGAACAATTGGGGATTGCGCAAGCTGGCCTATCCTATTCAGAAGAAAAGCACAGGCTTTTACTTCTTATTCGAATTCCAAGCTGATCCAACATTGATCGCTAAAATGGAAGTTGAATACAAAAGAGATGAGCGCATCATGCGATTCCTAACAATTGCTCTTGACAAACACGCAATCGCGTACAACGAGCGTAAGCGCAAGAATGCAGCTCAGAAAAAACAAGAAGAATCAGTAAATTAAAACTCGAAACCGAACATGGCAACTACAAATGTAAATGGAGAAATCCGTTACCTCAATCCACCGGCAGTAGAGGTAAACAAAAAGAAATACTGTCGTTTCAAGAAAATTGGAATTAAGTACATCGACTATAAGGATGCTACTTTCTTAACAAAATTCGTTAATGAGCAAGGAAAAATTCTTCCTCGTCGTTTAACAGGAACATCATTAAAGTACCAACGTAAAGTTGGACAGGCAATCGCTCGTGCTCGTCATCTTGCATTGATGCCTTATGTAACAGATTTATTAAAATAAGGAGGAGGACAATAGCATGGAAGTAATTTTAAAACAAGACATCAAAAACCTGGGCTTTGCAGATGAAATCGTAAAAGTTCGTAATGGTTACGGTTTGAATTATCTAATTCCTCGTGGATTAGCTGTAATTGCAAACGACAGCAACAGAAAAATCAATGCTGAAACAGTAAAGCAACGTGCGCACAAGATTAACAAAATGCGTATGGATGCAGAAGCATTGGTTGCAAAATTAGAAAGTGTAACATTATCTATTGGTGCAAAAGTTGGCGACAATGGTAAATTATTCGGTTCTATCACTTCTCAACAGTTAGTAGATAAATTAACTGCTATGGGTTATGAAATCGATAAGAAGCAAATTACAATGCCTACAGATCACATTAAAAAGACTGGAGCATATGTTGCTGAAATCAATGTTCACAGAGATATTAAAGCAAAATTAAACTTCGAAGTAGTAGAAGGTTAATCATTAAAAAAACCGAAGGCAGAGCTACCACTCTGCCTTCTTTAATTTAAATCAAGATGGCTACAACAAGCGATGTTCATGTTGGAACAGTATTAAGAATAAACGGTGAATTATGTGTTGTAACAGAATGGCAACACAGAACACCAGGAAACCTACGCGCTTTCTATCAAGGTAAAATGCGTAATATCCGCAACGGAAAAATTCTTGAGAATCGTTTTCGTTCGGGCGAAGAAGTAGAAATTGCTCGTGTTGAATACAAAATGATGGAATATCTTTATAATGATGGAGAATTCTTAGTTTGTATGGATAAAGAAAACTTTGAGCAAACACCTATTCCGGAATATTTATTTGGTGATGCCTTAAAATTTTTAAAAGAAGGTATGGAAGTAAAAGTTTCTTTTGAAAGTGAAATGCCAATATTAGCAGAGGCTCCTACTTTCGTAGAAATGGTAATTACTTATTGCGAGCCAGGTGTAAAAGGCGATACTGCCACCAATACATTAAAGCCTGCAACAATGGAGAATGGTGCAATTGTAAACGTACCTTTATTTGTTGGAGAAGGTGAGAAAATAAAAATTGATACGCGCACAGGTTCTTACGTAGAGCGCGTGAAATAATCGCAATTCATTTAAAAGTTGAAGCCCTGAAGATTCAGGGCTTTTTTATTGAGAATAAATTAAGGCAATAAAAAATGGGTTACCGCTTTAACAATAACCCATTTATATTTGATTGAGATTTTTTTATTCTTCAGTTCCCTCAGCTGCATTATCAGCCTTAGGTGCTGTAGCTTTCTTTGTAGAACCTCCACGACGACGTGTTTTAGTAGCTTTCTTAGCACCTTTATCTTTCAATAAATT